>CAJUPF010000003.1:0-36880 GCA_910588565.1 uncultured Lachnospiraceae bacterium
TTCCCCTCTGTCGCCTTGCTGTCTATGCGTAAATGATTTCATCATATACAATCTCTCTCACACGCCCTTATATTATTCATTCTTCCTGTCCATTCTAAAGCGTTTTCTGTCTTTAGCTGTTTGTGATACCCTGTGCCTGTTTCATGCCGTCTATGAGCCTTTCAAAGCGTTCCTGCGCCTGCCTGTCAATGTCGGCAAGCTAAGCGCCCTGCCTGCCGCTGTCCCCATATGCCTATGGGCTGTTCTTCTTCGGCGGGTACAGTCAAACGTTGTCTTAAACACAATTTTTAGTATTCTCCTTATCTGGTTTCACTCATAGCACATTTTCCCAAAAAAGAAAATACTTTTTTATAGCAAATTTAATCTTCCGTGTTCAGATACTCCTCCGACGGATATATCGGCAAAACCTGTCACATTCATCCGTCAGCTCTGAAATTTCCTGCTCACTTTTCAGCTGCGCAATCAAAACCGTATTGCCCAGATACGGAAAGCATTTCACCTGCCACTTTTCTCCTAAGCGTTCTTTGGCCTGCTTCTGGACGGATGCGGAAACCAGCAGGGGATTCAGTTTCTCCGGTACCTGGCTTTTCGAGGTATGGATGACCAGGCAGCAAAAATACGGACCAGCAACGGAAATCTGGTAATCCGACAGATACCTGGAAATCTCATCCTTTTGGATTCTCCCTTCGATCAGTCCGGAATAAAAGTTTGCCTGCAGAATCGGCAAAGACTCCATGTAGTATTTTTGAAGTATCTCCGCATTCTGCTTTTCACTGATTTCCTGATCCAGTTTTGTCTTCAATTTTGAAAATATATCGGTCAGCTCACGTGAATTTACCGGCTTTAGTATATATTCTTCCACTTCGAGGTGAATTGCCTCTCTGGCATATTCAAATTCATCAAACCCAGTAAAAAACAGCAGCTTAGTCATAGGAAATTCCGCTTTAATATGATTGGACAACTCAATTCCATCCATATAGGGCATTTTAATATCCGTTATAACCACATCCGGCTGATATTCCTCCACCAGCTCTAAGGCCTTTACACCGTTGCAGGCATATCCAATCACAGAAAAGCCCAGCCCTTCCCAGTTAATTTTCTTCATAATCACCTGTATTACTTCTTCTTCATCGTCTACAAGAAGCACTGTATAGATATCCATATCTCCTTCTCCATAGCTTTGTAATTTGGCTTATATTCCAGATATATTATAGCAAAATCCCTGCCAGATGTAAACGCTTCCAAACAGGCAATCTGCCTTCCCGTAAGCGCCTAAAAGAGCCAGATAAAAACTCTGGCTCTTTTCACTGTGCTATGTCATCTTTATTTTTTCTGAACATATTTCAGACAGTCTAACGTAACTGCCACAAGAATAATAATACCAGAGAATACAAACTGCAGATTGGTATCAATGCCCAGAATTGTAAGTGAATAGGTCAGCGCCGTAAAAATAAATACACCTACTACCACGCCGGATATTTTACCAATACCGCCAGTAAAAGAAACGCCTCCGACTACACAGGCCGCAATCGCGTCCATCTCCCATCCCTGCCCATAAGCGGCAGAGCCGGAACCTACCATTCTGGCACATTCCAGCCAGGCGCCAAAGCCATACAAAATCCCAGCCAGAATAAATGCGCCTACTGTAACGCGGAACACCGAAATACCGGAAACTGCCGCTGCTTCCGGATTTCCGCCTACAGCGTAGAGATTTTTGCCAAATGTTGTTTTATTCCAGATAAACCATACAATGGCAATTGCGGCTGCCGCCCAGAGAATAATCGTCGGGAATCCATTGATCTTTGGAATAATCATACCTGGAATTGCCGGTTCAATCGCACCAAAGGACACACCCTTTGTCGCATAGGTAACAAGCCCGAAAATAACCAGCATATTTGCCATTGTGGAAATAAAAGGATGCATCTTAAACTTTGCCGTAAAGAAACCTGCAATCGTCGTAAAAAATGTACATAAAATCACGCATAACAACAGCGCCAGAATGACTCTTGCCCCGACAGGCATACCTGTAAAGTCAAACATATGCCCAAATACAGAGCCTGTATTCACTCCCTGATGCATAACAATCGTTGCAGTTGTCATTCCCATGCCGATCATACGCCCAATCGAGAGATCGGTACCGGTCAGAAGAATCAGCCCTGCGACGCCAAGCGCAAGGAACATACGCGGAGAAGCCTGCTGCAGAATATTTAATACATTGTTATATGTCAGCAGCGGCACATTTTTTACTACAGGCGTAATCGCGCAGAGCATAATAAAAATTAAAACAATTGCAATATACAAACCGTTCTGCAGAAGAAATGACCTGCGGTTAAATGTATATTTGTAATTTTCCCATTTCTGCGCCCTGGACTCTGCCAGCGTAAATTTGGACATACGGAGCAGATCAATCAAATGGTATTTGTGCGTATAAGCCGCATGTTTTCTGTCCTTCACCTGTTGAAGCTCTTTTTCCAGCTCCATTTTTGCGTCAAACAGACGATTTTTATATACATAATTTTCTTCTTTTATCTCCTGCTTGCCAGAAAGACCTGCAAGCAGTTTCTGATGCTCCTGATGCAATGCGCTTTGCCTTTGCCTGTAACGCTCCTTTGCCGCTTCTTTCTCCCGCTCACAGCTGGCTTTTACCGGCTGGTAATAATCCCTGTCATAATGTTCTTTCAGATATACTTCAGCGCTGGCAATCAGAGCCGCAATCTCTTTTTTATTTTCTTCTTCCACCGTTTTCGCTTTTCTTAACCGGGAGCTGTCGTCTGCAAGCCTTGTTTCTTTTTCTCCCTTTGACAGGGATCGGTCTCTTTTTACTGCATCCATATGGTTTTGCAGAGAAACGACCTGATCTGTCCCATCCGCTCTCAAAATATCAATCTTTTTCTGAATTTTGCCTATATACTCATCTATCGGCTGACGCAGTTTTTTCTCCTGTTCTGCCGTAAGAGTTTTATCGTTTCCATTTGCCATAAGTCCATCTCCCTCATTATAGGTATTTTGCACTGAGCCTTAACAGTTCTTCCTGATTCGTTTCTTTCGTATTGACAATTCCGGAAAGCCGCCCGTTTGACATAACGCCGATACGGTTTGTAATTCCAAGAATTTCCGGCATTTCAGAAGAGACAACAAGAACCGTCTTGCCGCGTTTTGCCATATTGATAATCAATTCGTAGATTTCGTATTTCGCGCCGACATCAATTCCTCTTGTCGGTTCATCCATCATAAAAATCTGCGGATTGCGCTCTAACCATTTCCCGAAAATAACTTTTTGCTGGTTTCCCCCGGATAAGCTTGCAATCATATCCTCCGGCCCCATACACTTTGTATGCATAATTTTAATTTCATTTACAGTTGCTTTGACCATTTTTGAATCAGACAGAGCCACCTTGTTCTTATATTGGTTCAGGTTTGCAATTGTTGTATTAAAAGTAAGATCTCCCTTCAAGAAGAGCCCGTTAGCCTTCCGCTCCTCCGTAATCATTGCAAAGCCATGATCCATCGCTTCCTTTGCACTGCCAAAGTTCATCAGGCGGCCGCCGAAATAAACATGTCCTGCCGCTCGCACACGCACGCCAAAAATAGTCTCTAAAAGCTCTGTACGCCCGGCGCCTACCAGGCCGTACAGGCCAAAAATTTCTCCTTCTCTTACTTCAAAGGTAATATCCTGTAAATGAGGTTCAAATTTTGTGGACAGATGCTGCACGGATAAAATCACGTCGCCTGGCACATTATCGACCGGTGGAAATCTGTTTTCCAGAGAACGTCCTACCATAGCTGCAATCAGCTCATTCATATCCGTTTCTTCTGTTTTCTTTGTCATAACCAGATTTCCATCCCGCAGCACAGATATCTCGTCACAGATTTCAAAGATTTCATCCATTTTATGTGAAATATAAATCAGGGCAATCCCCTGTTCTTTTAACATACGCATCATCTCAAACAATTTATCCACTTCCTGCACAGTCAGAGAAGATGTCGGCTCATCAAGGACAATCACTTCTGAATTATAGGAAATTGCCTTGGCAATTTCACACATCTGCCGCTGGGATACAGACATATTCCGCATAGGCTGCGTCAGATTCACCGTCATCCCCAGCTTCCGGAACAATTCCGAGGCTTCTTTTTTCATCCTGTTTTCATCTACAATCCCCATGGAATTTACCGGATAGCGTCCCAGGAACAGATTATCGATTACATTTCTTTCCAGGCACTGATTCAATTCCTGATGAACCATTGCAATCCCGTTTTCCAATGCATCCTTTGGTCCCGAAAAATTTACTTCCCTGCCTCCCAAAAAAATATTACCTTCATCTTTTTGGTAAGTACCAAAAAGACATTTCATCATCGTCGATTTACCGGCGCCGTTTTCTCCCATAAGCCCCATAACCGTTCCCCGCTTTACATCCAGATTGATACGGTCTAAAACTCTGTTCCGGCCAAAGGACTTACTCATACCGCGTATCGATAAGATGGTATCCTCTTTCTTATCTGCCATTCGTTCCTCCTTCTGGCACATCTTTTTATGCGCCCAAAGAGCATTAAACTGCTCGTTTCAGACATGCCCTAAAACAATCAGGGAGAATTGCTTCTCCCTGGTTACAGTTACGATCCCAATTTCTAATTACTGGCTGAGCAGCGCCGTATAGGAAGCCGCATTATCTGTTTTCACCATGTTAATTGCAAATGCATCATACTGGCTCGGATTCCCAAGACGGTTTGTAATATTCGATTCGGTTTGTCCGTCACCGCCGATGTAATCAATATCAAGATTCAGAAGATCATCATAATTCTGAAGCAGCGGCTGATAAGTGGAGCTTAAGAAATTATCTGCCGCGTTATAAATATCCAGCCATACTTTTTTCACTGCATGAGAGCCTTCATCAAGCTGATTGGACACCGGAGCAAATACCTTCGTGGAATCTGTAAAATCCTGGTAATTCTCTGCTGTTACTGCAACATTTAATGCATAATAAGAGCGTTCGTCTGCCTTGTATACATATACATCATCACTCAGAACATTGCCTGCTTTATCTGCAGTTCCAATTCCTGTATCAACATCCACGCCATCCAAAGCGTTGCGCAGTACACGAAGCGTCAGATATGCCTGCACATCCGCATGCTGGCTGATAGTTCCGCCATAGCCCTCTGCAATCGCCGCTACTGCATCATTGTTTGCGTCATATCCAAACGTCGGTACCTTATTATCGTTTGACCATGCATTAAACATGGACATACCCATTCCGTCATTATTTGAAACAACTACATCGATCTCTTCACCAAAAGAAGATGACCATGTGCCAATAGCGTTTCCTGCTGTTGCAGCATCCCAGGTTGCGCCTGCGGAATTTTTCATTTCCTGAGAAGCCAGCTCGCGGATCGTATAACTTTGTCCGTCCACCTCAAGCGTGCCGTCCTGTACTGCAGTGGCAGTTCCATCTGTATTGGTTCCGATCGGTTCACTGTTAATATCGCCGTCTTTGTCCACACCTGTGCCAAGCGCTTTACGGATACCTCTGGTACGTGCAATGGAATCATTGTGGCCGATATCGCCAATTGCCATAACATAGCCAATCACACCGTCCCCATTGCGGTCAATACTGTCAATATTTTCCTTAATATAATCCATGACCATAGTACCCTGAAGATCTGCACCCTGATTTGCATCAAAGCCTACATAGTATGTACTTTCATTGAAACTCAATGCTGCCATATCAAGCTCTCCTGTTGAGCTGTTGGATGGCTGGCGGTTAAACCATACCAGCGGCTTATCCATGTTCGCCATCCCAGAAACGGAATCTGACGCGGAATCCGCTGCATCATCGGCTGTATCATCAGCTGCATCAGCCGCTTCATTATTTGCCGCCGCATCATCAGTATTGCCTGATGATGAAGTTCCTTCTGATCCACATGCAGTAAGTGATACGCTTACTGCCATTGCCATAAGCATCGTAACGATTTTCCTGTTCATATTGTTTTCTCCCTTCTTTTTAACACGCTTTACTGTGTTCCTTGGTGATATTGACAGTATATCGAATGTGGCAAAAAGAAAACATAGAATATTTTTTATTGAACATTGAAATTTTTACGGTTGCATTTGTTACATTTGACGAAAACCATACCAGTCTCTAAGAACCGGCGCTATGGACTGTGTATTATGTTTCAGTCACACAGAAAAAAAGCATTCGCCCTACATCGTCCAAAATCTGACGATATAGACCGAATGCTTTTGCATTTCTTGTCAATCTGTTTAGAAATCTACTTCTGTATCATAATAGCAGCACTTCAGCAGCTTCTCCATCTCTTCCTGGCTTGGCTGGCGAGGATTGGAGCCTGTGCAGGCGTCTAAAATCGCATTGGCTGCAATCTCCGGCAGTCTCTCTAAGAATACTTCCTCCGGTACAAAGCCCTGCTCGCATGGATAGCTGTCTGCGCCATAATTCTTAATGCAGTGCGGGATATTCAAGTCGTCATTCATCTTCCGCAGATATGTAATCAGAAGCTCAACTTTTTCATCCAGCGTCGATCCGCCTAAGCCCATAAAATCAGCGATATCGCCATAGCGTTTCTTCGCTGTCTCATCTTTGGCATTGTATGCAATCACTTTCGGCAGATACATTGCATTGGCTGCACCGTGGATAATATGCGCACCGTGATCGGCAAATGCTGCGCCTGTCTTATGTGCCATAGAATGTACAATGCCTAAAAGCGCATTGGAAAATGCCATTCCCGCAAGGCACTGTGCATTGTGCATAGAATCCCGCTTTGCCATATCTCCATTATAGGAATCTACCAGATCGTTCTGGATCATCTTAATTGCATGCAGCGCCAGCGGGTCTGTGTAGTCGCAGTTTGCTGTAGATACATATGCTTCTACCGCATGTGTCATAGCATCCATACCAGTATGCGCCACTAATTTCTGCGGCATGGTCTCTGCCAGATCCGGATCTACAATTGCTACATCCGGCGTAATCTCAAAGTCTGCGATTGGATATTTGATACCCTTCTGGTAATCCGTGATAATGGAAAATGCCGTAACCTCGGTTGCTGTTCCCGATGTAGAAGAAATTGCACAGAAATGCGCTTTCTTACGCAGCGCCGGGATGCCGAATACCTTACACATTTCTTCAAATGTAATATCCGGATATTCGTATTTGATCCACATAGCTTTTGCTGCGTCGATGGGAGAACCGCCGCCCATTGCAATAATCCAGTCCGGCTCAAATTTGGCCATTGCCTCTGCGCCCCTCATAACAGTCTCCACAGATGGATCTGGCTCAATGCCTTCAAAAATTTCCACTTCCATGCCTGCTTCTTTTAAGTATTCTACCGCGCGATCCAGAAAACCAAACCGTTTCATAGAGCCGCCGCCAACACAGATAATCGCTTTCTTACCTGTAAACGACTTCAATGCCTCCAGGGAACCTTTGCCATGATACAAGTCACGCGGTAATGTAAATCTTGCCATTTGTAAATACCTCCTTAAGTTTTACCAATTTCAATTTTTTTCTGTGAATCTGCAATTACAAATTCAATTCTTACTATACCAAATTCCGGCAAAATATACAACCAAAACATGATGTAACTAAAAAACATTAAAACCAGGCATTTATGCACAATATGCAAATTGATGGCATGATATCTGGCAATTCCTACGCACCGACTGTTTTAGCCGGGTTGTTTATGCTTCTCTTTATCCCATATGCATACGGGGCGTTTCTGAAAAACGCAAGCAGGCGTACGCGCTCTTTCACTGTCATACAGGCAGGCGTCCTTTGTTTTACAATACGACGGGAATGAAAGCTTGTATGGCCATAACACGCCATGCCAAAGCTTCAATTTCTGTCCGGACAGAACGCTTCTCTCCCGGCTCCCTGCTGCCGCAGCCACATCTTTTTCCAGCTGATATAACCATAAATGTCATTGATAAAAAATGCGGCAAAGCAGATCATAACTGATAAATATGACAGTTCTGACAGCGAAGCCATCGTCCAGAGAACAATCAGAATCGTATCATTTACCGCATAGGCAAGCGCAAAATACGCACTCCTGCGAAACGTCAGATATACTGCGAGAAAGCTGGTTGTCACAGAAAGTGTGCTAAAGATCAGATTTGCCGTACCAAGCACATCCAGAATCCTATAAAATACTGTCGTAACACCAGCGGTCAGAGCAAACATAACTATCACCTCTTTTTGCTTCAGGCAGTTGACCTTCACTTCCATTCTGTTTCCATGAAACGGATTGCGCAGCCAGGAAATCAGGGCAACTACAGCCATCGGAGCTGTCATTCCAAGATAGGTAAGCATCTCTCCATAATACGCAAATGTAAACGCGGTAACGCCATACAAAATGCTGAATATTATCATCAATACCTGCCCGATGGGATTTCCTTTGGCATTCAAAAGCAGGGAAGTTACTCCGATTACAGACGCAATCAGCTTTAAATAGCCTGCTCGGTCAAACAGAACAAAGGAACTAATGATAAAGGCCATAGATATACTCCAAAGAAAGATCTCTCCTCTGGAAAAATAGTGACGCAAAGAGTTTCGCTTTTCCATACATACCTCCAAAAAAATAAGCATCCGCATATACATCTTCTAAGACCTAACGATGTATACCGAATGCTTTCGCATTTCATTACCCGGTGGCAATTTTTTATTCCTGTATAACTGATACTATCGTATCATAAAATATCAGAATGTCAATCCTTTATTCCACGTTTATAGTAAGCCCGTCAAATATCCCAACCGGAATATCTTCTCCAAAAGAATACTGTTCTACGGTTTCACTTTCAAATTCATAAACCATTACCATCTGTTTATCCGGATCAACAATCCAATACTCTCGAACACCTGCCGTATCATACTTTAACATCTTTTTTAAATAATCCCTTGATTTACTGCTTGGCGATACAACCTCAATAATCCAATCCGGCGCGCCATGACATCCTTTTTCATCCAATTTCGATATATCGCATATTATGGAGATATCCGGTTCAAAATAATTGATAGTATCTTCGTTTAAAAATACGGCAAAGGGTGCAGCCAGTACCTGGCAGGTTCCTGATTTGCTATCAATATAATTTGCAATTACCTGATACAGTTTACCGCTTATCCTTTGATGTCTCCAGCCAGGCGGAGCCATATAATAAATCTCTCCATCAATTAGTTCCGCACGCTGGCCATCTGGTAAAGCATAAATATCATCAATTGTGTGCCCACGGTCTTTTTTCAATGCTTCCATCCTTTATAACCTCCGTTCTGAACCTAATTATATACAATATTCACAGTAATTACAACGTTTTCCACAAATTGTACCGTCGGCAACGTATAGTCGCATTTCATACCCGCCAATGCCGCAGCTTAAGCAAAACATATCCCTGACGGACGCTTCGCCCCCTACACGCCAATACAATCCCGCCTCTTACGCAGCCGATCCTGCGAGCGCTTCTCCACCGCCGCACGCCGTCCCGGTAATGCAGCGCAGGCGGCAATCAGTGCGCTTACCACCAGCAGAAAATAAAAATTGATGCTCCTTGTCACACACATAGAAGCCGTCAGGCAGGCGCCGGGGAAGATAACGGCATACACGGTTTTATACATAAGCTCCGTAATCCCCTGCCCGCCAGGCAGCGGCAGCATATCCACCGCAATATACACGGTAGCCTGAATCATCATAACTGCCATCATCGAATGCCCTGACAAATGCATCCCCTTATAAATCAGCCAGGTCAGAAAGAACACGGAAAAACGCTGCACAAACGTAAATAACGTAACTACAGCGATATGTCTTTTATGCTGCAGGAAAAATACCACGGCTTTATGATAACTGTCCGCCATTTCAAACAGCTTTTCCCGGCGTGTTTCGGAGGGCTTGAGAATATGCAGCTTTTGCAGCAGCATTTCTCCTGCTGTTACAATTTTCTCAAAGCATCCCGGACTTATCATAATAAAAAGCAGAACCGCTACCAGAGCCGTATTTAAAAACAGCCCCAGAAAATACAGATAAAGATACTCCTTAAGATACAGGCAAAGTGACGGATACCAAAATATCAGGATACCGATTCCAATCAAAACCAAGACCAGTTTATAAATCAAAGCAACCGTCATCAGCACAACCGTACTGTCCGATATCCGAAGCCCCGCTTTTTTCATATAATACAGCTGCATGGGCTGCCCGCCTGTGGCAGAAGGCGTAATTCCGGAATAGAAAAATCCGATAAAAGAATACCGGATACAGGCGAAAACAGATATCCTGCATTGCAGCGCCCGCAGCAGATACCAGATCATCATACCCTCTGCGGATACAAAAAATATTCCGGTCAGACAGGCAAAAAACAGATACACAGGATCCAATTTTTTTACTTCCTGCCATACATAGTACATATTATTCCCATGAAATATGGTATAAAACGTAAGCAGCATCAATGCCAAAAAGAAACAAATACTCAGTATATTTTTACGACTCATATAGATTCTCCCATCGTGCAGATTCGTATGTACAACCACCTTGATGCAAAAAGTTCTCCAAAGAACCTTCATATAGAGTTTTTGTCTGTGTCAGTTCATAAAAATCCCTGGGTGTTACCAGTGAAAAATGTTTATGAAAAAGTTTGATTCCATTTTCCGATAAAAGCCTGGCGATAAAAGAAGAACAGGTATAATGCCGCTTCTGATAAAATGGTATCTGCAGCAGCAGAAACGGCAAACCTAACACACAGTAGTGATACTTAAAACGATTATGATAAAGTTCCCCTAACTGCGCCTCCATCGATTTCTTCTGCTGCAGCGTACAGTCCAGGCTCATAACTTTATATCTTGCAGTCGGAAATGCCCGGCAGATTACCGGCAGCTCTTCCCGTTCAAATCCTGCAATTAACGGTACAAACGGATTCCTGCGTCCAAAGCTGTATGCCTGTTCCAAATTGCAATCCAGCCCAATCACAACATGGACATAAGAAATTCCTGTATTCTTTCGTATAATAGATGCAAATAAGCCTGGGGTATCAACCAGCGCCAGATATATTTTTTCCATACTGTATACTCCTTATCCAATGAATGTGCTCCGGGAATCTCTTTGTGTCTGATGTATCAAATTTATGCCTTCCAGGCACTCCGGTCAATTAAACTGATAAATACGTCTTGCAGTACGATACCCGCATAACGTAAGAATGTCTCCAACTTTTCCAGGCAGGCAGGTCAGCCCGCTTAAAGACCTGTATTTCAATATATAGTACAATCTCCTGTTTTGGCTTCTGATAAAATACCAGAGAGCATCCCGCTTTCCCTTTGCCTCCGATGTGCCGATCAGCATCAGATGAATACAGGAAATGGACATCATAATAGAAATATTGCGCACCAGGTAACGGGCCAGCTTAGGCTGTATCCGGTTCAGTTTTTCCAAATCCGCGGAACATGCCACCAGCTTTGTGACATAAATCTGCTGGTCGATACGGCTCATCAGAACTTTTTCATTTACCGACTGATCTTCCCTTCCCAGAAAATAATGATACAGATCCAGGTTCAGATAACACATACTTCTGACATACGGCAGCGGATGGTTCGCAAACAGATTATCCACATAAAAGGTATGCCGAGGCAGGCAGACGCCGGACTTGCGAAGTGTCTTTGTCCGATACCACAAAGAATGCATCACCAGATACTGGGATGGGCCAAAGGAACGTAAGTCTTCCCATCCACAGATTTTTCCAGGCACAAAAACATTCTGATAAGAAATGCATTTTACGGTATTTTCATACAAATGATCATACAGATAATTACAGACAATCAGATCCGGCTCTATCCCCTCTGCATCCCAGCTGCGCAGCTGCTGCAAAAGTGTATGCAAAGCAGATTCATCCAGCCAGTCATCCGAATCTACCACCTTAAAATAACGCCCTGTAGCAGCGGCAAGCCCTGCGTTGACAGCAGCCCCGTGACCGCCGTTCTCCTGATGTATTACCTTTACAATATCCGGATAATTCCAGGCATAGCTGTCGGCTAACGCTCCTGTGCCATCGGTGGAACCGTCATCTACAATAATAATCTCAACTGCTTTTCCATCACCCAGCAGCGTATCAATACAACGCTCCATATAAGCTGCAGAATTATAACAGGGAACAGTAAATGTAATGTATTTCATGGCAGGCTCCTTTCGCATATACGATTTTCATTTCCTTATTACAGCGCTCGTTTTTTCGCGCATTCAGGTATGCCCGGAGGCATTTCCTTATTACAGCGCTCGTTTTTTCGCGCATTCAGTATTGTTGTTCACTCTGTTCACATATCAAAGTGTATCCAGAGGTGTTTCAATTAATATAACGATTCATTCACAGTAATTTTTTCATTTTTTTGTTAAAATTATTGTATCATAACAATTTAATTTCTTTTGTAAGGAAATATTAAGATTTATTAAGGATTGGCTTACAAAATTGTAATACTCCACAAAAAAACAGGAGAGGACTCCCGGAAAATAATTCTGCTTCCTCAATATATTATGTGACTCATTTGATATCACAAAAATATATTGCAGGCAAACCTCATGTTCCAACAGTCCCTTCCTGCCTATATAATCTGTTTATATGCAATTATATGAAACGCCGCTTTTACAGCAATGATAAAATATCTCCCTGCGTCCTTCTGCACAAAACACTATACCAGTATTCTGCTTAAGGTATCAAATAAACATCCGATATCAATCGGTTTGGAAATATGATCGTTCATCCCGCTCTTAATCGCTTCCTGCTTATCCTCTTCAAACGCATTGGCTGTCATCGCGATAATCGGTATCGCGGCAAGCTCCCTGTTCGCAAGGCTGCGAATCCGCTTTGTTGCCTCATACCCATTCATAACCGGCATCTGAACATCCATAAGCACTAACTGATAGTAGTCTGGACTGGATTTTTCCAACATATCCACAGCAATCTGTCCGTTTTCTGCAATTTCTGTGGTGAATCCTGCATCCCCCAAAATAGCGGTCGCAATTTCCTGATTCAGTTCATTATCCTCTGCCAGTAAAATCCGTCCTGTCGGGAATTCAATTTTCTTAGCGCTGCTGCTCTCTTCACTGCCGCAATCTAAAGAAACAATAGAACGCAAACAGCTTCTCAGCTCTGACGGAAACAGCGGTTTACTGCAGAATGCCGTGACTCCGGCCTCTTTCGCCTCTTCCTCAATCTCTGACCAGTCGTATGCCGTCAGAACAATAATCGGCACACCTTCTCCCATTTCTTTCCGAATCCTTCTGGCAACCTCAACTCCATTCATATCCGGAAGCATCCAGTCAATTATATACACACCGTAATTGTCACCGCGCGTCGCAGCCTGACGGGTACGCAAAACGGCTTCTTTTCCGGATAACGTCCACTCTGCACGCATCCCAATCTGCCCCAGCATATAAGAAACGCTGTCGCAAGTATTAAAATCATCATCCACCACCAGCGCCCTGCAGTTTCTCAGTTCCGGAATCTGCTGCGGTTCTTTTGCGCCGGAATACAGACGGAATGTAAAAAATACTGTAAACTCTGTGCCTGTGCCCTGCTCGCTTTTCACTTTAATCGTACCATTCATCAAATCTACGATATTCTTCGTAATCGCCATTCCAAGTCCCGTTCCCTGAATACCGCTGTTTGTCGAACTGCTCTCCCGCTCAAACGGCTCAAAAATATGCGCTACAAATTCCTCACTCATACCGATGCCGGTATCCCTGATGCTGAATTCATAGTTTGCATATCCACTTGGCGCTCCGGCTTTTTCTGTAATGCGCATACTGACAATACCACCCACAGGCGTATATTTTACACAATTGCTGAGCAGATTTAAAAGTACCTGATTCAAGCGAAGCTTATCACAGTAAATTTCCTCGTCCAGGACATCTACGGCGTCAATATACAATTCCAGCTGTTTCGCATAAATATCCGCCTGTAAAATATTGCGCAGCCCATGCAGAATATCCGGCAGGCTGCATGGTTTTTCATCCAGGTGAATCTTGCCGCTTTCAATACGGCTCATATCCAGGACATCATTGATCAGAGAGAGCAGATGGTTCCCCGATGTCATAATCTTCTTCAGATATTCTTCCGTCTGTTCTCTGTTCTCAATATGTGCGATTGCCAGAGCTGTAAACCCGACAATCGCATTCATTGGCGTACGAATATCATGTGACATATTGGAAAGGAATACACTCTTGGCTTTACTTGCCCTGTTTGCCTGTAAAAGGGCATCTTCCAACAGGCTTTTTTTCTCCATTTCCCTGCGAATTTCTTCATCTACACTGCGGAATCCCACAACGATTCCTTTTTTGGAATTCCATTCGCCGGTACGCACAACTTTCATCTGGAAATACTTCATCTCATCATCTATAAACGTGCGGTAATTCACATAATACATCTGCTTATCCGCCAGTTCCTGAAACATCCGTTCCGAAGAGGAAGCCTCCCGCAGCATTTCCCGATCTTCCTCATAAACCATATGCTGGATATAAAGCTCCATACTTTCTTTCAGAGAAAATTCTCCGGCAAAAATAGAATCAAACATATGATTGTGCTTATCATCCGTCCGAAGCGCCATCCCCATACCAGTACCCAGATCGTAAAAGCAGACCAGATTATAATCAATACTCAGGGCATGAATCAATTCCATATGATGTTTTTCCTGCCGCTCTTCCTGCTGCTTTTGGGCAGTGCAGTCCAGGATAAACCGCTGATAAAACCATTCTCCATTTTCTTTTAAAAGCTTGACATTGCCCATCGTATGCAGTATTTTACCGCTTTTATGCCGTACACGGTATTCTATGCTGACGCTGTCTCCCTCTTTCTGCAGCTCTAGAATGCAGTTTTTCAGTTTTTCTTTGTCTTCTTCCATAACGGATGACGCAATCATATTGAAACCGTCAGCCATCATTTCCTCCTGAGACTCATACCCTAAGATTCTGAGCGCCGCCTGGTTTACACTGAGGATGCGGCTTCCATCTACCGTATGGCACAATACGCCGCAATCGATTGTCGTAAAAATCTTTTCCAGAGACTGATTCTTCTGTACAATTTCCGCTTCATAAGCGCGTTCCTGCGTAACATCAATTGCCACGCCAACTGTTCCCGCAACGCTTCCATCCAGATCATACAGCGGAGATTTGTATGTCTTAAGCAGTCTCAAGCCCTCTTTCGTCTGAATCGTTTCTTCCGAAATACAAGTCGTTTCGCTGGTCATAACTTTACGCTCGGATTCGATACATGCAGGATCGTCATGCTCCACATCCCAGATATAGGCATGGCCTTGTCCCTCTACCTGCTCCTTTGTCTTATTGACTGCTGTGCAGAAACTGTCATTTACTTTTTCATGAATGCCGTCTTTGGTCTTGTACCAGATAAGATTGGGCACATTGTTAATCGTAGCGTCAAAGAAATGATTCGTCTCCCAGAAATCTTTGCTCATTTTACAGGTCTGCTGCCACCGACAGAACCGGAAATCGATTTCTTCATCTGTCATAGGCAATGTCCATATGTCTTTCACCCAAAACAAAAACTCCGTCAATTGCGGAATCTGATTCTTATCCGCAAGCAAAATCAGTTCTGCGTCATCCCTCCTGTCTGCAATCAGCGCATGTACATCCTTATTAATATCCATCTCTCTGATATCAGCAAAAATCACATCTGATTTTGCCGTCAAATCCCCTTGCGGCTGACTGCTTTCCACAAATTCATGTGTAAACTGTTCTAGTGGAGAGATTTCTTTTATCCGTTCAAATACTCTGTTCTGATTCCCTGTTAAATAGAAATGAATATGACAGTGATACATTTCGATTTCCCCCTATAAATTGTTCCATTTATCTCTATAACGTATATTTTTACAGAAAGTCAAACTGCCCATATTGCTATTCTAACAAGGGTTTTTCACTATGTCAATATTTTACACAAGAGAAAATCATATCCGTTCAGCCTTTCGGCTTCCTGGCTGTTTCGCGTAATTGTCTGCGAACTGCGCAGCAAATGCGCAGTTGCAGGCTGAACTGATACGGAACATCTTCTTCAATTTAACCTTCAATAACAGCAGTTTTTACAACAGTTCCATCAGCTCATATACTCTGGCTTTTGTTAGTTCAGCCGCTTTTTGATTTTGAACCATTGGCTGCATACTTCCGCCCTCATAAGCAGCGCCTGCGTCCAATATGGCCTGCTCTTTTTCAGCGATCCATGCATGTTCTTCTGCTGTAATCGCTTCCATTGTTTTTGGATCTTTCACCTTTGTCAGAACATCCCATGCCATGTTTAACGCAGAATCCCATAAATTATACAATTCCCCTGTTTTTTCATTGTACTCCAGCTGAGTCAGAGGCTCCTGTTCTATCGAAGCTTCCAATTCCGCAGCCCCTTGTTCTGTATAGCTTATGCTCTCTTTGAGGCTCTCGATCAGATCATAACTGGTAAATCCAAACTGGGAAGCTTCATTATTCAGGGCATAAGAAGAAAGTTCCGTCTCTTTTGAACTTGACAAATCGTAACACCCCAGCCAGATTCTAACTTCTTCCGAAAGCTCTGCAAGCGGCGTTCCCGGCAGATAAATCAGAATCGTTCCGGCATTGTCTAATCCATATGCCGTGGTATAACAGTACAGTATATCATCTTTGATCTCTTCACTGCCCGGTTCCATTGCGTAATTTATCTCATCGATCTCCATAGAATAGGTTCTGTCATCCACTTTGACCGGATGTGTAAATGTTCCGGTAAAATCACTCTGATACATAGTGCCATTTGGATAGCCCTCCCCTGCCGATCCCATATCACTGTCATAATATTCGCCAAAGAAACTTCCGTCTGCACGGATATTTAACATAGTAGCCCAGCCGCCTGCACCGCTGGAGAAACAAAACTGATAATTTGTCAGCTCTGTAAAGGAAAACTCTGTTTCTCCGTTCCTATCCTGTGTCTGGGATTCCTGTTTTGTATCCTGCATCTGGGAATCCTCTGCATCCCTTTCTGTATCCTGTGTCCGGTCTTCTGCATCTCTTTCCGTATCCTGCGTCCGGGAGACTTCTGTATCCGGTTTTGTATCCGCTGCAACGTCATTTGCTTCCACTTCCGTTTCCACATCTGCCGCCGCATTCCCTGTTTCCTGCTTTCCACAGCCATACAAAGACATCGCTATCGTTCCAGCCATGGCAAAAGCCACAAACTTCTTCCGGCTCTTTTTGATCCGAATCCCGGCATCTCCGATCAACAGTATCGGAAACACAGTCCTCTTTAAACCAAATAAAATTTTATTCCGATGTTTCATCCTCATACCCCCTGTGTATTTTAATAGTATCCGTGCGCATCACTACCCATCCGATTCAGAAATCCTCCAGTATCATCTGCTGGATTGGACAGTTCTTTTGTGTTGATGACAATTTAGTATAAAACGTTAGTTATCACTTGTCAATGCCGCAATGAACATTTGTTTGTATATACTCTTATTGAAAATCCGGAATAAAACAATCCTCTTGAACAGATTCATCAAATGTAACCCAACCTAAACAAGCTCCCGATGTTCTATTTCTATCGGTTTATTTTTTATAACAGGTCATAATCATTTTTCAACTGCATATACTATCCATGAGGTGCATTTTATGAAACAGTTCAAACAATTTACAAGAATCGGAATCATTTTTGTCCTAATTTCAGGATCACTTGCCCACTTTCTATATAACTGGTCGGAACAAAATAGTATCGTTGGGCTTTTCACGCCGGTAAACGAGTCGATATGGGAACATATGAAATTACTGTTTTTCCCAATGTTGTTATACTCGCTGCTGATGATTATAAAATTCAGGAGAAACTATCCCTGTATTGTTTCTGCAATATGTTTTGGAATTTTGGTTGGAGAACTTCTAATTCCGTTTTTTTACTATGCCTATACTTATATTCTTGGTAAGAATATCTTTATTTTGGATATCAGTATATTTATTTTAAGTATTGTTGTTGCCTTTTGGCTTACTTATAAGTTTACACTGTCCTGCAGGCTGAAATCTTACACATATTTACTGTGCAGTCTGATGTGTATTCTTTTTGTTTGCTTTCTGGTATTTACTTATCATCCGCCTGATGCTGCTATTTTTGAAGAGCCAACCATTTCAACCATCAACTCATTCATGTTACTTATTCCTATTGCCATGTGTCCTCCTCTCCGGTGCTTCAATCACCATTACGTTTTCTGTTACTCTTCCATACATAGTTTTGTTCTTCTTTCTTTGCCTATGAAATGTGGTTTTCATGTTACGCGCATTTTAGCTGCCATACTGTACCCTTTGGTGCGTTATACGGCTCATATGGGTGCTTTTTTGCTATCAGCGTCTTTTCCATCCGATCGACAATTCCAGGCACTAAAATAAGCCCATAACTGACAGAATAGCGTCTGTATACGCCAATCAGTTATGGACTTATAGTAATGTCCGGGTATTTTATTTTCCCACTATTTCCCCACAATCCCCGCCGTATCAATAAAGTCATACGGGGTTTGCTGGTAGACGTAGTAATTGAGCCAGTTAGAATACAATGCATTCCCATGCGCCCGCCATTGCAGGTTCGGCCTTTTATCAGAATCATCGTTGGGGTAATAGTTTTTGGGGAGGGCAATGTCTATGCCTTTCTCCATATCCCGCTTATATTCCTTATCCAGTGTAATCCTGTCGTACTCCGGATGTCCCATTACAAAGATCCGCCTGCCCTCATCGGCAATTGCCAGAAAAACTCCTACTTCATCCGATTCTGCCAGAATCGTCAAATCCTCCACTGCCCGGATATCGCTTGTGAGATTCTCGGTGTTTCTCGAATGCGGCGCCATAAACAAATCATCAAATCCGCGCACTAAGGGCACCCTCCGGTTTCTTACATGATGTTCAAAAATGCCAAATACCTTATGATCGAGAATATGCTTTTTGATGCCATAATGGTAATACAGCCCCGCCTGCGCTCCCCAGCACAGATGCATGGTAGAAGTCACATTTGTTTTGCTCCAGTCCATAATATCGCAAAGCTCATCCCAGTAATCCACTTCTTCAAACTCCATTAACTCCACAGGAGCGCCCGTAATAATCAGCCCGTCAAATCTTCTGTTTTTAACGTCTCCAAATACCTGATAAAACTTATTCAGATGGCTGATAGAAGTATTTTTCGCTTCATGGCTTTCCACAGCCAGAAATGTAATATCCACCTGAAGCGGCGTATTGGACAGGGAACGCAGCAGCTGCAGTTCCGTATCCTCTTTCAGGGGCATCAGATTTAGAATCGCAATGCTGATTGGACGGATATCCTGATGCATAGCCCTTGTCTCGTCCATTACAAATATATTCTCTTTTTCCAGAATCTCTTTCGCCGGTAAATCTCTCTGCGTACAAATCGGCATACTATCGCCCTCTCTTTTTGTAAAATTTATGATATGTTCTATTTTGTCATCTGCAGCAATTCTTCTTCCGAAAGAACCGGGATACCAAGGCTCTGCGCCTTTGTCAGCTTACTTCCCGCGTGTTCTCCCGCCAGAAGGTAACTGGTCTTTTTGGAAACGGATCCGGTCACTTTTCCGCCAAAACGCTCAATCAATGCCGCCGCTTCTTTTCGTTCCATTTCCGGCAGAGTGCCTGTTATCACAAAGGTAAGTCCCTGAAATCTCTGATCTTCCCCTGCCTGTTCTAAGCACTCCATATTCAGCCCTGACTGCCGGAAGCGTTCCATCAGAACCTGATTCTCTTCTTTGGAAAAAAACTGATGGATACAGTTTGCCGATACTTCTCCAATGTCATCCACCTCCTGCAGTTCTTCCATAGAAGCAGCCATCAGCGTTTCAAAGTTTTTCATCTTACGCATAATCGCCCTGGCGGCAGCTTTTCCTACATTGGGAATGCCTAGTCCTGTCAGCAGCTTATATGCATCGTTCTTTTTGGACTGTTCGATAGCATCCAGAAGCTTATCCGTATTTTTTACTTTTCCAATAATGCCTTCCTCGATCAGCGTCTCCCGATGCTCTTTCAGCGTATAAATATCAGCAGCATTTTTAATATATCCCATTCTGACCAGTTCTTCAATATATACCGTTCCAAAACCTTTGATATCCATTGCGTCCCGGCCGACAAAATTAATCACATGCCGCTCTAACTGTGCCGGGCAGTTTGCATTGACACATTTCGTATCAGCTGTATCCGGATCCCGGACTGTTTTTTCTCCACAGGCCGGACAAAATTCCGGAATCTGGAATTTCACCCAGCCTTCCGGCCGTTTCTCCTTTTTGACTTCCTTTACCTTTGGAATAATCTCGCCGGATTTGTATACCGTAATCGTATCCCCGATTCCGATATCCAGCTCATCAATAAAATCCTGATTGTGCAGGGTTGCCCTTGAAACCGATGTGCCGCACAGGCGAACCGGTTCAAAAATAGCAGTCGGCGTAATACGCCCGGTACGTCCCACAGACAATTCAATCTCTTTTAATACGGATTCTTTTTCTTCCGGCGGATACTTATATGCCACTGCCCAGCGCGGCACTTTCGAAGTAGCGCCTAACTGTTCCCTGTCGCTATAACGGTTAATTTTTACAACAGCGCCGTCAATATCATACGGCAGATTCCCACGGTTTTTACTGATATCTTCAATTGCAGCCCATACCTCTTCCGCCGTTTTGCAAATGCGGTAATCGTCAATTACGGGGATCTTCTGTTTTTTTAAAAATTCGTAACCCTGCGTATGCGTTTCAAACGCAATCCCCCTGGTCTGTTGGATATTAAATATAAACATCGAAAGTTTCCGTTCTCTGGTAATGGACGGGTCGAGCTGGCGGAGCGTTCCGGCCGCACAGTTTCTGGGATTGGCAAAGGGCTTTTTCCCCAACAGTTCCTGCATTGCGTTTACTGCTTCAAAGTCCTCGTTTTTCATATAAACTTCGCCCCGCACTTCCAAGTACTCCGGCGTATCTTTCAGTTTCTTTTTCACATCTTTAATGACTTTGGCGTTTTCTGTTACATCTTCGCCAAAATTAATTCCGTCTCCCCTTGTCTCGGCCAATTTTAACTCTCCGGATTCATAACGCAGGGACATGGAAAGTCCGTCGATTTTATATTCTACCACAAATTCCGGATCCTCTAACTGCTCCCGCATTTCTTCTACAAATTTCAGGACTTCCTCTTTGGAAAACACATCCTGAAGGCTGAGCATGGGTACGTTGTGGCGGACTAATACTCCAGCCTGCCGCTTTGCTTCTCCTCCAACTTTTTTTGTAGGGGAATTTTCTACAACATACGCAGGATATTCCTGCTCTAACTTTTTCAGTTCCTGCATCAGCATATCATATTCATAATCGGTAATCTCCGGATTATCTTCATTGTAATAACGGTTATTATGATATTCAATCTGTGTTCTCAGCTCTTCAATTCGTTTTTTGATATCCATCCTTCCGCTTCCTTTCTGCTGTTCGATTTCAGATCCCTCGATGTATACTGACAGACATAACAAGCGCTGCCTTTTCAGCCACTTCCTCCTGGTTTTAGTTTTGCCCTGACTCCATAACCGAAGTATTCCGGGAATGGGCAATCATGCGAAGAAGCGTTTCATATTCTTTTCCCATCACTGGACGGTATGCGCCCGGCGCTAAGTCTCCCAACCTCACATTTAGAATCCGAACCCGCTTTAATGCTTCCACACGATACCCAAAATATTCACACATCCTGCGGATCTGGCGATTGTATCCCTGTGTTAAAATAATCCGGAATTTACGTTTGCCCAGCTTTTCCACATGGCATGTTCTGGTGGTTACCCCAAGTTCAACTAACGGCACGCCTCCCATCAATCCACGCAAAAACGGATCTGTCAGAGGCTTATTTACGGTTACGATATATTCTCTTTCATGCATATTTTGGGCGCGCATCATTTTATTCACGATATCTCCCTGGTTTGTCATAAAAATCAGTCCGGAGGAATCTTTATCCAGCCTGCCCACAGGATAAATCCGCTTCGGATACTGGACAAAATCGACAATATTATCCTTTTCTCGTTTCTCCGCTGTACAGACAATGCCCAAAGGCTTATGCACCGCCAGGAGAATCTTTTCTTTCTCTTTCTGCACCGCCTTTCCCTTAAAAAGAACGTTCTGTCCTGGAAAAACCCGGCTCCCTATTTCCGCCCGCACACCGTCTATGGTAACCATACCAGCAGTAATCTGCCTGTCCGCTTCCCGTCTGGAACAGACGCCTGCTTCGCTCAAAAATTTATTAATCCGTATTCCCTCTGTCATGCTTTCCTCCATCTGACACGCCTCATAACGCATTTTATAACCGAAAATACGGAGACTGATCTTAAGTCTCCGTAAATTTCATATGGTCCGCGTTTCACTTTATCTGTAATATTGTATCTTTACTGAAGTAATTCTGTTTTAATAAAGCCTGTCTTATCTCCGTAGGTTACTTTGGTCCAGCCCTCAGCATAACTCAAAATAACAGTTACCTGATCACCTGCAATCGCCACAACAACCCGTTCTGCATCCTCACTCATGGATTTACGTACATTTACTGTCTCTTTCAGAGTGATAACCGTTCCTTCGGCAAATCCATTGGCATATGCAGCAGAACTGTTATCTGTGCTGTCTGTATTCTCGCTTGCAGCAGGCGCTTCCGGAGCTGCCGGCTGTTCTGTGGATAAGAACTCGGATTTTACATATCCCTGCGTTCCTTCGCTGTAATCAACCCGGCTCCAGCCATCTTTATCTTCCAGACGTGTCGTCTGAGCGCCCAGCTCTAACTGTCCAATGATCTCAGCTTCTTCACTCGGCTCTTTACGCACATTTACTTTGTCGATTGCGTATACTGCTACCGCATTTGCAAGCTCCTGTGCTTTTGCTGCTTCTTCCTCTGCTGCTTTCTTCGCTGCTTCTTCTGCTGCGATCCGCTCCTCTTCTGCTTTCTTCGCTGCGGCGATCTGCTCGGAAGCCTTTATCGTGGCAACATCCGGTATCGTCTGCTCCACTAAGGTCTTTAACGCCTCGTCCGAACTAAGCGCCTCGTCATATTTCTTCTGAACATCTGCAAGAAGCGTAAGGAAATCCTCCTGCTGGCTGTAAGAATCCAAATATTCTGATATCGTTTCGTCCAAATCAAATTCTTTCCGCTTTGAATTAAACTGACCATACTTATTGTCAATATACAGAGAACCGTCTTCTTTTGTTCTCACATAGAACGTCTCAAGGCCTGGCGCAGACGTCTCAATATCTTTAAATTTCATCTCCATATAGGCAGAAACGATATATGCTCCATCCTCTAATCCCTTCTTTGTGTAACAGGAAATATTCTGACATTCTTCAATATACTGGCTGACGACAGAAATAGAGCTTTTCTCAGCTTCTGACAGAGGATCTGCCACAAGTGCAAGCGCATCGATATCTCCGTTTGCATATGCGCCATAGTAATTATTAATTACTTCATTCACTTCAGGATACGCATCCTGTTCGTAGCTTTCCACTGTCTCTGACGGTTCTTCCATGGAAACAACTTCTGTTGGCGCTTCTGCGGTCGATGAAGGCTGTAGCGGCACATCTTCAGAATTCTGTTTCCCAAGCCCTTTTGCAAGAAAAGCTACAAGGACGACAAAGAGACCTGCAACCGCAATATAGCGGACATTTTTCTTACAAAACTCCACTGCTTTGGCAAACTTGTCTTCTGATTTATCATTATTATTCTGATTACTCATATTTTTCCTCCTGAAATCAAACTGAACTTTTCCATCATCTATCCTAAAAAAAACAAACCATAATTTACTATAATAAAGTAGAAACAACGTACATTTTTTAGGATAGCAAACCATAAATTAAAAGTCAACCCATAAGATAAGAATTTAATAGAAATTAAATTTTCCGAAAAGAAATTAATAATTTGTTGACATTTCCGTTTTCATGTATTATGATTACTTTGTTGTGCAACCGTAGTCTAACGGATAGAACGCAGGACTCCGACTCCTGTAATGTGGGTTCGATTCCCGCCGGTTGCATTTTGAAAGGTTATGGGGCAGGACTGCTTCTGTAACCTTCTTTTTCATGTATCGCAAGCAGCAGCCACTATACATAACCATCGTGCAGCAGTAAAAGTATCGGCCCGCTCTGCCATACAAACTAGATGAATAGGAGATAAAAATATGAGTTTTACGTATTTAAGGGAACTTCCAAGCCCATCTGAAATCAAAGAAAACTATCCGCTTTCCAAAGAACTTACCGCATTGAAGAAAGAGCGTGACAAAAGCATTTCAGATGTCATTACCGGCAAAGACAACCGTTTTTTAGTGATTATCGGGCCATGTTCCGCTGACAACGAAGATGCCGTCTGTGATTATGTAAGCCGCCTGACCCAGATTTCCGAAGACGTCAAAGAGCAGCTTATCATTATTCCAAGAGTTTACACAAATAAGCCCCGTACTACCGGAGAGGGATACAAAGGCATTGCTTCCCAGCCAGATCCGGAAAAGAAACCGGATATGGTAGCAGGACTGATCGCTATGCGGAATATGCATATCCGTGCAATCGCAGAGAGCGGCTTAACCTGCGCAGACGAGATGCTCTATCCGGAAAACTGGGGATACGTAGAAGATCTGCTCTCCTATGTCGCCATCGGAGCCCGTTCTGTAGAGGATCAGCATCACCGCCTGACTGTCAGCGGCTTTGACGTTGCTTCCGGCATGAAAAATCCTACCAGCGGAGATTTTACGGTTATGCTGAATTCCGTCTATGCCGCGCAGCATCCGCATCATTTTGTATTCCGCGGAATGGAAGTGGAGACAACCGGAAATCCGCTTACCCATGTCGTACTGCGGGGAGCTGTTTCCAAACACGGCAATACGGTGCAGAATTACCATTACGAAGATATTATGCGCCTGATTGAAAAATATAATCAGATGGATCTGCTGCATCCTGCCGCAATTATTGACGCGAACCACTCCAATTCCAACAAACAGTATACGGAACAGGTACGGATCGTAAAAGAAGTTATGCATAACCGGAACATTTCATCAGACATCCGCCGGATCATCAAAGGCGTTATGATTGAAAGCTATATTGAGCCCGGCTGCCAGAAAGTCAGCGAACATGTCTATGGCAAATCGATTACAGATCCCTGCCTGGGATGGGAAGAATCCAAGCGGCTGATTTACGATATTGCAGAAATGAACGCAAAATAATAACAGAAAAATCGCCTCCTCGTATTATAAGGAGGCTTTTTCATTAGGATTCTATAATGCGGATAATCTTCTGTAAAAATCCCGGATTTACATAACTCTCCAAAAATACCCCAAGCAGCAGAAACATCCCGGCCAGAAGAAAAGATACTGCAATTTTCATATGCTTCCAGTCTTTTCCCCGCGCTTTGTAATACTTCAGTTCATAATACCACAGCAGTACTGCCGGGATATAAAACAGCCACTGGGGCAGGAAAAAGCCCAGCATCAGAAGAATGCCTTTCATCCCATAATTCATAATTGCAATCACCGATAAAAATCCTACGGAAAAGCCCAGATAACAGATATAAATATCTGCCGCCAGAGTTCCATAAATTCCGATACTCAAAAACACCAGTAGAAAAAATTTCGGCACCCGTTCATAAAACAGATACGGAAACAATTCCCGCCCCTGTATGTCCGCATACATATATCGGTTGATAAAATATTCATTCATTGCCCCTAATTCTTTTCCTGAGGCAATCCCTATTAAATTTGCGCAGATTACCCCGCCAAGAAAAACCAGAAAGAACAAAAACGTCGTCTTTTTCACTGATACACGTCCAAGTTTTTATTACTCTAACATATGTCTTATTTTTCTGATTTATGCTTGCTTATAACCGTTCCGTTTTCTTCCTTTAACCGATTGGCATACGCCAGGATTGCCGCTACGGTCTTCGCATCCTGAATTTCCCCGGCATAAATTTTTTCACATAATCCGGATAATTCACAGGCTTCGATATCGATAAACTCATCTTCATCCAGATGCTGTTTTCCAGGTGTAAGCTCCGTTGCCAGATAGACATCAATAAATTCATTGCAAAATGCAACGGTGGATTTTAAAGACAACAGCTTTTCCAGTTTACCACAGGTATATCCTGTCTCTTCTTCCAGTTCCCGCTTTGCACAAATCGCGGTATCCTCCGTTACGCTGTCTCTTGCTCCCGCCGGAATCTCCAGCGTAACCCGATCCAATGCATTCCGGTACTGCCGTACCATTAAGATATTGCCATCCGGCAAAACGGCCACAACGGCCGCAGCTCCTTTTTTATGTTCAATAAAGTCCCACTCTGCAATCCGTCCATCCGGCATCTCCATAAAATCAGTGTACATATTTACAATAACACCTTCTCTTACCAACTCCCGCTTCACTCTTTTTATGTTCTGAACCATAGCTGCCTCCTCGCTTTTTTATTATCTGATCTCAAACTATACTCCTGCTTTGTAAAATCAGCCCAAACTTCTGAGCCGATTATAACATAGCTTTCCAGAAAAAGTAACTATAACAGTAATCATTTTTTGCTTTTAATAAATACGCGTTATTTCCATTTTTTACAATAAAAAAGGAAAGTCTTGAAAACGCTACATTTTCAATCCTTTCCTTATTTTCATAAATGCTGATTCTTATTTTGCATAATCAATAACACGGGATTCCCGGATTACATTGATCTTAATCTGACCCGGATACTCCAATTCAGATTCAATCTGCTTGGAAATATTACGTGCTAATAATATCATATCAGCATCACTAATTTGCTCAGGAACTACCATTACTCGAATCTCTCTGCCCGCCTGAATTGCAAAAGATTTTTCTACTCCTTTAAAACCATTTGTAATATCTTCTAACTGTTTTAATCTGTTTGAATATGTTTCTAATGTTTCCCGTCTTGCGCCTGGCCTTGCCGCACTGATGGTATCAGCTGCCTGTACCAGACACGCAATTAAAGTCTCCGGCTCCACATCGCCATGATGCGCTTCCACCGCATTGATAATCAATGGAGACTCTTTGTATTTTCTACATAATTCAACACCAATTTGAATATGTGAACCTTCCATTTCACGATCAACTGACTTTCCAATGTCATGCAGCAAACCTGCACGTTTTGCAGCTCTGATATCTACGCCAATCTCTCCTGCAAGGAGTCCGGCAATCTGTGCAACCTCAATCGAATGTTTCAATGCATTCTGGCCATAACTGGTCCTGAATTTCATGCGTCCTAACAGACGAACCAGCTCTGGATGAATTCCGTGAACGCCGACTTCTAGTGTGGCAGCTTCACCTTCTTCACGAATCATCGTCTCCACTTCTCTCTTGGCCTTCTCTACCATTTCTTCGATTCTGGCCGGATGAATACGTCCGTCCACAATCAGTTTTTCCAAAGCAATTCTTGCTATTTCCCTGCGAATAGGGTCAAATCCTGAAAGGATAACTGCTTCCGGTGTGTCATCAATAATCAAATCCACCCCGGTTAAAGTTTCCAAGGTACGGATATTCCGTCCTTCACGTCCGATGATTCTGCCTTTCATTTCATCATTTGGAAGCTGGACAACGGAAATCGTAGTTTCGGAAACATGATCTGCGGCGCACTTCTGAATTGCAGTCACCACATAATCCTTTGCTCTTTTTGCTGCCTCTTCCCTTGCTTGGCTATCCAGTTCTTTGATCAGTCTTGCAGAATCAAGTTTTACATCTTCTTCAACAGTTTTTAAAAGATATTCTTTTGCCTGTTCGGAGGTAAGTCCTGAGATTCGTTCTAATTCCTGTACACGCTCTTCACTCAGCTTCGCAATTTCTGCCTTCTGTCTGTTCAGTTCTTCTTCCCTTGCAACAAACCCCGCTTCGCGCTTTTCAATGGCATCTAACTTCTTGTCCAGATTTTCCTCTTTCTGCACGATGCGCCGTTCATTCCGCTGGATTTCAGCACGACGTTCACGGATCTCCTTATCCAGGTCATTTTTACTCTTAATCGTCTCTTCTTTGACCTCCAATAAGGTTTCCCGTTTCTTTGTCTCAGCTGTCTTTACTGCTTCGTCGATAATCTCTCTGGCTTTCTCTTCCGCACTGCCAATCTTCTGTTCAGCAACTTTCTTGCGGTAAGAAACTGTAGCAAAATACGTAACCGGCACAGCAAGAACTAACGTGACTATCACAGCAATAATTACCTCTGGCACAGGAGCACCTCCTTTATTCAATTTTCATTGTACATATAACAAAACTACATTCATCTGTCATAAATAACAACAGTTTGATTTTATACTTTATTTACAATTATGTCAAGCATTTGTTACGGTTCTCTTACAGATCGCATTACGGATAAAATATCTGAGCTGCGAAATCCCCTGCGCAGCAGGAATTGGTACATTCTTCTAAATTCGCCTTCATCTGCCGTATCCGTCTCAAACTGCTTCTTTTTCAACAGTTCTGCTATCTGTTCCCGTTCATCTGAGCAAAACTCCTCTTCCAGGCAGAATTCTACCGTATTCTTTGCCACACCCCGCTTTATTAAATCAGCCTGCAGCCGCCTTCTGCTGCGCTGCTTTTGATGGCAGCTGATATAATTTCTGGCATACCGTTCGTCGTCTAGATAATGATATCCTTTTACATAAGAAATCGCTTCTTCAATGGCTTCTTCGGGATATGCACTCTGTAAAAGCTTAGTCCGAAGCTGATATTCTGTCCTGTCCTGACGCTCTAACAGATGCATAGCCCGCTTCACTGCCCGTGTTCCAATGACCTTATGTAATAACTGCTGATATTGCTCTTCGGTCAGCCCGGCTCCCTCTTCTATGGAAAACTGCCTTGCTTCTTTGACATAGAGCCAGAGCTTTATCGTTTCATTCAGGCAGAGTTCGATTCTTCCGCCGCCTGATTTTTTATAATCTGTTACAATATATTCCATTAGGATTCTTCCATCAGCGCCTCATCTGCTGTCTGTGCGCCCGAAGCCGCCTCGTCCGCTGTCTCGCTGTTCTGCTTCTTATCTGCTTTCTCCTGGCCGTCTCCATCCGCTGCAGCTGCCTCATAATGTGTGCGAACCTGCTTTTCCACTTCATTCCAGACATCCTGATGCTCTATCAGATACTGTTTGGCATTTTCACGTCCCTGGCCGATTTTCTCTCCGTTATAGGAATACCATGCGCCAGCTTTGTTGATCACATTATATCTGGCTGCCAGATCCAGGATATCGCCTTCTCTGGAAATCCCCTGTCCAAACATAATATCAAACTCTGCTTCACGGAACGGCGGCGCCACTTTATTCTTAACAACCCGGATGCGGGTACGGTTGCCAATCTGTTCCCCGCCCTGCTTCAGTGAATCAATTTTTCTAACATCCAGACGCACAGACGCGTAAAACTTCAGCGCACGGCCTCCTGTCGTAGTCTCCGGATTCCCATACATAACACCGACCTTCTCACGGAGCTGATTGATAAAAATAACAATACAATTGGACTTGCTGATAACAGAAGTCAGTTTCCGCAGCGCCTGTGACATCAATCTGGCCTGCAGGCCCACATGGGAATCCCCCATCTCGCCATCAATCTCTGCTTTGGGAACAAGGGCTGCCACAGAATCCACGATAATAACGTCTACCGCCTGGGAACGCACCATCGTCTCTGTAATTTCAAGCGCCTGTTCGCCGCTGTCCGGCTGGGAAATATAGAGATTGTCAATATCAACGCCGATCTTCTTCGCATATACCGGATCTAAGGCATGTTCCGCATCAATAAAACCAGCGATACCGCCCATCTTCTGCACTTCTGCGACTACATGCAGCGCAACCGTGGTCTTACCACTTGATTCCGGGCCATAGACTTCAATCACACGTCCCTTGGGAAGCCCGCCAATTCCCAACGCAAGATCCAGACTCAGACAGCCCGTGGGAACAGCGTCTACATTCAGATTCTTCGCTGTCTCTCCGAGCTTCATCACAGATCCCTTGCCATACTGTTTCTCAATATAGGAAATCGCAGCGTCAAGCGCTTTTAATTTCTCTTCTTTATTTTCCGGTTTCTTGTCCAGTCCTATTTTTTTACTTTCTTTTGCCATAGTGATCTCCTTTTCAGAACTTATGTTCGCTTTATAGCATTAATCATAGTATACTTTTCACATAAAGTCAACACTTATCTTAATACATTTATTCTGGGAAAAAATTTTTGATAAAAAGATGAAAGAAGTTGATTGCTCAACTGATTTACAGTATAAGAGCTGTTTATTTTCTTGTCAAGCATTAGTTGCTTTCCAAAGCGGGGATTCGATGTTATAATATGTCCGTATTTGTTCCCAATGTCTGTAACTTAGAATTTACTCCGCAAGATATCAGGGGATTCACAGAGTGTCTGTCAGGAAGCTGCCGGCATGGACAAAATAACAGAGAGAAAACCGGAAACAGAGGAGGAAGTACATATGCAGAGAAATGATACTTTATATCAGACATATATTGACATTCTGAAACAGGAATTAGTCCCGGCCATGGGATGCACAGAACCAATTGCGCTTGCCTATTGCGCAGCAAAGGCACGGGCCATTTTAGGCAGGCTGCCGCAGAAGGTTCTGATAGAAGCCAGTGGAAATATTATTAAAAATGTAAAAAGTGTTATTGTACCAAATACTAATGGTGAAAAGGGGATTGAAGCAGCTGCGGGAATTGGTATTACTGCCGGCAATGCAGATGCCGGACTCGAAGTCTTAAGCCAAGTAACAGAAGAACAAAAAGCAGAATTTAAAGAATACATGAAAACAGCAAAATTCCAGGTAAAGCAGGCCGAACGTGATCTGCTTCTGGATATCCGCGTAAGCGTATACAGCCAGGACTCCTATGCCGTTGTCCGCATTATCCATTCGCACACCAACATAGCCTATATCGAAAAAGACGGAAACATCTTACTGAATCAGGAGATCCAGAAACAAGCGGAATCAGATACCCCAGATTACAGCCTGCTGACTGTACAGGAGATTTATCATTTTGCACAAATAGCGGACATTGCAGATGTAAAATCTGTTTTGGACAGGCAGATTGCATATAATACAGCAATCTCCGAAGAAGGCCTGAAAAACAATTATGGCGCAAATATCGGTTCCGTTTTAATCGAAACCTACGGCACTGATGTCAGAAACCGCGCCAAAGCGAAAGCTGCTGCCGGATCAGACGCCAGGATGAATGGCTGCGAGCTGCCCGTCGTAATCAATTCAGGGAGCGGGAACCAGGGAATGACCGTTTCTCTTCCAGTCATTGAATATGCCAGAGAACTGAAAGCCGATCAAGACCATCTGTACCGGGCGCTTATTATTTCCAATTTAACTGCCATTCATCAGAAAACAGGCATTGGCAAGCTCTCTGCCTATTGCGGCGCAGTCAGCGCTGGCGCCGGCGCCGGCGCCGGGATCGCTTACCTTAGAGGCGGCGGCTATGAAGAAATCGCACATACCATTGTAAATACGCTTGCCATCACCTCCGGGATTATATGCGATGGAGCAAAAGCATCCTGTGCCGCCAAAATTGCAACAGCAGTTGACGCTGGTATTTTCGGATATGATATGTATTTAAAAGGCCAGCAGTTTTACGGCGGTGAAGGCGTTGTATCCGCCGGAGTGGAAAACACAATTAAAAATATCGGCCGCCTGGGCAAAGATGGTATGAAAGGGACGGATAAAGAAATTCTCTATATTATGACCTGTGTCGATTAAACCTGTATTCTATACCAATCATACAGCCTATCCGCCCAAAGCCGATATTGCAAAAAATAACCGGGGTCCCTGGAAATGTTATGACAAATAACTAACATTTCCGGGAGCCCCGCATTGTAAGACAAAATAATATCAAGTTCTCTATGCCCGCTGTGCCGCAAACGCTTTCAGTTCTTCTGCCTGCTGCACGCCGGAAACACGTTTTACAAAGACGCCCTTATCCATCAGGATCAGGGTTGGAACGCTCATAATCTGATATTTCAGAGCCAGCGCCGCTTCCTCGTCTACATTTACCTTACCAACTTTTATGGTATCTCCCATTTCTTCTGCAAAGGCATCCAGAATCGGTGCCTGCATCTTACAGGGACCGCACCAGTCCGCCCAGAAATCCAAAATAACCGGCACCTCACATGCCAGTACTTCCTGTTCAAAATTATCGTTTGTAACGGTTACAATTTCCATAATCATATCTCCTTTCTAGTTCTTTCCAAACTCCGCCAGCACAAGGCCCTCGTTTCTGTCCAGTGTCATGCCAACGCTCCATTCATTGACAAAAATCAGCAATGGATTTCCCTTTAAATCCTGAATCTTTTTCATATCGGAAGTCCCCGTCAGTTTATCCATGTCAATCTCTTTGTTCTCAATCCAGCGAATGTATCCATGCGGCATCGCTTCCAAACGGATTTCTACATTATATTCATTCTCCAGACGGTATTTTAACACATCAAACTGCAGGACTCCAACCACACCTACTATGATTTCCTCCATACCCATTCCGTATTCCTGGAAAATCTGGATCGCTCCCTCCTGGGCAATCTGGGTAATCCCTTTTACAAACTGCTTGCGCTTCATCGTATCCAGCTGGCGCACCCTTGCGAAATGTTCCGGCGCAAAGGTGGGAATCCCTTCAAACTGATAGGGCTGTTTTGCCGTTATAATCGTATCTCCAATGGAAAAAATTCCCGGATCAAATACACCGATAATATCCCCGGCATAGGCTTCTTCAATGATTTTCCGCTCCTGCGCCATCATCTGCTGCGGCTGCGACAACTTGATCTTTTTATTGCCGCCCTGCACGTGGGTCACTTCCATGCCTGCCGTAAATTTACCGGAACAAATCCGCATAAATGCAATACGATCTCTGTGGTTCTTATTCATATTGGCCTGAATTTTAAATACAAAAGCCGAAAAGTCTTCATCAAAAGGATTTTTTTCACCAATATCGGATTTTCTTGGCAGTGGAGTGGATGTCATCTGCAAAAAATGTTTCAGAAATGTTTCCACACCAAAATTCGTCAGCGCCGATCCGAAAAACACTGGAGAAAGCTCGCCTTTTGACACCAGCTCCAGATCAAATTCCGCGCTGGCGCCGTCTAAAAGTTCGATTTCTTCCATCAGCTTTTCAAAATTTTCCGTCCCGATCTCCTCCTGCAAAGATGCATCGCCAATCGGCACATCTTTTTCCCGGCCTTCTTTTGTTCCTTTTTTCGTATCGCTAAACAGCATAACTTCTCTTTTATTCCGATCATAGACGCCCTGAAAGTTCTTGCCGGAACCAATGGGCCAGTTGACCGGACAGGTGGCGATTCCCAGCTCTTTTTCAATATCGTCCAGCAAATCAAAGGTATCGTTGGCGTCCCGATCCATTTTATTGATAAATGTAAAAATGGGGATATGCCGCATCACGCATACCTTGAACAGTTTTCTGGTCTGGGCTTCCACACCTTTCGAAGCGTCAATTACCATAACCGCCGAATCCGCCGCCATCAGAGTCCGGTACGTATCCTCTGAGAAATCCTGATGCCCCGGAGTATCCAGTATATTAATACAGTATCCGTCATAATGAAACTGTAATACGGATGAAGTTACGGAAATTCCTCTCTCTTTTTCAATTTCCATCCAGTCCGATACGGCGTGTCTTGCCGTCGCTTTTCCTTTTACAGAGCCCGCCAGATTGATCGCGCCTCCATAAAGCAGAAACTTCTCTGTCAATGTCGTTTTTCCTGCATCCGGATGAGATATAATTGCAAATGTCCTGCGTTTTTCTATTTCTTTTCTTAAATCAGCCAAAACATGTTCCTCCATATAAAGCGTTACTTAAAAATCCTTATAATCCCCGGATACCTCTTTTTCTCCAAATGCATCCCCCGCTGCACTGTCAATCCACTACAACAGCCGCCATTTCCCGCTGTTCCCTGTGCCTTTGTTCTACAAGCTCCCTTGGGCAGCCCACACATCCGTGATTCTGCCATGGATCGTTAAAATAATAGCATTTATCATCATACCCCACCAAAAGCATACAATGTTCATTGGAAATCCATGAAAACACCGTGCCGTCAGAAAGGAGCCATTCCGGTCCCGCTATGGTTTCTTTTAAATCAATGCTCGCCCAGAATATCACCGGGATATTCTTATCAATAAATTGTGTCAACAGTTCCTCCATCGGCATTCCCGAAATATCCACTGCTTTTTTGCCGGTTTCCCACTCTGTCAACACCCGGTTTAATGCCTCTACAATCACTGGCGGGTAACAGCCAAAGGATTCACTGTCATAGGGGCTTCCCGCAAAACACCGGAAGGGGTCCGGCCCATGCAGCCGCCCCTCCCGTAATTCCATCGGTTCTTTTTTCAGATACGTTCTGATAAATTCATCTACAGAAATGGAAATGCCCAGATAATGCAGCAGCATAACTGCCGATACACTTTCACAGCCAGTCGGATATTTCCTGGTCTGGTCAATATAAGGCACCTGAATCAGCTTTTTCATATGCCTGCCTCACTGCCGCTGTTTCGTTTCAATCCATACAAAACACCTACTAAAAGCACTGCCGAGCAGCCCAGTGAAACAATCCAGTTCTTGCTGATACCCGCGATAATATACCCAATAGCGCAGATAACTGCTACAATCATCGCGTACTGCATCTGTGTCTGCACATGATTAATATGGTTGCTCTGCGCACCTGCCGATGACATAATGGTCGTATCGGATATTGGAGAAATATGGTCTCCGCATACTGCGCCTGCCAGAACTGCGGAAACGGCAATGATCATCATTTCATCGTCATGTCCCGCATACATGGATACTACAATCGGAACCAGAATGGAAAACGTGCCCCAGGACGTTCCGGTGGAAAATCCCAAAAACAGCGCGATGCCAAACATAATCGCAGGAATTACAATGCTCGCCGTCATATTTGCCCCCACGGCGCCATTGACAAACTCTGCAATTCCAAGGTTGTCACCCATTCCTTTTAAGGTCCATGCAAAGGTCAGAATCAAAATTGCAGGCATCATCAGCTTAGCGCCCTCCGCCAGCGCTCCCATAAAGTTATGGAATGAAATAACTTTCCGAGGAAGATACAGAACCGCCATAAAGATAACCGTTACCATCGTCGCAAAAATAAGACTCATCTCTGCATCACAGTTTGCGAACGCATCCACAACATTAGACGCTCCGCCTAAAAATCCGGTATAAATCATGCCAAATACGGCAGATACAATCAGAACCGCAATCGGGAGCGCCAAATCTATCACTTTCCCATTGGGATTGACTTTTTCATCCGCCTCCGCCATGGTTTCAAATTCTTCCCTGCCGGATGTAAACAAATCGCCTTTCGCTGCATTCAGCTCATGTTTTTTCATAAGGCCGAAATCAAATTTCCAGGCAATAATCAGAAATACCATCAAAATCGTAAGCAGCGCATACAGATTATATGGAATCGTCCGCAAAAACAACTGAAACCCGGTTAACGAACTGTCTTCCGGCACATACGAATTGACCGCCGCAGCCCAGCTCGAAATCGGTGCGATAATACAGATTGGAGCAGCCGTCGCATCAATAATATATGCCAGCTTTGCCCGCGAAACTTTGTACTTATCCGTAACCGGGCGCATAACAGATCCAACCGTCAGACAATTAAAATAGTCGTCTACAAAAATCAACATACCAAGTCCCATCGTCGCAAACAGAGACGCCTTCTTGCTTTTGATTTTCTGGCTTGCCCAGTTGCCGTAAGCAGAAGAACCTCCGGACTGTGACATCAGTACAATAATCATGCCAAGCAATACGTCAAAGATAATAATATTTAAATTCATATTGCCCGTCATTGTGGTAAAGAGTGTCTCAAATGTTCCCCAGGGCTGAAATCCAGCCGTAAACAGTGCGCCTAAAAGCACGCCGCAGAACAGCGACACATACACCTCCTTGGTAATAAATGCCAGTAAAATCGCGACAACCGGCGGAACTAAGGACCACCATGTTCCATACATAAAAAACTCCCCTTTCTTTGCTTTTGTATTTTGCCGTCCCTATGCGTATATAGCATACCATAATCTGTCAGATTAGTAAAATTAATTTTGGCTCTGCTATTTCCTCGTTTTCACCGTCTTTGCGTTTGACCATTCTGAATAGAATTTCTTGGTTTTGCCGTTTACTTTTACATTTTTATAGGTACGGATTCTGACATAATACCTTTTCCCTGCTTTCTTTACAGAAAGTTTCTTTGAAGTTGTTTTATTGCTTTTTACTGTTATTGTATCCGAAGATTTTTTCGCAAATTTTTTGCTTGTGGAATACTGAATCTGATATCCGGCGGCCTGTTTGCCCTGCTTTTTCCATTTTGCCACAAATCCTTTTGATTTTGGAACCAGTTTGGTAAGTGACGGCCGTTTGGGGATAATATCAAACGATTTCTTTAATTCTCCACTGTAATCACCCTGGAAACATATGGTTACAGATGCTCTCCCTACATTTACATTATTCTGATAGGTCACTTTATAGTTTGAACTGCTGATAAGCTTTCCGTTTTTATCTGTCACTTTTATATCTGGCTTCTGCGCCTTTCCTGTATATGTCTTGCTGACAGCAGAAAGCGTTATTTTCTCAGGAGAATAAATTACTTCCTGCGATTTTATCGTTCCGCAGCTGCATCTGCTTATGCGGACGCCATTTGTTTTTACAGTCGCTTTTGTAACCATGGCGGCAAAATTGTGCGTATGAACCGGCGGTTTTTCCTCCTCAGGAAGATCTGGCGTCACTCCTCCGCCTCCAGGCTGATCCGGGTTCTCGTCTTCTCCCCCTGGCTGATCTGGGTTTTCATCTCCTCCTCCCGGCTGGTCTGGGTTTTCATCTCCTCCTCCCGGCTGGTCTGGGTTTTCATCTCCTCCTCCCGGCTGGTCTGGATTCTCATCTCCTC
>CAJUPF010000003.1:36980-52333 GCA_910588565.1 uncultured Lachnospiraceae bacterium
CTGGTCTGGGTTTTCATCTCCTCCTCCCGGCTGGTCTGGATTCTCATCTCCTCCTCCCGGCTGGTCGGGGTTTTCATCTCCTCCCCCTGGCTGGTCTGGGTTCTCGTCTCCTCCCCCTGGCTGGTCTGGGTTCTCGTCTCCTCCTCCCGGCTGGTCTGGATTCTCATCTCCTCCCCCAGGCTGGTCTGGGTTTTCATCTCCTCCTCCCGGCTGGTCTGGATTCTCATCTCCTCCTCCCGGCTGGTCGGGGTTTTCATCTCCTCCTCCCGGCTGGTCTGGATTCTCATCTCCTCCTCCCGGCGTATCAGGTTCTTTATCTAAAAATGTTACCCGGCGTTCTGCTTTTACTTTATCTTTTAATTTTTTCACATCCTGTACCGTATTTAAAACTTCCGTATAGTACTCGGAACAGAATAAAAAGGTATAATCTCCTGTTTTTGCCCCGTCTAACGCCTGAAGGAAATATTTGCCAGGATGTTCCTCCGACGTCATTAGGGTAATCGCATTATTCCAGTCCACTTTTTCCAACACGTCCGGTGATTCGCTTTCCCAATACTCTGTTTTTACTAGAATCACATAATCAGACTCATACAACATCCACTCTTCTGCTTCCTGGCTGCTGATAGGGTTTCCCTCTGTATCTTTCCAGATAACTTCAAAATATACACTTTCGTCAGGCACCGGCCCATATTCTTCGGAGAATATCTTATCCAAGACTACCTGGGAAGGCGCGGAAACAATTTCTATCTCCCCAATCTGTATAGATTCCTCCTGATTCTCCTGGGATACCGTCCAATTCCCCTTATCAAAATTTAACTGATAACCATTTTCAATGCTTTTCTCCGCCAATACAAAATTACTGCTGGCTGCATGTTCCGAAACAGCGGAAATATATGGATAGCCTGGATGAAACGTACCTGGGAAAAAGCGGCTGGAAGTCTGAAACTGCGTGGTTCCTGTAACCTTTCCCTCAATCATCAGCGTACTGAGCTGATTTACTACAAGGATTCCCCGTTCTTCTTCCGGATTCTCCACGCCAGTAAAATCCCCGGCGATCCGTACATCCGGCGGCTCTGCCCCATTTAAATCCAGACATCCGCCCCGCCTAAGCGTTATATTTTGAAGTTCATTCGATTTTACTCCAAGGCAGGCATTATCTGTCAGAACAACTGTTCCTATATTTTTCAAAACCGCTTCTGTCAGAGAACACCCGCTTAAGGTCAGAACCGTATTGCCGTTTCCCTGAAATTCTTTCGCCTTTGCATAAGCGGTTTTACTGCCGGAAATATTAATCTTTGCCTCGCTATTTATACCAACATCCACGCATCCTCGGACTATGGCTTTTGGATCCAAATCTACCACGGCAGCGCCCCGGTAGGGAACCTTATTGTCGCTTCCCGCCTCATGTCCCATATAAACTGCCTGAAACATCGTTTCTTCGTTGGAATTTATCACATGCAAAGACGCCGCTTCTCCAATTTGCGTATTTGTATATCCTCCGGCATATACTGTCGGAAGCAGTTCTTTTTCCGTTCCGCCCAAACCTCCCAGACCATCTCCGCCTTCCAAATAAGTACGGACATTATCAAAGGTCAGGCTGTGCCCCGCAAGAAAAATCTCTCTATGCGGAACACTTCCAAGAGCATCAGAAGATTCAAACACCACTTTGATATCCTGAAAATAAACATCACCTTCCAATTGAATTGGACTCCGACAATTTAAATATCCGCTGTCCTGCCCCCGAATCACAGTCCCGGCTGGAATTTTCACAGGAAGCATCCGATGATCCGTATCTGCCTCTGTTCCTATCGTAACCAGATCCGCTACCGTAATCGGACTTTTTTTCTGGCTCAATGCCTCCATAAATTCTTTTGTTGAATAAACGATTGTTCCAGTTTCTTTTGCCGCTAAACGGCTCTCCGCCTGACGCTCTTCTGCATTCTGCGGCGACGGAAATTTCAAAGCCTCTGCTGACACAGGCTGGCAGACTCCTCCTGCAAGCATCGCTGCCGCCGTTAGAATACATAATTTCTTGTAAATTTTTCCTCTCATTTCTATACCTCCTTCTTTTTTAAAAACAACCTCTCGCAATCTCATCATGCTTCCCTCTTTTCCGTTCTATGCTCTAGAACTCTCTTTATTACATAGTGCCATAAAACTCTGCTTTCGTCAATTTATGAATGATAAATCATAAAAAAAAGCAGCAGAAGCCCAAAACTTCTGCTGCCATGTATTCGTACTTCTGTTTTATGGAACCTGAAATAAAATATCTGTATTTGCATTTGGATCCGGATTCTTTACATTTTTATTGGTTACCTCAAATGAAAGCTCTTTTTGCCCATCATACAGTACCATAATCCAGCTTTCCGACGTTCCGTCCTCATGCTCCTCCCATTTCTGTGACATCCATTGCAGATAATTTCCCTGGGTGTCCTTAATTCCGATATATGGATCATTATAAGGATCATTAAACGGCTCTTTCCTGAAATCTGGCAATTCTGTATGCACGACAAGTCCTGCCTTTGTCCTAACAACATCTTTTACTGTAATTCCATTTTCTTCTTTATCTATAACAAACATTTCATTGCCGGACGTATCGACTGTGACCGGAAACCTCAGATGCCATTCCCCTTCTACCGTTCCTGTCTCCATATAGTCTCCCTGCTCATCCCAGCTGTCCCAAAGGCTGCCCTTTAATTTGTATATTGTCCAGTTCACCACAATCGTCTTCTCTTCTCCTGGCGCAAAACTTTTGTCTCCAAACTCTGACATCAGATCCATCTCATTCGCACATACAAACGTTCCGTCCTCCGCTCTTTCAAACGGCCTGCTAAAGCCTGATGTATCATTCATTCCTTCTATACTCAGCTTTTCAGAAGCGCCTTCTTTAAACTGGGTTACAATTCCATCCGCCTGATTTAAGCCCTCATCCTCTGTCTTTAAAGAAGCCGTATAATGCAACACATATCCGTCACAATAAATATCCGATACCGAAATCGTCACCCCATTGCATTCTGCTGTAGTTGTATATGTTTCGGCATCCTGCTGTTTGTCTACCTCCTGCTGTACATCGACCGACTTCTGTCCGATTTTTGTAAAACGTTCCACATCTTCATCCTCATATTTTTCTCCGCGTGTATTATCAATCAGTTTTCCAAATACACTGCTGAACATATTCTCCGCCAGCGCCGGATTTGTAATGCCTACTGTAACTAATCCAATGGCACATGCCGCCGCCATGCCCGCCGCTACCTTCCAGATTGGTCTATGTCCCGATTTCTTTCCTGCGCTCTGGTTCATCCTGCTTACCTCCTGTAAAATTCTCTGTTTATGTGCTTCCTTTTCTTCGGAGGATAATTTCAGCTCTTCATATTCTGTAAAATCAATTTCCGTCTCATTCAGCAATCCATAAATACTTTTTTCCATATTAAGCGCCCCTTTCTATCTTGAATTGTCTGCGGATTTTATGCTTTCCCCTGGAGAGCCGGTTGTAAATAACCTCTTTCTTCATTCCGGTCTCCTGGCTGACTTGTTCTATGCTCTGTTCTTCCACATACAACTTCAGAAATAACTCCCGATCCGCAGGCTTTAGGCAGGAAAGCAGCTTCTCTGTTTCCACAGAGATTTCCCGTTCTATCATGCCCGCCAGCAGACTGTCTTCCCGGGCAATCGCAGTTTCTTCAATATCAACCGTCACTGCTTCCTGCTGATACCTGCGGAGATAGTCAATCGCGCGGTATTTTGCAATTGCCGCCGCCCAGTTTTTAAAACTGTTTTTGTCCGGATCAAAGCTGGAACTGTTCTGCCAGATTTTCAGCAGGACATCATCAAAGCATTCTTCCTGGCTTTCCGGAAGCGCGTACAGATGTTTTCGGATCACTGCCATCAGCAGCCCTCCATATTCATTGATTACATACATGAGAGCTTTTTCATTATGCAATTGTAATTGCCGAATATAATTATGCTTGCCAATCCTCATACCTTATCCTCTTTTCCAGACCCGCGCGCAGGGTATTTTGTATGTACATTTATTATTACGGGACAAATTGCCGGAATCTATCAATTCTCTTTTATTTTAGTTTTCTTTTTCAAAAATACAATACCAAAAATCGCTGACACCAACAAAAACAGCCGCAGCGCATCCTGATCCATGGAATGCACTGCGGCAGAATAATCTGTTATCCCTATTTGATTTCTCTACTCCTGCGCCGCTTCCGACGCACCTCCTTCTTCTGTCCCTTCCGTCTGGGTTTCACTTTCTGTCTGCGTACCCTCCGCCTGCGCGCTGTCTGTCTGCGCGCTTGTATCAATTGGCGTAATAATAATATTCTCCGCGCTGATATTCGTCTTTCTCTTTACAATATCCTCGACCTGCGCCCGTTTCGCATCGGTAACATCCCCCATGTTCAGCACCACGTCTACCGCATTATCCGTAATACTTACGACCACATCCGTAAATCCTTTTGCTTCAAGCAGCATTTCCGCCGCGGCTTCCCGCTCTGCGACATCTGTCAATGCAATCATCTGATCCACTGCTTCCTGCTTCTGATCATCCGTCAGCGTTGTGCTGTTGACAATCCCCAGAAGCGTCTCTTTGTTTTTTGCACGCACCTGTTCTCTGGCCAGTTTCATTTCTGCGGCAAAATCCACATTATTGACCATAGAACTCGTCAGCACTGCTTCACCCGGATTGATCTCGCCTCCGGTTCCCGCGGCGTCCGTCCCTATCGTTTCCGTGCTCTCGCCCATTGCTACCTCAGTTCCTGCAGCTTCTGTTGACATGGCAACATCCGGCCCGTCGCCTGTGTCTGTGAAAATATCGCCCTCTAAAATCGGATCATTTGAAATCTCATAGGAATCCTCGGAAATATCCGCGCTTGCTTCCGCTGCTTTACGGCCGTCCAGATTGCTTCTCGTGTAGCTGACATATCCGGCAACAGCGATCATCAGTGCCAATGCTGTAATAATAATCTGGTTTTTCTTTAACTTCTTTTTCAATATTCTTCCTCCTGAATATTCATCTTAACTACTTTAATTCTATTCACTTCTATTTGGAATAATGCCATCACTGCCTCAGAAATATTCTGCTTTACCGCAGTATTTTCACCGCCCTGTGCGACGACCAGTACCCCTGCAATTTTCGGAGTCATTTCTTTTCCCACAAACGGCGTCTTATCACTGCCCTCCTGGTAGACGGTGGAACGGCTTGTCTGCGTGTTCTTCTCAGACCGGTTCCCCCCTGCGCTGTCTGTTTCCTGCAGTGCGGAAGTTTCACTGACCGTATCCTTCTCCACAATGCTTTCCCCGGAATCTTCTAACGTAATCATAACTTCCACCCGTCCGGCCCCATCAATTTTAGCCAGCGTATCCTGCAGTTTTCGCTCCAGTTCTTCCACATAATCCCCCTGATTTGTCACAGCTTCCATCGTTTCCTTTGTATCTGTTCCTGTACCTTCCTCTTCTTGTTTACGTTCTGCTGGCAATGCAATCACCATCAGAAGAACCCCTGTAAGCGCCAGAATCATCCACTGGCTTTTGTCCCATTTTTTCCATAGCTTATTTTGAAAAAACTCCTTTAATTTCATGGCGCCCCCTAATCTTCAATGGAAATCTGTTCTGGATCGATCTGGTAATATGCTGCGATTTTTTCCTTTAAAGCTGCAAGCTCTTCATCCTCCGGCTGGCTTTCGATGGTTCCCACGATAATTGTGTCATCCTTCTGTTTTGCCACCTCTATCTCGATGGATTTGGCTCCATATGCTTCGTTCAGCAATACTTCTACTTCCGTCACCACATATCCGCTGTGTTCCGCCAGCAGCCGGATGTCCTCCTCAATGGCATGTTCATAATAACTGACGTAATAATCGTCATTTAAAAAATCGATTTTTTCCTGATCCATCCGAATCCCCTCTAGTCCCTGCCAGAAACTGTCATACGATATTTTTTCAAATAAGTCCCCTGACTTTCCGGCTGCCATAAGCAGTGGATTTACCAGTGTAATCACCAGTACAATCTCCACAAACAGCTGGATATACTTTCTGTACTCTTTTTTTGCCGCTGCAGAAGTAAGAACCGTCAGCAGCAAAAATACCATACTGTAATTTTTTACCCATTCCAGAATTCCTGTCACCTATCCACCAGCTCCTAATCCACAGGCTGCACTGCTTAATGCAATTGTCAAAAAAAACAGCATCAGGCAGGTACTTAAAATTTTCAGATACAGCATCCCGCCGTTTGCAATCCCGTTCATTCCGCCAGAAAGCCGTTTATCAGCAATCGGCTCCAATACTGCGGAAAGAAATTTATACAATACTGCCAACACCGCCATATTCAAAAATGGCACAACGCAAAGAATTGCAAGAACCAGCAGCGCCGCGGCGCCAACACAGTTTTTAATTACCATACCCGAACTAATCAGAATCTGTCCTGTGCCATTGACAACATTTCCAAGGCCAGGCACCATCTGAATTGTCCTGGCAATTGTATTTCCGGTCAGGCGGTCCATTGCCGGGGCAATCATTCCCTGAATAATATTAATTCCAAGAATAAAACTGACTGCTGCCTTTAGCAGAAATCGCACGCTGTCCGCAATCAGTTCCGTAAGCCTTCCAAACCGCTCCTCATCCATCAGATGGTTTAAGAACTCCATCATAATATAAATCTGCACCAAGGGCGCCAAAAGGTACCGTATTAGCCATTCCACCAGATACACTGCCGTAAAAATCAGGGAATACACTGCTGCGGAAGAATTCAGGTTCAGTGTAAAAGAAATCGCCATGCAATAAGTGGGGATCAGCGCTTTCATAAATGTTACCATGTCTCCGGTCGTTTTCAGAACCGTTTCATTCATCACGGAAAAGGATTTCAGAAGCAGAGCCATCATAAAGCAATAACACAGATAGAAACAAATTTCCGTTATGTAAGAGCCAAAAAAACCGTTTGCGTAATTTTTCAATATGGAGAACGCAAGGGATACTACCAGGAGTTTCAGCACCAGCTGTCTGTTCTCATCAAACCCGGACCATAGGAGCTCTTTGATATAATCTCCCACCGTTTCATAGGGAATCTCACCTCCTTTCAGCATCGTCTCTACAAGTTCTTCAAATGTAACAGGCATTTCCTCATTATCTTCCAGAAAACTGCTGATTTCAGAAAAATCCATCTCTCCCATCAAATCCTCTGTCCCCGCTCCCCATACAGGCGCTTCATACAGCAGTATAAGTATAAACAACATCATACCCAAAAACCGTCTCATAAAAGTTCTCCAATCGTTTCCATAAATGCCAGTATCACCGGCATTCCAAGCACAAGTATGGATAATTTTGCAAATAATTCGATCTGTCCGGCGATTGTCTGATAGCCGCAGTCTTTACAGATATTGGATGCAAATTCCGCCACATAGGTAATGCCGATCATTTTTAAAATCATAGCCATATAGGAATCGTCCAATTGAATCAGATGCTGCATTTTTTCCGCATATCCAATCATCTGCTCAAGTTTTGTCCCGACAAACAGAAAGATGCAAATGCATACTGCAATGCTGATATAATAACTGTATTCCGGCCGGTAGCTTTTCAAAATCAGCGCTAAAAGAACTGCTGTAATTCCAAGTATACTGATTTTCAGAATATCCATACCGCCCTCCTACAAAGCAAATAATTCCTGCATTGTCTCAAACAGTTCATAAATATAAGGCACAATCCAAAACAGCACAATGATCAGCCCCGCAAGGCTTGTCAGAAATGCATGTTCTTCCCTACCGCTGTGCTTTAACACCTGGCTTAAAACGGTAACCAGAATTCCCACCGCCGCTATTTTAAAAATTAAATTTACACTCATGCCTTTTCTCCCTTTACAAAAGTAAAATCACCAGAAACAACCCGCCCAGCAGGGAAACTGTCCCATATAATTTTTGTTTTTCCTGTTTCTCTTCCATTGCCTTTTGAATCTTTTCTTCAATCTGCATCAAATAAATTTTTGAAACCTGCGTATGATCCCCTTCTAACATCAGGCTTTTTGCCAGAGCCAAAAACAGTCCCTGCTCCTCTTCGTTCAGCAGAATCTGCTTCTTCCGCTTACCAAACGCAGCTTCCCACAGTGCGCTTATGTCCCCTTCCCGGTTTTTCTCCATCTCATCCGCCACTTCTGTCAGTATTTCATCAAAGAGTTTACTCCTGCCCTTGGCTGTTCTCCTTAAAAGCTCTGCATAGGGAAGCCGCAGGTACTCCCTGCCGGCATCCATCCGGGCAAAAATCTCTCTTCCCTCCACCAGCTGCTCTAAATGATATTTCAGATAATCCCCCAAATATTTTCCAAATCCCGCGGCTCCCGCCACAATACATAACATCCCCGCTAGTTTCAACATAACCTTCTCTGCTCCTGATCATATACGGTAACATCCCGTGTCCCATCCGCAGCTCTTTTTAAAAAAATATACCGCTGAAATAAATTTCTCTGGTACATCTGCCGCATTCCTTCCATAGCAGTAATATGCTCCATCGTTTCCCCATGCATAGTTCCAAGAATCCTGCAGCCGCACAGTAATATCTCTCCAACAATCCCTGCATCCTCTCTCCCGCCCAGCTCGTCTACTGCGATAATCTCCGGCGACATGCTCCGGAGCGCCATCCGCATTCCTTCTCCTTTTGGGCACCCATCCAGCACATCTGTACGTTTTCCTATGTCATTCTGCGGGATTCCCAGATGACAGGCTGCAATTTCAGACCGTTCATCAATAACACAGATTTTCTTTCCTTCCCTGCCATCGTCTCCGTCAGAAATCATACGGATACAGTCTCGCAGATAGGTTGTCTTACCAACACCCGGCTTTGATATTAGAAGCGTATTCAAAACATCCCCATCCGCATCATACAGCCAGCGCAGCAATTCCTTTCCGCATCCTTTCCGTTCCCTGGCAATTCTGATATTCAAAAATCGGATATTTGTCATCTGCCTGACCTGTCCTCTTTCCAGACGCACCTGTCCGGCAAATCCAATCCGGTTTCCTCCTTCTATCGTCAGAAATCCCTGCCGGATCTCCTCTTCATAGGCATAAATGGAATAACGGCTGATAAACGTCAGCATCTCCTCGATATCCTTCGCTGTAACTGTTTCCGAAAGCCATATACTGTTCCTGCTGCAGCGAAACTCCGGTGGTTGTCCGATCCGAATCCGGATTTCCTCCAGCTCTGTTTCCTGTTTTAAAACCCGCTCCATCAGCGGACGCAGCCGAATCGGCATAATATGTACAATATCCTGTTTCATCTAATCTCAACTCCTAATCTAATATATGACTTGTCTCAAAAAATATTACAAAAAAAGAAGAAGCTCTTACGAACTTCTTCTCGCTCATCATTAACTGCAATCATGAAATTAATTGTATTTACGTTTTCTTGCCGCTTCGGACTTTTTCTTACGTCTTACGCTTGGTTTTTCGTAATGCTCTCTTTTACGAATCTCCTGCTGGATACCAGCTTTTGCACAATTTCTCTTGAATCTGCGTAAAGCGCTATCTAAAGTCTCATTCTCTTTTACGATTACATTCGACATAGTCTCACACCTAACCTCCCTCCAGTTGCGTATTGTGCATATTCAACTGTTTGGGTAATATTTTACTGCACTAATTGATATTATAGCATAATTTTTCCATTCGTCAACTACTTTTATCAAATATCCCTATTTTCTTGTAAGCAAAGCCGCAAGCTCTTCATACGTAGAACCGTTCGGTATCTCATAGGTTCCTGGGAAAATCGAATGATCATAGTGATTATCCACCAGGTAATTATTAAAATCAGCTGCATCTTCAATCAGGCCCGCTTCCTGCAGCATCTGGCAGACCGAATCCGAAAACTGCCCGTCACTGACTTCAATCTGCACCAGAGCATCTGCCTGCGGCATATCCTGCCCATCCTGCGCGCCATCCGGCTCTGTCTGTTCCGCTGGATCAGTCTCTGGTTCTACATCCGGCTCTGGCAAAGCATCGTCCGGTTTTGTATCCGGCGTCTCGGTATCCGCAGCCGCAGGCTTTGTATCTTCGGTATGTTCCGTATCCGAATCCAACGGCTCCGTACTTGCTGCTTCCTCAGTACCTTCTGGTTTCTGTGCGTCATTTTCATACTCCGCAACTGTCCTGGACTCCGTATCCTGAAACGCTGCATTCTGCTGTGCCCCATCATTTCTGTGAATAAAAATCAAAATCATAAAAATAACCGTAGTTACAATGATTCCAACTCCCATTCCTCTCAAATAATATCTCAGTTTCACCGTTTTCTTTTCCCTTCATACAATCCAATCACCAGCTGGACTTCCGCCAGTCCGACTCCTAATTCTCTTGCTATATCAATACCCGGCTTTCCTTCTTTATAAAGCGCCAGGATTTCCGACTTATGATTGGAATCCTCCGGCTTGCCGGAAGTGTCCACCGGAAGAATATTCTCCTCTGTATGTTCTGCAGCCATGACGGCCTGCTCTTTTTCCAGCTCCTGCTCAAGCGCCCTCTGTACCATATGCGCGGCGATTTCTTCGTCTTTCTTCTGCAGATCATGCGCTAGCTCCTGCAGCCGGGAAGACAAATCCGTCAGCTCGGCATGTTTGTCATTGAGCATACTGTAAAGAAACATAATCTCTGTATGCGTCTTATTCATGGATTCAATTACCGTATCTGAATATTCACTGATAGCCATGATTTTCTCATTACATTCCCGTTCCATGGAACGCTCCGAGCGGATTAATACCTCGTCTGCCTGTATCTTAACTTTTTCCTCAATGTCTCTCGACACCTTCCGGACTTCCCGCTCCATCACCTGGTGTATCTCATTGCGGCTTAATTCCCCGATCTTACTTAACTCACCGGGGCCTAACTTCTCTGTGATAAAAAAACTGGCAACAAAGAATACAACACCGATTACCAGTAACAGAATCTCTACTCCTGTCATTGTCTTTCTCCTCTAAATCTTCATATCGAAATGGCTGCTTCCCTGAGTAAACACAACCTGATCTTTATTCTTTTCCTGCTGTTTCTTTTTTTTATGGTTCTGCCCTTCGTATTCGTTACTGCCTTTTTCTTTGGCATCGTATTTCTTTTTATGCTGACTGGCGTCATCCGCATGTTTTACCTGCTTGAGAAGCCTGCTTTCCTGGGTCTTTATCTGAGCCTGGATATGCTGCTGTTCTACCACAGGCCTGCTGTCCTCCTGCTGTTTCAGCATACTCATATCCTGCGATCTTTGAATCGCTCCGTTTATTGTCACTGGTCCAACTGCCATACTGCCACCTCTTTGTATAACGGTTCATCCTATAACTTCTCAGTTATCTGATTATTATTATAAATTCGCTACTTTGATCTCTCCGTCGCCTTTGTAATACTGGCAATGCTGCCGTTCACTTTTGATGTTCATGGATAAATCTGATACTTTGATTACTACACCGGGATATATGCTGTTCTGCACTTCTATCTTCGCCCGTATGGAACTGACAAACTCCTTACGCAAAAGATTAATCTCCTCATTGATCGGCCCTAATTGCCCCTGCAGGGTCTTTAATGCCATCAGCTGCGTCCGCATAAACTGAAGCTTATCCGGCGGAAGTGTAACCCCTGCTTTTAGCTTTTCATTGTAATTGATTAATATCGGGCGTATTCCCTCGATCTTTTTGCCAATTTCTTTTGCTTCCTCTTTCAGCTCATTAAAATGCTCCAGTTTTTCCGGCTCCACACCCACTTCCACACAGGTAGCCGTCCCCATCTCGGAACCGATAAAACGTGCTGAAACTTTGCTGCTGGCCCGGACGGTCCCGCCGCGGATAAATCCCTTTCCGCCGCATACGTTCACCTCTGCATTAGCGGATACCTTGCTCTGGATAATGGATTCTGTTTCCACATAACCGCCGGAAGTCACAGTCGCACCTTCGATAAATTTTGTCACAATATTGCCTTTTGCAGAAAGCAGACCCTTACCCATACCATGAATCCCGCGCTGCAGAATAATCTGGCCTCCGGCAAAGAGCTTTGCTCCTTCCACAACGCCTTCCACAACAATATTTCCGTCTGCATAAATCGTAAAACCGCTTTTCACATTTCCCTTTACGGTAACATTTCCGGGATAATTGATATCTCCGATGGAATTATCCACATCCGCAGGCACTTCATAAACACCGGATACGAAAACCTTCCCCTGTACTAAGGACGCGTGCCCGGTCACCTCAGAATACAGTTCTGTCCCGTCTTCTGAAACCCGGATATTGTTGGCATAAGACAATTTCAGGTTCTGCACATCCCGCGGTTTAATCGCCCCGCCCCGTACATCTGTCCCTGGAACGCCGGGGACAGCCGGTATCAATTTGGCAATCAGCTGATTTTCTTCGACTTTGCTGATCAAATTCAAATCACGGTAATTTACAGTCCCATCTTCGTTCCGCTTTGGTTTTAAACTCTTACTGGTAGAAAAATAATAGACAATCTTGGCATCCTTGCCCCTGGTAGGCGGCGTACCCTTTCCAATCAGATATTCGGTACAATACTCCCGGTACTGCAAAAGATTGTCAATCGTCGTCTCGTCCACGCCATAGACAACTTTCTCAGCCGTCAGGGCATCTGTAATATCTTCCCGCGTAATCTTCCGCCCTCCGTCAGAAGGCGGATAAAACCTGCATCGGATCAGCATACAATCCAATGACAGGGAAACTACAACTTTCTCATTGCATACTCTCCCTGTACTCCTGCCAATATGAACTTTTTCTGATACAGCAGAGGTAACAGCCTGACTTAAGGATTTCATATCATATTCATGATATCCTTCACTGACGAGATAGGAAATAACATCTTTGATATCAAGCGCTTTTCCTCCCTCCTCCGCCGGGAAAAATTCGAGATAAAACTCATCATTCAGAATCATTGGCCTAAAGTAGCTATTTCTGTTCTCCATATGACGACCTCCCCTCAGTCCACAAGGATATCCATATAACTTCCCATTTTCTTGCGCATCTTTGATAATGCTTTTGTATGAAGCTGTGAAATCCTTGACTCAGAAACCCCAAGCACCTTGCTGATCTCTTTTAATGTCAGCTCTTCGTAGTAATAAAGTTCTATTACTTTTCGTTCTTTTTCTGTTAAAAATTCTAAGGTATCCTTTAATACTTTCTTTAATTCATTTTCCTGAATCTTCTCTTCCGGCTGAATAAAATGTGAGTTGTTGCGGGCATCCATCACTGGCTCGCTGCCCTGCTCCACATATTCATTCAGTGAAACAATATTTGTAATTTTAAGCTGGGACTGCCAGACGGACAACTCGTCATCTGTAATGCCGATTTCCAGAGCAATCTCTTCATCCGTAGCATTTTTGCCGGTTCGCATCTCCACCTGCTTAATTGCTTCATCCAGCCTCTTTTGTTTCTGTCTGACGGTTCTGGGAATCCAGTCCATCTTCCGGATCTGATCTAAAATCGAACCCCGAATCCTGAGGCTTGCGTAGGTTTCAAATTTTACATCTTTTTCTGCATCAAACTTATCAATTGCATCAATAAGCCCGAATATCCCATAACCAACCAAATCGTCATATTCCACGTTGTAGCCAAGATACATACTCAGCCTGCCCGCCACAACCTTAACAAGCGGCGCATATTCCAAAATAATCTGTTCGCGTATTTCAGGCGAAGGGTGTTTCTGATAAGCTTCCCACAGTTTTTCCTTTGCTGTCGTCTTCATCTCAAGCCCCCATTACCATTCAAATATTCTTATTCTTTCTATTCGAATTCATCTTCGCTGTTCTCTTCCAATGAACTGTCTTCTGATCCGCCTTCCTCTGATTCGCTTTCTTCCAATTCACCTTCATCCTGTTCCATCTCTTTGAAATTCATATTAATTACAACACTGACTGCCACGCCAATAATATAAAAGATGATACAGACGATAATAAATCTCTTTGCAAAAACAACTGAATCCACGTGCTGTATAAATGATAGCAGACATGTCACAAATCCGGCAGCTAATGCTAGACATGCCGGTATCGATTTTGTATTCATTCCCTTGTTCCTCCACCTTCAGGGATTCTATATAATCTTGATCGGCTTGCCAATCGCTTTAATATAAAACTCCCCTGTTTCACAATGCAATTCTACAGTACGTCCGTAATTTAAACCTGTATCTTCCGCAATCAGCCGTATTCTCAGCTGCCTTAACTTTTCCTTTGCTGCCAGCGCGTTTCGTTCCCCGATATTTCCCACATTTGACATGCCGCTGACACTGAACATCTTGGCCCCGCCGGCAATCTTTGCAACCAGACGGGTCCGGTTCGCACCTGCCCGCAATACCTGACGAAGGAGTTCATCTGTACCGGTATCTGCAAACTTTGCAATATTACTGTGATTTCTCATCTGCGTACTGTCTGGCAGCATATAATGTACCAGGCCGCCGACTTTTGTAACCGGATCATATAATGCCAGGCCAATACAGGAGCCAAGTCCTATTGTTGTTATAATGTCCGGCGCTTTGCATATATTTAAATCCGCCATGCCTACTTTAATAACTTTACCCATTTTTCTGCCCGCTCCTTACACTTGCAGACCAAGCGCTGCTAATATTTTATCATAGGAATCCTGTTCTGGCATCAGGATAAAAAATCCATTGATCATAACATCGTCGCCAAACTCAGTCTCAATAAGCAGAGCGTTATCACCTAGCTGCCCAAACTGAATTGCCGGTACGCTTAAAATCGATGCTGCCATATCTACTGATATATACGGAACCGAAGGTGTAATCATCAGATTTGTCATAGCAGATAATGCATTCAGATAAGAGCCGGCAATAATATTGCCAATTTCTTTCAGCGCTGACAAATCCATCTCATCAAATTCTTTCTGCAAGTGACCATCTCTTCCCATCAGTTTATTGACCAGAAACTGCGCTGAATCCATCTTCAGCAAAAACATCATACTTCCTTCGATATCAGACTGTACTTCCAAAAAAATTCCGGCAATAATTTCATCTTCCGGACAAATTGCAGAACCCAGTTTTGAAGCTTCCAGCAGCTTCACCATAGGCACATTCATATCCAGCCGTATTCCCAGCATGGACGCAATGGCTGTTGTCGCATTTCCAGCCCCAATATTTCCTATTTCTCTTAAAACATCAACGTACATATCATTGACTTCTTCTAACGTGAATTTGCCCATGTCCATTCCTCCCTTATATTTTTAAAGCCAATATACAATCTCTGATTCTATTATACCACGACTTATGATTCTTACAAATGCAAAATCAACAATTATCTTCTGCTTCTGCTTCGCCTTTCTTCTTCAAAAATATAACGGATAATTTCTTCCTGAACCTGCGCATCGTAGAAAATAAACTGAACACGCAG
>CAJUPF010000003.1:52343-88887 GCA_910588565.1 uncultured Lachnospiraceae bacterium
CTTTCCTTCTGGTTCTCCAGCTTTTTCGTGGCAAGCACACGCCCTTTGAGATAATATTGTTTATCAATCAGGCTATTGCTAAGCCGAAGTATCAGAAGAATATAACTCTCCGGCTCCATTTCCGTCTCTCCGATTATTTTTGCGCCTCCGCCGCTTAAGTCTAGAAGCGTGGCTGGGATCTGCCCCGCGTAGAAATCCGGCTGTTCCCTGAGTTTTGCAAAAATCTGCTCTGGCGGCAGTTCCTGCGCATCCTTTTCTTCAATTTTGAAAAAGGAGACGTCCTGCAGGCAGGAATACCGGAAGTATTCCCTCCGCTGCATCTTTTTTAACTGCGATCGGAACTCAATTAAAAGCACATAGATATTGTCCTTTTTATACCGTTCCTTTACCTGTCCAATGGCACGGTACAAACCGCCCTTCGCATAAAATTCAAACAAATACCGTCCGCCTAACGGCAGTAAGATAATTCTGCTTCCTTCAATTGGCATCGTCACTTCCACATTACCGTTTTTCGTAATCTCGTTTACCCGGCTTCTATAAGTCGAAGCGGTATGATCCCCATACTGCGGCCTGATATCCACCTTATCCCCTAAGTGTAATATATCTTTTATCATAACGTCTTCCTCCTTAACTTCCCCTTCTTGCCAAAAGATTTGTAATGAACTGAGTAATCCCCTTATGCATGGATATCGTCTTCTGTTCATCATGGATATAATTATCCGTCAACAATTTAAACGCCCTGGAAGATGCCGCATTTGGCTTTTCTAAAGAAATGATTTTCTGGCTTCGTACCGCATGTTCCATTTCCCGATCCTGCGGTATCATACCCAGAAAATGTATGCTGCCTTTTAAAAACTGTGTCACAACGGAATTTAATTTAGCAAAAACAATATTGCCTTCTTCTACACTCGTTACTTTATTCGCTACAATATGAATTCTGGTTCTCTCTTCCGAAAATGAAGGATTCCGGTACAATGCTTTTAACAGCGAATATGCGTCCGTCAGAGAGCTGGGATCTGGCGTACTGACCAGCACAACCTCCGGACTTGCCAGCACAAATTCCAGGACACTGTCTGCAATGCCCGCCCCTGTATCTATAATTACGATATCCGCCAGCTCGTTCAGCTCAGCAAGACTATGTACCAGATATACGATCTGATCTCTGGAAAGATTGTTCAGCCCCGCAATTCCGACGCCGCCGGAAATAAACCCGATTCCCAGCGGACCCTCGTTAATAATTTCCTTTGCACTCTTTCCTCTGTAAATCAAATCACTTAGATTATACTTGGGAACAGAGCCAAACATTACTTCCACATTTGCCAGTCCTAAATCTGCGTCAATGATTATGACCCGCTTTCCTATTTTGCGAAACCATACTGCCATATTCACTGCTAAATTTGATTTGCCAACACCACCTTTTCCGCTGGTAACTGTAAATACCCTTGCGGTCTGCTGCTGAATGTTACTCTGCTTAATCACATTCCTAAGCCGTTCTGCCTGATCCATAGGTTAACTTCCTCCTAGTAACCTCTTGACCATCTTCTGGGAATTAAAGACTTCCAGGTCATCCGGTACATTTTGTCCATTGGTAACGTAAGAGATCTCAGCCCCGGAATACAATTTAATATTCAGAATGTTTCCAAAGCATTCCGTCTCATCTAATTTGGTAAAAATAATCTTATAATCTAAAATATCACGGTAAATATCCGTTATTTCCTTTAAATCTTTATACTTGGTAGTCGAACTTAACACCAGGTAGATTTCGCTGCTGTAATGCCCTTCCACGCTTTGAATCAGTTTTACAACGCTCTCTTTCTGATTCTGGCTCTTATGGGAAAATCCCGCCGTATCCACTAAAATGACATCATAATTCTCCAGCTGTTCAATCCCCTGATTTAATTCATCTGAAGAATAGACAATATTCAGCGGCGTATCCAAAATATTAGCATAGGTACGAAGCTGCTCTGCGGCTGCAATCCGAAACGTATCTGCGGTAAGCATTGCTACGCTCTTTCTCTGTTCCACTTTTAATTTGGACGCGATTTTGGCGATTGTGGTTGTCTTGCCCACTCCGGTCGGCCCGACAAAAAACACAATCTTCGGTTTTCTGCCAGAAGTATCAATTCCCTTGGACTGTCCAAATTTTAAAATCATCTTCTGGTATACATTGGAAAGAATATAATCCACGCTGTTCCCGTTCCAGTTTACCTTTTCCAGCTCATCCATAATCTGGTTGACATAATTCTCATCTACTTCATTACGAAGCATTGTCTCATAGAGTACTTTAATAAATGCCAGGTTTTCCTTCTTCTTGCCATCGGATTTGACAGTCTCCTGTTCTTTGGGCGCTGGTTTGGGTTCAGACGCCAGCTGCTTCTCCAGAATATTCTGCAGATTCTCCAATTTTTCTTCAATACGTTCCCGCTCGCCGCTGTCTTCGTTTTTCAGAAGACTTGCATTGCGCTTCAAAAACTCAATCGCGCTCTGCTCTGCCTGGCTTTGGGACGCGGCAGATTCATTTAACATGGAAGATACCGGAGGAATCGGAATTGCTTCATCCGCAGCTATATTGACCGACTCATGCATTCTGGGTGCCGTGTTAAATGCTGTGCCGGTATCCGTCCGATTATCCCGTTCTTCCATAGCCGCTGTCACTTCAAATGTAGATTTACGAAATGACTTAAACAGACCTGTCGGTTTTATCTCCTTCACATTCATCACAACCGCTCCTTCGCCAAATTCCTCTTTGGCCTTTGCAACAGCCTCTTCTTCTGTTTTGCCCTGAAACTTTTTAATCGTCATTATCCTGTCACCATCCCAACTGACTGTAATTCAACATTAGATTCTACTTCATTATAAGAGACTACAATCAAATCCCTGAAATAATCCGATGTAAGCTTCTTAAAGTACATTCTTACAATCGGTGATGTAATGATAATTGCATTTTTACCCAGATTCTCAAGTTTTGCTACTTCTGTTTCCACAGATGCAACAATTGCCTTGGTACGCTCCGGATCTAGTGTCAGATATGCTCCCTGCTCTGTCTGTTTAATCGAAGACATAATATCCTGCTCCGTCTTCGGATCGAGCGTAATCACGCTGGTCACTTCATTTGGCGCAAAGTATTTGCCGGAAATAGCCCGTTTCAGATTCTGCCTTACATATTCCGTCAGTACATCCGTATCTCTTGTAGTTGCAGCATGATCGGCCAGTGTTTCAAAAATAGAAAGCAAATCACGAATGGAAATACCCTCTCTTAACAGATTCTGCAATACTTTCTGGATTTCGCCAAGCCCCAGAAGCTTCGGTACAAGTTCTTCCACCAGTACCGGATTGCTTTCTTTTAAGTTGTTGACAAGATTTTGTACATCCTGTCTGGTCAGAAGCTCGTCAATATGCGTCCGTATGATTTCTGTCAGATGAGTCGCAATAATTGACGGCGGATCTACAACGGTATACCCAAGACTTTCTGCGCGCTCTCTCTGTCCTTCCGTAATCCAGATTGCCGGCAGGTGGAAGGATGGCTCAAATGTCGGGATTCCGGTAATTTCTTCTTCGACATACCCAGGATTCATCGCCATATAATGATCAAAAAGGATTTCTCCTTCGGTAATCTGTATACCCTTTATCTTAATTATGTATTGATTCGGGTTCAGCTGAATGTTATCGCGGAGACGGATAATTGGAACCACAGTTCCAAGCTCTAAGGCAATCTGTCTTCGGATCATAACCACACGGTCTAATAAATCACCGCCCTGGTTTACATCCGCCAAAGGAATAATACCATAACCAAATTCCAGTTCAATTGGATCTACCTGAAGCAGGGATACCACATTCTCCGGTTTTCGGATTTCTTCTGCATCGGTCTCTTCCATATCAACTTCTTCCTTAATCTGTTCAATCCCAATATTCTTGGCTATATTTCTTCCTGCTATCAAAAACATTGCGCCAAACGGGACAAACAAATACCATTTAAACGGTGTTGTAACTCCTAGAAAACACATCGTAGCGCCTACAATATAAAGTACCTTCGGCACACCAAACAACTGACGGACAAGAATGGTTCCCAGATCTGCATCTTTGGATGCTTTTGTAACCAGAATACCTGTTGCAAGTGAAATCAAAAGAGAGGGAATCTGGCTGCAAAGCCCGTCACCAATCGTCAGAATTCCATATTCCTGCATTGCCGGAACAAATTCCAGCCCCTGTCTGGTGATTCCCATGGCGGTTCCGCCAATAAAGTTAATCAGCGTAATTACAAGGCCGGCAAGGGCATCTCCCTTGACATACTTTGTAGCGCCGTCCATATTACCAAAGAAACTTGACTCCGCCTGAATCTTTTCCCGGCGCTCCCTTGCTTCTTTTTCTGTAATGGTTCCCGTATTCAAATCCGCGTCAATCGCCATCTGTTTACCAGGCATCGCGTCTAAGGTAAACCTTGCCGTTACTTCTGCGACACGTTCTGAACCTTTATTGATAACCACAAACTGAATAATAATCAAAACGATAAAAACGATTACACCAATAATCAAATCACCGCCGCCCACAAAGGAACCGAACGTCTCTACGACATTTCCCGGACTTCCGGTTGTCAGAATCAAACGAGTGGAAGACACGTTCAACGATATTCTGAAGATTGTGGTAAACAGCAATAATGTTGGAAAAAATGACATATCAAGTACTTCATTCGCAAACAGCGCCCGAAACATAATTACCAATGCAACGGAAATATTTACTGCCAGCATAACATCCAGTAATATGGAAGGAATCGGTACAATGAAAAAGATTACCGCTACGAGCAAATATAATGCCACGCCGACATCCGCTTTTTTCATTTCGTTTCCCCCTCCTAATTATTTTTTAAATTATATACCATCGCCAGGACTTCTGCTACTGCCTGGTAGAGTTCCGGCGGAATTTCCTGCCCGATATCCACATTTGTATAAAGCATACGCGCAAGGGGCTTGTTCTCTACTATTTCGATATGGTTCTCTTTCGCCACCTCACGGATTTTAAGCGCCAGATAATCTTCCCCTTTGGCAAGTACAACAGGCGCTTTTGTCTCATTCGCGTCATACTTAATCGCAACGGAAAGATGGGTCGGGTTCGTAATAATCACATCCGCTTTGGGAACATCCTGCATCATTCTGCGCCGGGAAGCCTCCTGCATCCTCTGACGCTGCTTTCCTTTGATTTCAGGATTTCCTTCTGTATTCTTATACTCATCCTTAACTTCCTGCTTGGTCATCTTCATCTCTTCATGAAACTTATGCTTCTGGTAAATCAGATCCCCAAAGCCAATGAGTAAATATACCAGCGCTATCTTCAGCCCGGTATCGAGAATAATCTGTCCGCAGAGAATAATTGCCTGCATCAGCGGAATATCATACAGAACAAACAAATTATTCATATTCTTCTGAATCGAAGTATATGCTACATAGGCAATAATAAACAATTTTACAAAAGATTTCAATAACTCAAACAAAGAATCCTTGGAAATTATTCGTTTAAAGCCATTAATCGGATTAAATTTATCAAATTTGGGCTCCAGTGGCTTTGTTGTAACCTTCCATCCCACCTGCAAAACAGCAATCAGCATACATACTGCAAAACCTATCAAAAAAAAGGGCAGCATAATCCTGATCGATTCTGTCAGCACCACCCGCAGAAAAGAAGCCGTACTTAAAGCAGTTGCTTCTTTTGCTGTGCTTCTCAGAAAATCAGGCATCCGGGTATACACATAAGAAAATACATTCAGAAACGAATCATACACAAATGCCATAAATGCCTTTAATACCAGGAACAAAACGATCAGATCAAAGGCAAAATTCAATTCTCTGCTTTTTGCAACCTTACCATCATTTCTGGCATCCTGCAGTTTTTTGGAGGTTGGTTCTTCTGTCTTTTCACCGCCCGGCCCATCCTTTGCAAACCACTGCAGATGGTAGGGAAGCTGTAGATTATCCCATTCTGTCAACTTTCATACATCCCTTTTATCATAGATACAATCGTCCGCTTCATTTCATCAAAAATAAAATCAGATACATTTAAAAACAGCCCAATTGTCAAAAACATCACAATAAGCCCCGCCAGTACTTTCAGCTGCATACCCACAGCAAACATATTCATCTGCGGGGATACCTTTGCCATAACTCCCAATATTGAATTTAGAATCATAATACAGGCAAACACCGGAAGAATAATCCGAAACGCAAGTACAAACGCGTTAATCATATATGTGACCATTCCCTGCATCAGGGCATCCCATTGGAACACCTGGCCGTTTACGGGAATCAGCTGGTATGAATCTGCTACAGCCCGCAGTATATAATGATGCATATTCGTCACGATCAACAGCAGCAGCACCAGATAATTATAAAAGTTCGCGCTGACACTGGCCTGCGTCTGCATCTGCGGATTGTATTCAGTCGCCATGGAAAACCCAATATTCATATCCAGCAAATTTCCGGCTAATAAAATAATGGAATTACAAATGTTTGCTGCAAATCCAATGAGCAATCCTGTAATTCCTTCTTTTACGACGATAATGGAATATCCCACAATCCCTGTATAGCCCAGACTTTCTCTGGGAACGATTTGATACAAAAGCAGGGAAATAAAAACAGATACTCCAATTTTAACTCTCCCCGGTGTATTCTGCATCCCAAAAAAAGGAGCAACAGACACAAAGCAGGATATGCGAACCAAAATCAACAAAAAATATTCAAATGTAAGTAAGGAAAAGCTATAATTAATCATGATTCAACCTAGCTTAAATATACACTAAAGTCCGTCCACAGGCGCGTCATATAATTTGATATAATATCAAGCATCCAGGAACCAAGCAGCATAATCCCAAAAAACACTGCAAGAATCTTCGGCACAAACGTCAGCGTCTGTTCCTGAATAGATGTAACTGTCTGAAATATACTGATAATAAGTCCAACAATCAAAGATATCAGCAGCAAAGGAGCCGAAGCCATAATAATCGTATAAATCGCATCTTTGGCAATCACAATAATATCTCCCTGTGTAATCATTGATCTTTCCTCCCGTCAAGCCGCCGCAAGACGGCTGCACTCAATAAAATGTCTTGACCAGATTGCCAATCACCAGATTCCAGCCATCTGCCAGGACAAACAGCAGAATCTTAAAAGGCATTGAAATTGTGGTCGGTGGAAGCATCATCATACCCATAGACATAAGCACAGAGGATACCACCATATCAATTACAATAAATGGAATATAAATAATAAATCCCAAAATGAAAGCTGAACGAAGCTCACTAATAATAAAACTTGGAATTAATACTGTGAACGGAACTTCCTCATAGCTGTCATACGACTCCCCGGAAATCTGGATAAACAAATCGATATCCTTTGTCTGCACCTGGCTATTCATAAATTCACGCAGAGGCCTGCTGCCAATTTCAATGGCTTCTTCCTGTGTAATCTCTCCCGCATCAAAAGGCTTCAGTGCATTTTCATTCATCTCCGAAAAAACCGGATGCATAATAAATAATGTCAAAAACAGTGCCAGACCGATCATCACCTGATTCGGCGGAGACGTCTGTGTACCAAGCGCTGTCCGCAGAAAATGCAGCACAACAATAATCCTGGTAAATGACGTCAGCATAATGATAACGGAAGGCAGCAATGTAATCGCGGTCAGCGTCAGCAAAATCCGAAGTGCGCCGGACAGCGTTCCTTCTTCGTTATTAATACTGAATGATATTCCATTTGTACTGTCAGAAGTAGCGCTTACTGCGCCCTGCCTGTTTCCGGAGACAGGGTCCTGTGGGTCCTGTGGATCCGGAATGTCATCCCCGCTTGGCGTCTCTATCCCATCTGCTGTTCCGGTCGCATAAACACTCTGTCCTCCCTGCAGCAAAACAACAGCAATCAGCACAAATACTGCAAAAATTACAGATACTTTACAATATGATTTTTTTAATTTACTCATAGTTTATCCCAGTCTACTTCTTCGGCATATGGTTTTTTAATCTGTCTAATACTTCTTTAAAGCTTTCTGGTACTATTCCAGTCGTGGGATCCTCAGAAGGCAGTTCCTTCAGCTGATCCCGCGTCAGCTTTGTGAGCAGCCGCACTTCATCTTTTCCAATTGCAATCACCAGATATTCTTCTCCGGCTTCTATAATCTGAATATATTTATTCGTTGTAATACGCAACGTCTCGATAATTTTCAAATTCTGATTGAAGCTGTGTTCCTTCTGGTAGCTTGCGATCCAGCGTGTCGCCACATAGGTAATGCCAAGCACAACAATAAAAATCACCAACACGCCCATTAACTGCAGAAAGCTTTCCAGAGAAGAAGTTTGTACTGCTGTCATATGCGTATTAACCTATCACTTTTTTCACTGCTTCTAATACGCGCTCTGCCTGGAATGGTTTTACAATAAAATCCTTTGCACCAGACTGAATGGCCTCAATAACCATTGCCTGCTGTCCCATTGCAGAACACATAACCACTTTAGCATTGGCATCGGCTTCTTTGATTTTTTTCAATGCCTGAATACCATCCATCTCTGGCATTGTAATGTCCATCAGCACCAGATCCGGCTTTGCATCATTATATTTTTCTACTGCTTTTGCACCATTTTCTGCTTCGCCTACAACATTATAACCGTTTTTGGTTAAAATATCCTTAATCATCATCCGCATAAATGCCGCGTCATCACAAACCAAAATATTTTTTGCCATTTTTTCAATCTCCTATTCTGATTATTTAATAATTTCTGTAATTCTTACACCGAAGTTCTCTTCGATAACAACTACCTCACCTTTTGCCACATATTTGCCATTTACAAGCACATCAATCGGTTCTCCTGCAATTTTATCCAGTTCAATAATCTTGCCAGGTGCAAAATCAAGTATCTCTTGAATCGACTTGCTGGTTCTTCCCAATTCAACGGTCACATCCAACCCTACATCCATAATAATGCCGATATTATCCGACTGCAGAGCCGGATTAATATTCTGCGTAAATGTCTGGAACTGTGCGGGCTGCACATTGACCGGCTGTGCCATCATCGGCTGTGCCATCATCGGCTGTCCCATCATTGGCTGACCTCCCATCATCGGCTGTCCCATCATTGCTTGGTTCATCATCGGCTGTCCCATCATTGCTTGGTTCATCATTGATTCCGGCGCAGCCGCTTGTGCTGGTGCTGGTGCTGCCGACGCCGCTGCCGGGCTGGCAGCCTGTTCCATTTCTGGTTCAGCTGAAGTCATAACTTCCATTTCCATATTCTTTGTTATACTAGCACACATCTCCCTTGCAAAAGAGAAGGGATATAACTGCATAATCTGGCTGTTCACCAAATCACCGATTTCCATACGGAAAGAAATCATAACGAATTCTCCCGCAAGGAAACTGTCGATTTCTCCTCCGTCTACCGTCTCAGCCAGATCAATCACATCTGCTTCCGGCGGACTGATGTCAATCATCTTATTTAACATAGATGATAGGGATGTCGCTGCGGAACCCATCATCTGATTCATAGCTTCGCTGATTGCACTTAAGTGCAGCTCCCCAAGCTCGCCGTCTGTATTGGTCCCGTCTCCTCCCATCATCAAATCTGTAATTACTTTAACATCGTGTTCCTTGAGTACAAGAACATTGCTTCCATCCAATCCAACCGTATACCCAATTCGGATAAATACACACGGTCTTTCATAAGCTGCAACAATATCATCCCATCTGGCGAAGGATACAACCGGCGTTGAGATATCAACCTTTCTGTTTACCAGTGAAAACAACGTCGTCGCTGCTGTTCCCATGCTGATATTTGCCACTTCTCCTATTGCATCTTTTTCAGAATCAGTAAGCGGTTGTTCATCGACACCGGAATCTCCCGGTTCATTTAACAGGGCATTGATTTCTTCCTGTGATAACATTTCATCCATTCTTTTATTGCTCCTCTTCGATTACTGATGTGATTCTTACTGCGTACTGATTGCCGGACGCTCCCGGTAATGCAGTAAATTTACGTATATTGCCAACGTATATATCCAATTCATTGTCAACTTTTGAATCCAGACGAATAATATCTCCGATCTGAAGATTCGTAAAATCCTGAACAGAAACTGTACTCTTGCCCAGATACGCTTTCACTGGTACAGGCGCTCTTGAAATCAGGCTTTGTATCGTTTCCGTATATACAGTCTCATCGCTCTTTTTGATACTGGAATACCAGAATTTAGTATTCAGCTTATCCATAATAGGCTCTAACGTAATAAACGGCAGGCAGACATGCATTAAACCTTCTACATCTCCGATTTTCAGACTGATACTTACAATCGCAATCATCTCATTTGGAGAAATCATCTGTGCAAACTGAGAATTCGTCTCAATCCGTTCCAACCTTGGATGAATCTCAATCACGCTATGCCAGGGTTCACTGAGCAGTTCTACACATACCGTCATAATCCGTTCAATGATCAAAAGTTCAATTTCCGAAAAATCACGGCTTTTATCCAACGGAAGACCTACTCCGCCCAGCATCCTGTCTACCATACTATACCCAATGGTAGAAGCCATTTCCAAAATCACATTACCGCCTAGCGGCTCCATATCCACAACCCCCAGCAAAACCGGGTTAATCAGCGAATTGGAAAATTCCAGAAACGTAACCGCTTCCGAATTCAGCACTTCAACCTGAACGGTTTTCCTGAAATATACCGGAAGGTTCGTGGATAATAACCTTCCATAGTGTTCAAATATAATCTCTAATGTTCTCAGATGCTCCTTGGAAAATTTGGAAGGCCTTCTAAAATCATAATCAACTACCCTTACATCCGGCTCTTCCTTCATATTCTCCGCATCAAGCTCGCCGTCACTGTATGCCCGCAGCAATCTGTCTATCTCTTCCTGGGACAAGACATCGCCCATGAAACCTCACCACCTGCCTAAAATGCATTTTTGTAAAAATTTGTACTACTGAGAAGTAACTTTGGAAAATCCAACACTGACAATAAAATCAGAATTAAATAACTGCTGCAGTGACGCCAGAATCTCATTCTGGACTGCCTGCTGGTCTGAAGTAAACTCCTCAAATGTATATCCGGAGATTACCGTATTGATCTGACTTCTGATCAGACTGTCTTTTTCTGCCAGCTGCTCTGCGCTGCCATATTTCTTATAGTCATCACTTTCTGTATTCATGGAAAGTGAAACCGCAACGGATGCATAATGTTTCTTGCCGTCCCCACTGTCTTTTAAGTTAATCTGCATCTCTTCTACATTGTAAGACGCCACTTTGTCAATGGGAACCCGCATCGCATCAGAAGTCACCGCGCCACTTCTCAGCTCCAGGTCAATCGCTGTACACACCTGTGTAATCAGCTCATTTGCCTTCTTTGTCTCTGGCAGTATTGAAATTGTCAAAATAGATGTCAAAATCAGGTTAACCAAAACCAGTGCAAATATAACAACCGTAATAAGATTCTTCTTCATATGTCTGTTCCTTTCTTCGTTTTAATGATCTGAATTATATGAATTATATATCTTAACTTCTACTCTTCGGTTCCGGGCTCTGCCTTCCGGAGTCGCATTGTCGGCAATCGGAACATACTCGCCCCGTCCTGAAGATTTCAACAGGCTCGAATCCAAATCCGTAATATTCCTAATATAATCCGCTACGCTTAACGCACGATACATGGAAAGCACATTGTTATTCTCATATTTACTGTTTGAAATCGGAACATTATCTGTATGGCCTTCAATCTCTATAATATTACTGCCATAATTTGAAAGGATTGCGCCAATCTTATCTACCAGAGGATAAGCGTCCTGGCGAATTTCAGATTTACCCGAATCAAACAAGAGCGCTCCGTTTAAAGTCAGAAGAACATACTGCGCATTAAATTCAACTTCCACTTCATTCTGAATCCCATAGCGTTCTGTCTGTTCTGTAATCTCTTCTGCCATCTCTTCCGATTCTTTCAGAGACTCTTCCTGATATGCTTCCTTAATATCCCGCTCTGTCTGTGTACTCTCTTCCGACTGTGTATCCTGCTCTGTCTGCGTAACATCTGTATCATCCGTCTCTTCTTCTGAAAGCTGTTCAAAATAAATACTGAAATCTTTCAGCTGGCTGATACCGGAATTTATCAGTTCTCCTTCTCCGATGGAAGAGCCGCCGGCCGGCAGCACGCTGAATGTACTCTGCAGAGAAGCAACTACCATTTGAAATTTTTCAGCATCGACAGTTGACATGGAAAAGAGCAACACGAAGAAACACAACAACAGATTCATCAAATCACTAAATGTGGCCATCCATGCCGGCGAACCTTTGGCCGCTTCTTCCCGTTTCTTTTTTGCCACTATTCTTCACCTCCGCCGGTGCCAATGCCATCCCGGATAGCTGGTGCCAGGAAGGATTTAAGTTTTTCTTCAATAACCCTTGGGTTTTCTCCTGCCTGAATCGAAAGGAGACCTTCTACCATAACTTCTTTTACAATAATCTCCAGATCATTGTTCACCTTCATCTTGTTTGCAACCGGAGTACATAGCCAGTTTGCAATCAGAGAACCATATAAAGTTGTAAGCAATGCTACCGCCATAGCCGGTCCGATTGCAGACGCGTCTTCCATGTTGTTCAACATGTTTACCAGACCAATCAGGGTACCGATCATACCCCATGCAGGACCTAACTCTGCCCATTTCTCCCAGAAGCCAATCACTTTCTTATGCCGATCCTCAATACACATCAGCTCAGTCTCCAGGATTCCCCGGACAAGTTCCGGATCTGTACCGTCCACGACCAACATGATACCTTTCTTCAGGAATGGATCATCAATATCATTCGAAGCTTCTTCCAATGCCAGAAGCCCCTCTTTTCTGGCTACATTTGCCAGGTTGATTATGTTGCTGATCACACTTCCCGGATCCCGGGCCTCTTCTTTCATTACAAGTGCGATACTCTGGAAGCCCTTGACAAAGTCGCTCACCTTATGCGAGCCTAAAACTCCTGTTACGGAACCGCCAATTGTAATAATAATGGATGGCACGTCTACGTAACCCAGAAGATCTGCCTTGTTCGAAAGAATACCAAAGATAACCATTGCCATTCCAAGTAGAATCCCCAATAAAGATGCTATGTCCACTTAACCCTCACCTGCCTGTATTTTTTTATTGGTAAATGACATATCTGCCATAAAACCCTATCACGTATAGTTTACTATTTTTTGACACAATTGTCTATTCATTTATTGAATTTTTTTTAGACCAAATTCAAACAATTTATTATGCCTGCATCCTATTCGATTCAAAAAGTGTGTATGATCCGGTTACTGCCGGATCATACACACCCAGTATACCATATTTCACAAAATTGGAACACCCATATATTTTATTACGATATTTTAATAACAGTTCAGCCTTCCGGCCTTACTGTTACTATCTAACTATGCCAGGAACTCCTCTTAACGTTTCAGGTTAATCAGCTCTTCCAGAAGCGTATCAGAAACGGTAATGACACGTGAGTTAGACTGGAATCCTCTCTGAGTAATGATCATCTGTGTAAATTCGCTTGACAAATCCACATTTGACATTTCCAGTTCACCGGACGTCATACTGCTGCCGTCTGCTGCGATTTCCACGCCGATTCCATCAAAATCACCGGAATTCAGCGTTGTCGTATAACAGTTATCTCCTACTTTTTCAAGACCGGATGCATTTGCAAACTGTGCAACCGCAATCTGGCCTAACAATACGGTATTGCCATTGTCATAGGAGCCGTAAATTTTACCGTCGCTGTTAATGCTAAGCCCAATCATAACGCCAAGAGCCTTTCCTTTTCCAACTGTTCCTTTTCCAACTGTTCCTTTATCAAATCCAGGCTCTGCCCCTATCGTAGACTTTCCGCCATTGTCTGAGGTTAGGCAGGTTGAAAAGTCAATCTCAATATCCTCGAAATTATCTCCAAGTGTATCCGCCAGATGCATAACAACAGAACTAGAACCCTGCATATCCACATAGGAAAATTTTCCATCCGTTTTGTTGAACTGTAAGTTATAATTTACAGCAGGCTCTGTGTAGAGCAGATTTCCTGTGGCCTCGTCAATAGAAAGGCTTGGGATGTCGCCGCTGCCAAATGAGCCAAGCTGCGTCAGATTGATTCCAAACAGTTCTGTCACTTTGTTGTCTGTCTTCGCATCCGTTGTAAAAGTATTGCCGCTTCCGGGATTCTGCGCGTCTGCGATTGCATCTTCCGCAGTCAGATAATATGTATAGCTCGGAATCGTGTATGTATCATCCGCATTCGGGAATGTCAGGGTGTCCAGCTTTACATACCTTGTAATCGCTTCTCCGGTAGCGTTGTAATCCGAATAGGAATAATAATATCCTTCCCCGCTAAATCCATACGCCGGATCTACATCTCCGTCCTTCAAATATCTGACATGGGAATCTGTAGGCGCATAAGATTTGGACGCTGTCGTATTCTTTCCAAATACGGTTGCAAGTCTGTCCTGATCGCCTTTCGTATAATCATTCAAGACAGAATGATTTTTGGAATCCAGGATATCCGTAAGTTCAACGGTATAAGAACCCTCATCCCCATTGATCAGTTTTACTGCAAATTTTGCTGTATAGCTGTACCCTAACTTATCAAAGAAATTCATGGTCATAACATAACCATCGTCACTCGTAACATTGGTATCGTTCTTATCCATAACGCCGCCAACCGTACCGGCTGTCGTTGCTTCCGGCGCTGAGGTAAGATTCTTCTCCTGCATCACGCGCAATGCGGACACAGTGTCTTTGCGGATCTCCCCGGTTGTCTCGTCTACCTGCCAGCCCATCACCGTATAACCGGTAGACGTCATAGCCAGGTTGCCCGCTCCGTCTATATAAAAGGAACCTGCCCTTGTAAAGAGATTCTGTGTACCATCGTTTACAATAAAGAAATTCGTGGTTACTTTATCCGTCAGACGCAGATCCTTACCATCGCCTGTTGTTTCTGCTGTACCGGGAGATGTAATCGTAATTTTGGTCGCGCCGCTGGTAACACCAAGACCAATCTGTTTGGCATTGACGCCGCCCTTTCCGGTTGTCGCATTTGCTCCGGAAGCTCCGGAAACTGTCTGGTACATAATCTCACTGAACGTTACTGCTGAAGATTTGAACGCTACGGTATTTACGTTTGCTACGTTATTACCAATTACGTCCATCTTGGTCTGATGTGTCTTAAGTCCTGACACAGCAGAAAATAATGATCTCATCATAATAAATGACCTCCTGATTATCCGCGGCCTGTCTGCCTGCCTTCTCTGTCAGTCAAAGGCATACTGCTTCCCTTAAGGTCCAGCTATATAATAACAGCGCCGTCAATATTGGTAAATATATTATTTTGTGTCTCCATCTGATCCATTGCGGTTACGACTGTTTTACTCGGTACATTCACGATAAAAGCCAGAGAATCTACCATAACCAGCGATTCCCGGATTCCTTTTTCGCCAGCCTTCGCAACGCCGTTTTCCAGCCGGGCATTCTGTTCTTCCGTAAGGCTGATATTGCGTTTTTCCAGCCGCATAGAAGCATGTTTGGAAAATTTCAGTTCAGAGGCTCTTCCTGACTGTTTCTCTTTTAGAATCTCTTCAAAAGAAATCCTGCCTGCGCCTGCAGTTTTGGCATATTCCGGTGATGTAAGATACTTACCCGCAACCTGCTCAATGGATGTAAACCGATTTGTGATCTTTTCCATATTGCCACCTCGCCCATCGGCTTTACACTATTTTTCATCCTCATCGGGAGATTCTGTCCCGTCTGGTTTTTCCGTTTCATCCGTATCATCGTCAGTTCCGCTGCTCCCGGTAAGCTCTTTAATCTTCTTTTCCAGTTCTTCCAGCTTCTCCAGATCTTTCTTACTGACAAATCCCTGCTGATATGGCGTCATAGCATCATATACTTCTCTTGCATTCTTTACCGCATCTGCATCTTGCGCTGTCACCATGCCGGCAGACGGAAGTTTTGCAATCATTGCGGAAAACGCGTTGGCCATTTCAAACGCTTCAAAATAAGCGCTGTCCGCCACAGTATCCAGATCTTCTAAGGAATAAAGCCCGTCGTTGACTGCCAGGAATACCTCGCCGTTTTCATACATTACATAATCCACTTTGCCGGCAATCGTATTTACATTTCCTAACTTATCTGTTACGTTTAAGATAACATACTGTCCAACTAAGCTGTTCGCCATCCCTTTGCTTATCGTATCCTGCAGGTTCTGGGTTGCCTCTAACTGGGAAAAAGTTGCCAGCTGGGAAATATACTCCGTATTATCCATTGGCTCCAGCGGGTCCTGATACTGCATCTGCGCTACTAAAAGCTGTAAAAACGCTTCTTTGTCCAGTCCGGAGGTGCTTTTTTCAGAAGCCTTTGAGGAGGATGAAGAAGCTGACGAGGCTGATGCGCTGCCATCCACTACTTCTCCGTTTTCTACCGGTATCATTAATGCCATAGTATTCTCCTTTCTTTACTCTATAACCTATGCGGTCATATCTACCTGGTTGCCATTGTCTCGCATAATTTTAGCTACAAGCGCTTCTTCTTCCGACATCAAACCGGACAGTTCATCCAATTCACTCATATTCAGATTCCGCCTGTTCTGTCTGTGAGATTCATCCGCCTGCTGCTGCATCTGCTCTTCCTGTCTTGCGTTCTGCTCTAAATTCTGCTCAAATTCATGTGTTGCCACAGTGACTTCAATTGCGTCTACTTTGATCCCCTGCTGATGCAGGCTCTGACGCAATTCTACAATCTGTGTCTCAAGCGCTTCTTTTACAGCCTCATTCTGCGCTGCAATCTGCGCCCGCACCGCGCCTTCTTTTTCCGAAATATTCAGGTAAATCTTACCCAAATGTTCTGGATTCAGCTGCATTTCCAGAGATGTTGTCTCTGCTGAAATCGTCAGACGGACAGTTCGCGCAAGCTGATCGATGATATCCATGACGTTCACCTGATCTGTATAGGGCTGCGCCGTCTCCTGCGGCAGAATAAATTCTTCCGTATTGACGGTCTGCTGGTTCAAAAACGCTGTACCCGGTACATCCGGCTTCGTATTTGCAGACTGATCAGAAGATTGCTGTTCTCCTGTATTGGAATCAGTTCCTTCCTGAACTTTCACCTCTGCCCGCTTTACCACGACCGTATCTTCCCCTGCATCCTGGTTCTCTGTCACGGCTGCTCTGTTCTCCTGAGAGGGTTCTTCTTCCTGGACTACAACTGTACTGACCTGTTCACTAAGGATTTCCTTATTGGAAACGTTCACTTCCGGCAGAACCTCTTCCTCTTGTAAAATATCCGGATTCTGCGGCATAGCCTCAGGCATATCTACCTCTAACTGCTCCCAGGCCTCACAAAGCGCCTGAAACTCTTCTTTGCTGATTCCAAGCTCAGCGCATAAAGCCTCTGTCAATACAGTTACCTGTTCCACAACATTCTGGAAAGGTTCGCTTAAAAAGAGCGTCCCTACATCCTCTCCTGTCAGCTTCTGTACCAAAGTAGTCAAATCCTGCAGATTCCTGCAGTCCAGAAAACTCATTCCCAGTTCTTGCATTGCATCTGAGATTTCTTCTTCTGTAACACCCAGTTCCTCTTCAAGGATCTTACGGATTTCCGCTTCATACTCTTCTAACGGCTCAGCGGCTTCCGAAAGCATCTGCTCCGGTTCGGCGTCTTCCTTTACTGCAATAGTCCTTACCGGATTCGGACAGGTATCATAAGCCGTTTTTGACACTTTACCATCTTCCACGCGGATTTCAATTGCATCCGATCTGGATGATACGTTGGCATTAGCAGAAAAACTGCTCTGGTTCATCATTTCCATAAAGCTGACTGTAATACTTTGTCTGCTGTCCTTGTCCGGTGACTCCGCCTTCAGATTCGCTCTTGCCTGCAGCACGCTTTTAGCAATTCCCGATATATCGGCTGCCATTCTCTCTCATCTCCTTTCTTATATCCTATATATATTGTAACTGTCCATACCAAGGTATGTACAGCAACAATCCTGATTATTATTCTGTGGGTTCCATGATCTTTGTCAGCTTTGCAGCCGTATCCGAATTCATTGCCCCCAGAATACTTGAACTGGCATCGGCATCCATCGCCTTCAGAATCTTAGCCACCAGTTTTAAGTCATTGGTCATTGTATCAAAAATGGCCGCTGCCTGCTTGGGCTTCATGGACGAATACATCGACACATACTTTTCCAGTTCTTCATCGCCCTGCTGCTGTTCCACCACCTGCTTATACAGCGCTTCTGCCGTAGCGGGATCGATGCTCTCATAATACTTCTTATATTCATCTATATCGGGCGCCTGATCGGAAAACACAACCTCTTCATAAAACTTCTGTTTCTGTTCTTCAAACGCCGCTTCATTTGCCTTATACTGCTCTAACTGCTGGGACTGCTCCTGCAGTTCCTCATTGCGGCTCTGGCTGTCAGCTGTTGCATTCTGGGCATTCTGAAGCTCCACTTCAAGTTCTTTAATTCTTGCGACAGCAGCATCCAGTGTAGCATACGGGGTTTCCGTACTCTCTGTGCTCTTTACTTCTTCCCCTTCTGCATCCGGCAAAATCCGGTTTACGTAAGGTACGTCCTTTAACAGAGGCTGCAGCACCGTGGAACCAAAGCCTCCCACATCCATCTTTACCAATAATGCAAGAATTGCAAGCCATATGACAATAATCACAAGTGTAACAAAAAATACAGCGAGACGGCTGCCGCCTTCTTCCTCATATTCCGCGCTGTATTCCATTGCCCGCTGAATCTCCTCCGGGGTCGCCCCTGCTTTCGCCAGCTTTTGCCTGCGCTTTTCCTCTTTTTTCCTTGCTTTTTCTTCCTTTTTCGCCTGTTTTGCAGCTTTCTTTGCTTCTTTGCTGTCTTCTGGCATTACTTCATTCTCATTCGCCATATTGTCCACCACCTGTTATTCTTCGTTCGTAACAGCTTAGATACCTTCGCTGTTACCTTATTTCTGATGATAGGTATAACTTACCAGTTCGTCTACCTCTTTTTTCTCTTCATATAAAAGCTCCTGCTGAAACGCTTCAAACTCTTTTTCCCGAAGCTTCTCATATGTCTTGCGTTCAATCATTACTTCATTCAATCTCTGCCGGACCTGATCTAACTGCCGCTCCGCCTTATGGACTTCTAACATCTGTCCCCGAATCCTGGTCTTCATAATCTCAATTGCCTTCCGGCAGGCATTGATCTCAATCAGATTGATCGTCCCCTCCACAAGCTTTCTTGACTGCCTGTCATAGCCCGCTTTCTGAATCAGCAGTTTCTGCAGCGCCTCCTGTTCCTCTTCTAACTTTGCTGCCGCCAATCCGAACGCAATCTTTTCCTGTTCTTCCAGCTTTTGTTTAATATCCAGTATACTTTGCAATTTATAGCGAAATACTGCCATCTGACTCACCCGAATCTATCATTCAAAAAGAGCTTCCAACATATGCTCCTCTTCTTCAAATCCAAATTTCTCCATCGTATCCTGCATCAAAAAGGCATTTACCGCATCTATTCTGGAAATCGCATAATCAATCCCCGGATTAGAACCCCGTTTGTATGCTCCGATATTGATCAAATCCTCCGCTTCCTGATAGGTCGCAAGCACAGTTCTGAGCTTTCCGGCAGCGTCTTTATGCTCTTTGGAAGCAATCGAGCTCATAACCCTGGAAATACTCTGTAAAACATCAATTGCCGGATAATGATTTCTGTGCCCTAACTTTCTTGAAAGCATAATATGCCCGTCGAGAATACTTCGTGCCGTATCGGTAATCGGCTCGTTCATATCGTCTCCGTCTACTAACACCGTATACAGTCCGGTGATAGAACCCTTTTCTGTATTGCCTGCCCGCTCTAACAATTTGGGCATCTCCGAATACACACTGGGCGGATAGCCTCTCGTCACCGGAGGTTCCCCGGAAGCAAGCCCGATCTCCCTCTGCGCCATAGAAAAACGCGTCAAAGAGTCCATCATCAAAAGGACGTCTTTTCCCTGATCTCTGAAGTATTCCGCAATTGCTGTGGCTGTTTTGGCCGCTTTATTGCGGATTAGTGCGGGTTTGTCAGAAGTGGCGACGACCACAACCGATCGCTTCATGCCTTCTTCCCCCAAGTCACGTTCTATAAATTCCCGTACTTCACGCCCCCGCTCTCCAATCAGTGCGATTACATTGATATCCGCTCTGGTATTTCTGGCAAACATTCCAAGCAGTGTACTTTTCCCTACGCCAGAGCCTGCGAAAATCCCGATTCGCTGTCCTTTTCCCACTGTAATCAGTCCATCCACCGCCTTTACTCCCAAAGGCAGTATCTCATCAATAATCTTCCTGTCCATAGGATCAGGCGATTCTGTCTCTACCGGATACGTCTTAGTCTCCGTAAACTCTACGGGTTCTGCAATCCTCCCGATTCCATCTACCATATGCCCCAAAAGCGCGTCTGAGGCTAAAACAGATAATGGATGCCCCGTATTCTCTACAGTACATCCAACACCTAAGCCTTCCACACTTTCGTAAGGCATCAGCAGCAGACGATTATCACGGATACCCACTACCTCCGCCATTACGGAACTGTCCTTATTCTTATCGATGATAATGCGGCATAAATCATTCAGTTTTGCATCCGGTCCTATAGATTCAATCGTCAAACCTACGATCTTAACCACTTTTCCAAGCCGGTTAAAATAGGTACGATCTGCCAGTTGTAAATATTTCTCAAAATTATATGCCACTTTATCTCATCCTCACGAACATAATGATCTTAAATCTTTAATTAAATTCTCCAACTGCACGCCCAGGCTGCAATCGAAAAAGCCTGTCTCTGTTTCAATGATACACTGATTCCCCTGCAAAGACAAATCCGATACAATCTCCAGAGACATATCGTGCCCAACCCGATCGGATATCTCCTCTCTGTGATATTCGAGAAATGCTTTCTGTTCTTCTCCCACACGGATTCGGAAGCTTTTACAGCCTTCCATATGGGCAATTGCATTGCCAACCAAATACAATAGAATCTCTCTCTTATCATCAAACTGGATATGGAATACTTTTTCCACAACAGCAAGAATCGTATCCAGAAGCTTTGGCTCCAATTCATGCATTTCCCTGTTGTAATCTGACTGCAGGCTCAGACGGAATTGTTCTAATTCTTCTTTTCTGTGTTCGTAGTCTGCATCCACTTCCTCTTTCGCTTCCCTGAACCCAGTCTCATAGCCTTCCTTTTGGCCATCTTCTTTTGCCTGCCGCAAAAGCTCATCTGCCTGTGCCTGTGCCTGTGCAAGCAAAGTCTCCGCCTGTGCTTTTGCACGGTTTAAAGTCTCTTCAGCTTCTGATTTCAGCTTCTCGGCAATTTCTATTGGATCTTCCTTTATTTCAATTTCTTCTGCGGCAGTCAGATCCAATGCCTGAAAGCCGCCGCTCTGCTGTTCCTTTTTCAGTTCCGCAAGCTTTTGTTCCACCAAGGGGTTATAATCAATCATGCGGACGCTCTTCTCCGGTTCAACGGTGTTATATTGTTTATACAGATTAGACAACGATCTCGTCACCTCCGCCTCTGGAGATAATAATCTCCTGAGAGTCTTCTAACTTACGAATAACACCAACAATCTTCTGCTGTGTCTCTTCGACGTCTTTCATACGAACCGGACCCATAAATTCCATTTCTTCCTTGATCATCGCAGCAAGACGCTTCGAGAGATTTCTCAGAATTGCATTCTGAACCTCTTCGTTTGCACCTTTAAGCGCAATGGAAAGGTCATTGTTATCCACATCTCTGAGCACACGCTGGATCGCCCGGTCGTCAAGCAGCAGAATATCTTCGAATACAAACATCTTCTTGCGGATTTCGTCTGCCAATTCCGGCTCATCGATTTCCATAGATTCCATAATATGCTTCTCTGTAGAACGATCTACCGTATTCAAAATATTTACAATTGCATCTACACCGCCCACAATCGTGTAATCCTGATTGATCAGCGAAGACAGTTTCCGTTCCAACACGCGTTCCACCTCTTTTACAACATCCGGCGACGTCCGATCCATTGTAGCAATTCTCCGTGCAACATCCGCCTGTACTTCCGGCCCTAAGGCGCTCATAATCATGGCAGCCTGTGCCGGTGTCAGATAGGATAAAATCATAGCAATTGTCTGTGGATGCTCATCCTGAATAAAGTTGAGCACCTGGCTTGGATCTGTCTTACGTACAAATTCAAAGGGCCGAACCTGCAGCGATGCAGTCAGCTTGGAAATAACTTCCTGTGCCTTTTCACCGCCCAAAGCTTTATCCAGCAATTCTTTCGCATATGCAATACCGCCCTCCGCAATGTACTGCTGCGCCAGGCAAACCTGATAAAACTCGTTTAATACATCTTCTTTCATCTGAGGCGATACGCTTCTGGTATTCGCAATCTCCAGAGTCAACTCTTCTATTTCATCTTCCTTCAGATGTTTAAAAATATCCGCCGACTTTTCTGGCCCTAAGGCAATTAACAACACGGCAGCTTTCTGAACTCCTGTCAAATCCTCATTCGCCATTTCTATTCCCACTCCTCATTCAGCCAGTTACGCAGCAGCGATGCCGCCGCCTCCGGATTGTTTTCTACAAAATTTTCTATTAATATGCGGGTCTCTGATTTCTCCGCAAAAGCGATATCCTCCTGCTCTTCCTGCGGCTCCTCCTGACTCTGTGTAGAACGAATCAAATCCTCCGCGGAAATCTCCGGTTCGATTTCCTGTTCCGGCTGCTTTCTGGTACTTCTGAACACAACAAATCCAAGCAGGATAAAAATCAGAACTGCAAGTATAATCTGCAGATAATCCGCAATATCTCTTCCGCTCGCAGAAGCATATTTAAAGAACGGCACATCATATGCAACAATCGTGATATTGTCTCTTGAAATTCCGGTCGCATTCGCTACCATATCATAGAACTCATCATCTACGGCAGTCTTGACACGGTCGCTGTTTGCAGCCACAAATTCATCAAAAGACATATCAGCAAGGGTACCATCTGCTTTCAATGCTCTTTCATCATATACGACAAAGGATGTCGCCACAACAGAAACAGAGGACGTATCATAATTGATGTCGCCGCCATCACTGCTTCTTCTGGTAATCTCCTGACTTGTAAGATAGTTTTCTTTTGTCTCACTGGTTGAAGAGGATGTCGTCTCCTGATCCGGGAGCACATAAGTGGTATCCTGTCCGTTAGTATCGGTTCCAGGCACGTCAGCCTGTCCCCCTTCCGCCTCCGACTCAAAACTGCTCCGGCTTTCCAAGTAACCGGTATCGCGTCCATCGTCTACATAATAATGCTGATTGGTGTATTCCTCCGAATCAAAATTCACCGCAAGATTCAGTCCGACTTCCACATTATCGTAGAGGTTGGTCCCCAACACAACGTTCCGGACGTCACTCTTCATCTTGTTTTCCATTTTATTTTTTAAGGACAACTGTGTGTTGGCGCTTCCAACCGCCGTATTGGAATCCCCTCCGGAAAAAAGGACGCTGCCATTAGAATCCAATATCATGATATTCTTCGTGGAATCATTCCCAACCTCAGTCGCTACAAACATGGCAATACCCGCCGCCTGTTCGTCGTCCATCTCGCCGCTTAATGTTAAAATAATGCTGGCATATGTCTCCTGGCCCATTGAAATAATGGTTCCGTCTTCTTTCGGTATGGAAAGCGAGACAGTTGCGCTCTGTATATTGGAGATCGTCGCAAGATCTTCCTCAAATTTATTCTCCAGATATAACTGGTATTTCTTGTCCTTATCCGATTCTGTTGTACTAAAGCTTCCGTCAAACACATTCTCAATCCCATATCCCGATGTAGGAATGTTGTTCGACCCAAGCAGAATAGACGCCCGTGATTTGTCGTCGTGTTCTATGTAAAATGTAAGGCCGTCATCCGAAATCTCTGTATTGATATTTTCACCATCAAGAAGTTCCTTTACCGCTGCAGCCTGGGTGGCATTCTCACAGGTAAGCAGCAGCTCCCTTTGAGGCCGGTTCATCACCACTCCCAAAATCACCAGCGCCAATACGATAACTGCTGTGATACTGACCAGCAACGTCTTTTGCTTAATTGAAAACTTTTTCCACCATTCGCTTATTCTGTTTAGTATATTCTGCACATTTTCTGGCATTTTGCTTCCCTACCCAACTAAATCGACATATTCATGATTTCTTTGTACGCATCTATTACCTTATCCCGAACTGCAACTGTATACTGCAGGGCAATATTGGCTTTCTGCTGCGCAACTGCCAGCTCATGTGTGCTGGTAGCTTCTCCCAGTGCAAACTGAATCTCCGCCGATTCCGCTGCATTCTGATAATCATTTGTCTCTCTTATCATATTCAGAGCCGTATCCAGAACAGAACCAAAACTTTTATCCGTTTCTTTGGAAGAATCCGTTCTGTTGTTGATACCATATTGCGTCAGGTAATCCGAAGATATATTGATCATTGAAGATACATCCATTTCAAACTTCCTCCACAAAATTTTTAATCTTTTGATTATTGCTTTCCTACCTGTAATCCTGACTGCGCCATCGCTTTTACTGCATTAAAAGCTGTTACGTTCGCTTCATATCCCCTGCTGGCGTCAATGAGATTCGTCATCTCTGTTACGATATTGACATTGGGATAAGAAACGTATCCGTTTTCATCCGCGTCAGGATGTGCCGGATCATATTTCATAATATAATCTGACGATGTGTCTTCCATGACCTTGGTAACTTTAACTCCGTTTTTTCCATAAGAACGCGCTCTCGAAAGCATCTCCCGAAAGTCTGTCGTGTCTTTTTCCGCAAAAGTCACAATCTTTCTGCGGTATGGCGTACCATTTTCTGTTCTTGTCGTATTTACGTTTGCTACGTTTTCAGCGATGATATCTGTACGGAACCGCTCCGCTGTCATCCCCGATGCGCTGATATTAAACGCCTGGAATAATGCCATAATGTCTCCTCCTCATCTTATACCATGTAATACAGCCTGTCATATTTTCTTCCTGCAACAATTTATGCGCCGGAAGAATGACATATGCATATTTTATTACTGCATTACAGAACGTAATCTTGAAAACTCCTGTGTCATGCTGTCTGTCAGCGCGTCATACCGTATCTTTTCTGATGCCAGCTCCACATTCTCTGTATCAATATCTACGTTATTCTTATCAATCCGGTAAGAATATCCGGCATAATCATAATAAGGCGATGCATTTAAACGGCTTAAATCCACATTGTCAACCTTGCTGTCCAAAGTCTGGTACTTCATATTCCCAAGTTCCTGTCTCAAAACACTCTGGAAATCGACGTCTCTTCTTTTGTAGCCAGGCGTATTCGCATTTGAAATGTTGTTCGTAATCATCTCTTCCCGCAGCCAGCTTGCATCTGCGGCCTTATTCAAAACATTGACGTAACTAAACACGTTGGTTGAAAACATATATTTCTCCTTTCAAACATTCTCCCCACATTAAATACTATTCTCTATTATAAATTATATTAAAAAAAACACAAGTATTTTTTTCGTACTTTTTGCAGTATCCTGCATTTTTTTGTATATTTGAAGTGAAATAGACAGTAAAAAAAGGATTTACAGAGAAATACTGCAAATCCTTTTGGCATCATTTACCTGTTTATCTAACGTTCTTTTTCTTTTTTTATCTTTTGGAGTTCATCAAATACGACATCGTTCTGCACTTTGATGTAAGTTCCTTTCATCCCGGAAGAACGGGATTCTATCACGCCCGCGCTTTCAAACTTACGCAGCGCATTGACAATAACAGAACGGGTAATCCCCACGCGGTCAGCGATCTTGCTGGCAACGAGTATGCCTTCATTGCCGTCTAGTTCCTCGAATATATGGGTAATGGCTTCCAGTTCTGAAAAAGAGAGTGTGCTGATTGCCGATTTTACAATCTGAATCTTGCGGTTCTCTTCCGCATTTTCTTCATTCACAGAACGCATCATTTCCAGTCCGACCACTGTGGTGCCGTATTCGCTTAAAATAATGTCATCAATATCATACTGTAAACCGCAGCGGTATACAAACAGTGTGCCCAGACGCTCACCTGCTATATCAATCGGTGTGATAATCGCACAATACTTCTTCAAATCCGCAGCAAATCCCAAAGTCTCCAGATTCACATTCTCCTTGGTAGAAAGGATACCCAGAAGACGTTCATTCAAAAGCTGGTCGATAAATCCCCCGACTTCATCTACAATCAGTTCATCAATTTCATCGATTCCTTTCCCACAGCTGCTCCCTAAAACTTTCCCCTTTTTACTGATTACAAGAATGTTCGACTTTAAAATATCTGTCAGTACATCGCAGATATCGTTAAAAACCACTTTGGAAGAATTGTTGTTATGCAGGAGTTTATTGATCTTTCTCGTCTTATCCAATAGTTGCACACTCATAGAATCCCCTCCTTATCCACACACCGAAAACAAGTTGTACGTATTCTAGCACATCAATTCTGAAAATTCAACAAATTTCAAATGATTTTCACATTTTTATTGTGGTTTATGCATCTGTTTTTTCACTATATCCACACTGTTTATCTGCACAGGCAAGCTTATTTCCTTTTTCCACCATGTAACCGCCGCACTGAGGACAGGGTTTTTCAGACGGTTTCTGCCAGGACATAAACTCACAGTCCGGATTATTTTCACAGCCGTAATATTTTCGTCCCTTCTTGGTCTTTTTCAGCACAACCTCTTTCTGGCACAGGGGGCATTTGATGCCAGTTTTTTCCAGATAAGGCTTGGTATTACGGCAGTCAGGAAATCCAGGACAGGCCAGAAATTTACCATGGGGACCATATTTTACCACCATATTCCTGCCGCACTCTTCGCAGATAACATCTGTGACCTCATCTTCAATCTGTACTTTTTCCAAATCCTGTTCGGCTATTTCTACGGCTTCTTTCAGATCCGGGTAAAAATTGCTGACTACCGTTTTCCAGTTTACTGTCCCGTCTTCTATTTTATCCAGAAGAGATTCCATATTGGCGGTAAAATGCTCGTCTACAATGGAAGGGAACGATTCTTTCATAATGGAATTGACTACCTCTCCCAATTCTGTCACATACAGGTTCTTATTCTCTTTTACAATATATTTCCGGGCAAGGATAGTTGTGATCGTCGGAGAATAAGTACTCGGACGGCCAATTCCAAGCTCTTCCAATGCCTTTACCAGCGAAGCTTCTGTAAAATGTGCCGGAGGCTGGGTAAAATGCTGCTTTTCTTCAAGCTCCTGCAGGGCCAGTAATGTCGTTTCATCAATTGACTTCAGCAGTACATTGCCCTTTGCTTTTTCCTCTTCTTCATCTGTATAGACAGATAAAAAACCGTCAAACGCAACTTTGGAAGCAGACACATGGAACCGGTACTCTCCGGCGCCGATTTTAACAGAGGTCGTCTCATATACGGCCTCACTCATCCTGCTGGCTGCAAAGCGTTTCCAAATCAGCTGATACAGACGGAACTGATCTCTGGAAAGGGAATCTTTTACCAGAACCGGCGTCCGGGTAATATCCGAAGGACGAATGGCTTCATGGGCATCCTGTATTTTAGCGGCATTCTGCTTCTTAACTGTCGTTCCCACAACGTATTTCTCGCCATAAGCTGCGCTGATGTACTCACGTGCCGCCTGATCCGCCTCTTCTGATATGCGGACAGAATCTGTCCTCAGATAGGTAATCAGTCCAACCGTGCCCTGTCCTTTAATATCAATGCCTTCATACAGCTGCTGGGCGATGCGCATCGTCTTCTGAAGCGGAAAATTCAACACTTTAGAAGCTTCCTGCTGCAAGGTGCTCGTCGTAAAAGGAAGCGGCGCTTTTTTAGTGCGCTCCCCATGCTTTACTTCAAGCACCTGGTACTCTGCATGTTCGATCTCTTTTTTAATCGATTCCAGTTCCCGTCTGGAAGAAATTGTAAGTTTTCCATCCGCATTTCCATGAAATTTGGCAATCAGCGGACGCTTTTCCCCTTTTATGGCAAGCCTGGCTTCTAAAGTCCAGTATTCCTCCGGTATAAATGCGCCTATCTCTTCCTCTCTGTCGCAGATAATGCGCAGGGCGACAGACTGTACCCTTCCGGCGCTTAAACCGCGTTTTACCTTTGCCCACAGGAGAGGGCTGATCTTATAGCCCACCATACGGTCTAACATACGCCTTGCCTGCTGCGCATCAACCAGATCCATATCCACTTCCCGCGGGGTTTTTAAAGACGCTTTCACGGCGTTTTTTGTAATTTCGTTAAAACTGATCCTGTATACGTTTTTGCCCTCTAATTTCAATGCTTTGGCAAGGTGCCAGGAAATTGCTTCCCCTTCCCGGTCAGGATCCGTTGCCAGATAGATTTTATCAGCTTTCTTTACTTCCTTGCGAAGCTTTGCAAGAATATCTCCTTTTCCCCGTATGGTAATATACTTCGGCTCAAAATCATGCTCCACATCAATTCCAAGCTGACTCTTGGGCAAATCACGCACATGTCCGTTGGACGCAGCCACTTCATAATTTTTCCCCAGAAATTTTTTGATTGTTTTTACCTTTGCCGGAGATTCCACAATCACCAAGTACTTTGCCATAACCTAAGACTCCTTATTTTCTTCTATAATGATTTTTATAATACTCCTCAATCAATCCCTTATTCTGCAGCCTGACCAGCACATCTGCCAGTCCGCTGGCCGGGATTTTCGTCATTTTTACCAATTCTTCCATATTTCTAGCATGTAAACCGAAACAACTATACACCAACAATTCCGCTTTTTCAAGTGAATTTTTTATGTTTTTTATCTGCCGCTCCTCTTTTGGCCCGTCTGCTTCCGCCAAAAACCCAAGCTCTTCGAGCAGCTGCTCGGCCGAAGTAATCATTCCCGCTCCCTGCCGGATCAGCTCATTGCAGCCGCCGCTTAAAGCGTCATCGAGCCTGCCTGGCACAGCATAAATCTCTTTGCCCTGATCCAGTGCAAAATCCGCAGTAATCAACGATCCGCTTCGCTTTTTGGCCTCCACAATAATCACCACATCGGACAATGCGCTGATCAGGCGGTTTCTGGCCGGAAATCTGCCTGGTTCCGGCGTTGTGCCCGGAATATATTCAGACAATATGCCGCCGCAGTCTTCTATCCGCCCATACAGCTCCCTTCCTCCTCTGGGATAACAGATATCAGCGCCGCAGCCCAGCACGGCATACGTTCTTCCGCCGCCCGCAAAGGCTCCCCAATGTCCAAAGGAGTCAATTCCTGCTGCCATACCGCTGATAATACCGATTCCTCTGGCCGCCAGTTTTTTCCCAAGTTCTAATGCCACTGCCCTTCCATACGAAGAACACATGCGCGCGCCTACAATTGCGGCTGTCTTTTCTTCTTTTGGAAGCGTTCCTTTGTAGAATAACGCATAAGGACAGTCAGAAATATACCGCAGCCGTACAGGGAATTGCTCTTCTTCTATTGTTATCATGGAAATTCCTGTTTTTTCTAAAATTTCCGCTTCCTGCTCTAAATGCCATTGCTTTTTACTTTCCAGAATTGCATCCGCATCTATTTCCCGGATTCCCTGCACTTGTAAAAGCTGGCTTTTGGTCAGGCCGTATACTTCTTTTGCACTGCCACAATATTCTACTAAGTTTTTAAGCTTTTTATTCCCAACTCCCTGTATACATCGCAGCCAGTACTGATATTTTCGGATTTCTTCCATACATATCCTCCTATGCTTCCCAATATTTTTTATCCAGAATCCGGTAACAGACAGCCTCATTCAAATGATGCATCCCAAGTTTTTCGCACGATTCGAGATCTGCGATTGTTCTTGCTGTTTTCAGAATTTTATAATATCCTCTGGCAGAAAGATCCATACTCTGATAAATCTCTCTCATATACTTTTGCTGCTTTTCATCCAGCCTGCAGTATGTCTCTATGTCTTTTGCAGGAATCTGGCTGTTATACTGGATTTCCCGGTCCCGAAAGCGGTAACGCTGCCGCTCCTGCGCCGCCATAACACGGCTTCGGATTCTGGCGGAGGACTCATTGTTCCCTTTTCTCGTCAGTTCATCATAACAGAGCAGCGGAGCGTCCACACAGATATCAATCCGATCCAGTAAGGGTTTGCTGATTTTGCCCAGATAACGGGCAACGTCCAGCTCCCGGCAGCTGCAGCGGCTGCGATCCGGAAAAAACCCGCATTTGCAGGGATTCATAGCCGCTACCATCATAAAATCCGAAGGATATTTATACGTGCCGGATTGCCGTACCAGCGTAATCACTTTATCTTCCATTGGCTGGCGCAGAATTTCCAGCGTGGATTTTTTAAATTCCGCCAGCTCATCCAAAAACAGCACGCCTTTATGCGCCATACTGATTTCTCCTGGTTTTGGCACCGTACCGCCGCCAGACAGCCCATTGGGGCTTATCGTATGATGCGGCATCCGAAAGGGCCTGCGCTGCATTAACATCCCGGTTTTTGGCAATATGCCGCATATACTGTAGATTTTAGAGACTTCCAGCTGTTCTTCTTCCGTCATTGGAGGCAGAATCGTAGGAATCCGTCTGGCAAGCATGGTTTTACCACTGCCAGGCGGGCCAATCATCAGAAAATTGTGCATGCCTGCGACTGCCACTTCACAGGCCCGTTTTACGGTTTTTTGCCCGTTGATCTCGGAAAAATCAAGTTCGTATTCCATATGTTTCCTATCGTCCGGATTTTTGGCAGGCTGTTCTGTATACACCCCTCCATTTAAGCAGGATACCAGTTCTTTGATATGTTCAAATGACCAGATTTCTATTCCGGGAATTAATTTTGCCTCTGCCTGATTTCGATATGGAATCAGGCAGCGTTTGATCCCCAGCTCCTTTGCTTTTGCCACCAGCGGCAAAATGCCATGTATCGGCTGTATCCGGCCATCCAGACTGATTTCTCCCAGGATCAGCGTATCATGCAGAGCTTCCTGTTCTACTTCTCCCAATGCCGCCAGAATCGCTGCCGCAACGGGAAGATCAAACCCAGAGCCGGACTTTCTGACATCTGCCGGGGAAAGGTTAATTGTAATCCGCTTTGCCGGAATCTTAAATCCGCAGTTTCCAAGCGCGGTACGCACACGCTCCCTTGCTTCTCTTACTTCTGAAGAAAGAAAGCCCACCATTTCAAACATAGGCATACCGTTGCTGACATCCGCTTCCACCTGGATGCAGATGCTCTCCAAGCCATACGAAATAGCAGTTTTTACCATACTATACATATTAAAATTATCAACTCCCTGTTATTTATATTCTAAAATAAATGGGAAATTGTGCAGCGATTTGCTGTGATATGAATCCTCATAAAAGATAAAAAGATGAAATCATTGTAACATGGATTCCATCTTTTTCAAATAGGTTTTAGAAATTATTTTTCAATTTTTCCAGTGCGCGTTTTTCAATCCGGGATACATAGGAACGGGATATATGCAGCTGGTGCGCAATTTCCCTCTGTGTCACCGGATTTGTGTTATTCAATCCGTAACGCATCTGAAGGATCTCCCGTTCCCGTTTATCCAGCACGTCGGGCATCAGCTCATAGAGCCTTAGAATCTGGCGTTTTAATTCCAGCTGTTCTACAACGTCCTTTTCATCGCCTTCCACAACATCCACCAGCTGAATCTGGTTGCCCTCCTTGTCGGTTCCGATGGGTTCGTACAAGGAAACCTCTTTGGAGCACTTTTTCTTTGAACGGAAATACATCAGCAGTTCATTTTCAATACATCGCGCCGCATAGGTCGCCAGTTTACTGCCGTGATCCTCCTGAAACGTGGATACTGCCTTGATCAGTCCTATGGTTCCAATGGATATCAGATCTTCCATGTCCTCTTCTGCATTCTGGTATTTTTTGCAGACATGCGCTACCAGACGCATGTTCCGCTCAATCAGAATCTTTTTTGCCTCCGGATCTCCCTCTTTGTAGCGCCTTAAATACTCTTTTTCTTCCGTTGCATTCAGAGGGGGTAAAAAAGTTTTCAAGCCAACACCTCAAAAACTTACTTGCTATATCCTATGAAGCGGCCATGTTGTTCGTGCCTTTCCTATTTTTTTGTTCTGCTTTTGCAGCTTTCTTTCTGGTATATTCTTTGCGGAAAATTCAGAGCGTGTTTCAAAAATACTCTAACGTATCCGCTCTGTAAGCCCTACTTTCTTCTGTACTTTACGCAGAGTCTTGGAAGCGTAATACTGTGCTTTTTCATCATTCATTTTAATCATGGAGTCTAAATATGCCTTATCCGCCATCAGCTCCTGGTAACGCGCCTTAAGAGGCGCCAATGCGTCTGCGACAGCTTCGCCTACAGCCGCCTTAAAGTCTCCGTATCCTCTGCCGTCAAATTCTTTTTCAATTTCTTCAAAGCTCTTTCCGGTTACGCAGCTGTATATGCCCATCAGATTGCTGATGCCTGGCTTTTCCTCAGCATAGCGCACGGCGCTGTCAGAATCCGTTACCGCACGTTTAAATTTGCGGAGAATATCATCCTTAGAATCCAAAAGCAGAATCGTGGCATTCACATTTTCGTCGGATTTGGACATTTTTTTCATAGGGTCCTGCAGGCTCATAATCTTCGCTCCGGTCTTGGGTACATAAGCCTCAGGAACCGTAAATACATCGCCATAGATCGCATTAAACCGCTGTGCGATATCCCTTGTAATCTCCAGATGCTGCTTCTGATCTACGCCGATTGGCACCAGATCTGCCTGATACAGCAAAATGTCAGCCGCCATCAGTACCGGGTACGTATAAAGACCCGCATTGATATTATCTGCGTGTTTTGCCGATTTATCTTTAAACTGGGTCATACGGTTTAATTCTCCCATATAGGTAAAACAGCCTAATATCCAGCTTAATTCCGCATGGCCTGACACATGGGACTGGTAATAGATACAGTTTTTTTCCGGATCTAACCCTGCCGCCACATAAAGCGCATAAATGGATCTGGCGCTTTTGCGGAACTTTGCCGGAACCTGGCGCACAGTCAGGGAATGCAAATCCATAACACCATAAATACATTCGTATTCGCTGCTCAATGTCACCCAGTTTTTCAAAGCCCCCAGATAGTTGCCCAGTGTAAGGGTGCCTGTTGCCTGCATTCCGCTGTAGATTATCCTTTTATCATTTATCATTGCCGTTATCCTTCTTTCTGCTGTTACGTTTACTTAATACTTCTGTTCTGATATACTCGTATACGCGCTCCTCACCCTCTTCTGCAAGCATATGCAGAAGCTTCTCTAAAAGTTCCCGCGTATCATCATGGAGCATATAATGTTCCTTGCCCCGCTCATAATACTGCAGGGGGCTTTCCTGCGTATACTTCTCCTTCTGGTAATTCTTCGAAGCGGAAACCCGGTCAATAAACATCTCCACCACATAATTGACCGGCATGCGTATCCCCGTCAGAAATCCGCTTTCCGCTGAATAATCAATCCAGTACTCCCAATGATGTTTGTTTCTGCCTTTATGATGCAGCCATGCGGCTGAATAGCCTTTATCCATCCGTTCCGCATTGTTGGGGCTTTTCGTCCCCTGATAATATCTGCATCCTGTAAGAAATTCCACAGGGGAATATTTCGACCAGTCATGCATCATGCCCTGCCGGTAAAGGCCCGCTTTAAAACAGCCTTTCCGCACCAGGTTCTTATGATGCAGAATCGTCCTTAAATGCTGCCATGCCTTCATATCCAACTCCTGTTTTCTATCAAAATCTCCCGAAATCCCCCAAAATCAGACATAAAAAGACTTCAGGAGCCTGATTATTTTCCAATAATAATACAGACGCTCTGCGCTTCTAGTGTATATCCATCTTCTTCCAGTTCCTCTGCTTCCGGCAGAAATGCGTATTTTGCCGCGGTATCCATAAGCAGATACCAGTTCCGCTTCTCCCGCTGCTTTGGAAGCGTCAGTTTTTTCTGAAAATCAGAAAAATTAAACCCGATATATACATCTTCTTCTTCCTGCGCATATTCCCCGCAATAGAGTATCCCCATGGATTTGCGGTTATAATGCTGCGAAGAAATCCATGCGGATTCTTCATGGTACGATAAATCAGGATATCCTATGGAAAGGGAATCAGCAAACGTCATCGGCTGTTCCCTGCGCAGAATCACATGATTCTTCCGAAAAGCAATCATTTTTTTCACGAAACTTTGAAAATCCCTGGCTGCCCTGCTCTGCCGCCAGTCTTTCCAGCCGATTTCGTTGTCCTGGCAGTAGACGTTATTATTGCCCCGCTGTGTATTACAGTCTTCGTCGCCTGCCATCAGCATCGGTACACCCTGCGCCAAAAACAGCATCGCTATCGCATTTTTCATACGGCGGCTGCGGATTCTCCGGACGTTTCGGCTGCTGGACTCACCTTCTACGCCGCAGTTATTATTAAAACTCCAGGCCGGGCCATCCATATTATTCTCTCCATTGGATTCATTATACTTTCTTTCATAGGTAAACAAATCTGCCAGCGTATATCCATTATTATCCGCAATATAATTGATATAGCCCAGCTTTAGATTCTGTTTTCTCATCTGATCCGCCAGTTCCCAGATATTGCCGTTGATTCCGCTGGCCAGTTTCCGGGTGGGATAAAGAAATTCATCCGTATCCAGAAATGCCCTGGGATATGCCTTCTCCTCTTCCGGTATCATATAGTCTGAAAAACCTCTGTACAACAGCTTGGTTCTTCCAAGATAAAATTCTTCCAAGAGCATCTGCATAGGAATCCGGTTCCCCTGCAGATGGAACCCGTCTACATGATATTCTTTTACCCAGTAAGTCAGAATCTGCAGAATCCTGCTGTCAGAAATGTGATCCGGAAAATCCATTTCCAGAATACATTCCATACCCTTTTTATGCATCTGCAGAATGCATGTCTTTAACTCAATGTCCGGGTAATCGCCTGCGGCATAGGATGCCTTTGGCGCAAAATACATACCTTCCCCATAGCCCCAGTAATTGATTTTATAACGGGGTTTTTCTTTTGTCTTTGCAGTCTTTTTCTTTCTTTTTGATTTCCATTGTGTATAGCTCTCAGGCGAACTGCCCGTTTCCAAAGGCACAAGTTCTTCAAATTCATACACGGGCATCAGTTCGATTGAGGTGACGCCCAGTGATTTCAGATAAGAGAGTTTCTTTATCAGGCCCCGGAATGTTCCTCTGTCCGGTGTGCCTTCCGGCAGTCCTTTTGTAAAGCCTCTGACATGGAGTTTGTAGAGAACCATGTCTTTTCTCGGTATTTCAACTTCGGGATCGCCTCTCCACGAGAAGGAATTCTCCTCGCAGCGGCAGCGCAGACAGGCAGAATCTTTCAGCCCTCGTGTAATATCAGCCCATGTCTCTCTCCCTGTAATTCTCCTGGCATATGGATCCTGTATGACTGTTCCGTCTATCTGGAAATTATAATCATACTCTGACAGATTTAATCCATCAATGCGTACCGAACGGAGATTCCCTTTTGAAAATTCCTCCGGTACAGCAATTTCTTCCAATTGATTGATGTGACTTCTTTTATAAAGCAGTACTTTACAATCTGTCTCTTTTCGGCACGCGATACAAAAGTTTGCCCATGTCTTTCCCTTCGTTGCTCCTAATTGGGTAAAATCTCCTTTTTTTACGCTATATTCCATATTTTCACCTTTTCATCCTTAAGCAAAACCACGCAAGTACTTTCTTATTATACATTCTTTCGACGTATTTGTATATCTTTTTTTACAACAATCCTCTACTTGAAATCTGACAAAGAATCAGATATAATGCAGGCAGCTGCAACAATTAACATCCCTTTATGCGGTATAGCATCGCAGTAATAAGGAAATACCCTCCGGGTATCCCTTTATGCGGTATAGCATCGCAGTAATAAGGAAAGGAGCCACTATGGATAAGGAAAATCTTACAGCTGTATCAGAGGACGAAGATATCTGCGTTACACTGGATATGGAGGACGGGACACAGGTAGAATGTGATATTTTAACTATTTTTGAGCTTAAGGAACAGGACTATATTGTACTGCTCCCTCTCGATGAAAACGGCGAAGCAAACGAAGAGGGTACGGTATATATTTACCGGTATTATGAAGATGAGGATGGAAATCCTTCCCTTGAAAATATCGACAGCGACGAGGAATATGAGGCCGTAGAAGAAAAATTTGACGAATTACTGGATGAAGCGGAATATGAGGACGATTAATCTGCCTCTATCCCCGCTTCAATCAAAAAACGGGACCGCTCCATCTCATGATTATTGATCTTTTTTGGCACATACAGATGAAGTTCTTTTCTGGCGCGGGTAATGCCGACGTAGAACATCCGCCGTTCTTCTTCCATATCGGAAGGCAGGACGGCTTTTTTGTATGGAGTAATGCCTTCATTGACATCTGCGATATGTACTAAATCAAATTCCAGGCCTTTTGCACTGTGAAATGTCGCTAATGTCACAGCTTCCTGCTCTATCCGTCCCTGCCCATAGACTTCTTCCAGTTCCTTTTTATACTGTTCTATA
>CAJUPF010000004.1 GCA_910588565.1 uncultured Lachnospiraceae bacterium
TAGCAAATTTTTCCTGAACCGTAAAGTATTGTTACTAGCCGGATAGAGTACTAGGACGGCTTAGAAGTTTTTAAATCTGCGCATTGGAAAAACAATCGCCCTCTGGCGTTAAAATAGTTAAACCGGCCGATGCTCCAAATTAGGAACATCGGCCGGATCATATCCTTTAGTCAGTTACATATGGCATTAATGCAATATGACGCGCTCTTTTAATAGCAACTGTAAGCGCTCTCTGATGCTTTGCACAGTTTCCTGTGATTCTTCTTGGAAGAATCTTGCCTCTTTCAGAGATGTATCTTTTTAATTTATTGGTATCTTTGTAATCAATTACGTTGTCTTTGCCACAGAATATGCAGACTTTTTTCCTTCTGTGCATGGGCCGTCTTTTAAAAGAGCCGCCGTCTTTGTTATCTTTATTAAAAGCCATTTTTATTACCTCCTGTTATATTGTTTAGTTGAAAGGTAATTCTTCGTCTATTCCATCCGGAATATTCATGAAGCCGTCTCCTGCCGCAACACTTGGTGAAGGCCTGTCTGCAGGCGCGAAACCACTGTTGGCATCACTGGCTGCTTTGCTCTCCGCAAACTCATGATCTTCTACCACAACTTCTGTTGTGTAGACTTTCTGTCCGTCTTTATTCGTATAGCTTCCGGTCTGAATCCTCCCGGTTACCGCAATCTTAAGCCCTTTGCGCAAATATCTTTCCGCAAACTCTCCCTGACGCCCAAATGCCACACAACTGATAAAGTCAGCTGTCTGCTGATCTCCATCTCGACGAAATCTCCTGTCAACTGCAAGTGTATATCTTGCGATTGCGATTGACTGTTCTCCCTGAGAATAACGAACTTCCGGATCTCTTGTCAATCGTCCCATAAGAATTACTTTATTCATGTATTTTCCTCTTTTCTAATTACGCCTCGTCTTTTCTAACGCATAAGAAACGAAGAACATTATCCATAATACGAACGTGCTGTTCAACCTGTGCCGGAACATCTGCTTCTGCATCGAACTGGATAAAATAGTAGAAGCCTTCTCTCATTTTCTGAACTTCATAAGCTAATCTTTTCTTGCCCCAGTCTTCCACTTCTGTTACAGTTCCGCCGAAACGTGTGATGTATTCTTTCGCTTTTTCGACTGTAGCAGTTCTGACATCGTCTTCGATTTTTGCATTAACAACAAGCGCTAATTCATATTTGTTCATGCAATTGTACCTCCTTTTGGTCTCTGGCCCTTTTTTAAAGAGCAAGGAATTAATAGTTTTTCACAAGGGTATATAATAGCATAATTTTTACTTGGAATCAAGCGTTTTTTTGATTTCTTTCACATTTTTTTCCACTAATTTGCGTGCAATCATAATCTGATGACTGCAGCCGCGGCATTTCAGGCGAAAATCCGCGCCTACACGCAGAACTTCCCATTCAAAGCTGCCGCAAGGATGTTTTTTTTTCAATTTTATAATATCACCGACTTCAAACTGCATTCTATCACTCTTTCTTTATTCTAAAACAGTGTGCGCTCTAGCGCATCGTTTTCACTTTAAAACAATCTGCGAAAATACTTCTCCGATTTTGCCTTCGATTCTCAAGTCTGCTCTTCCATCCATAGGCGTTGCAGATTTATTGATCAGCGCCAGTTTGCTGCCTCGGTAATAATCAATCAGGCCTGCTGCCGGATAGACGGCAAGAGAAGTTCCGCCAATAATCAGGATATCCGCCTGGGAAATATAACGCACCGCTTTTTGCATGGTATCATTGTCCAGACCTTCCTCATACAGGACAACATCCGGTTTAATATCTCCGCCGCAGGCATCGCAGAGCGGAATGTTCTGACTGTTCAGAATATACGCGGCATCGAAAAGTTTTCCACATTTCTGACAATAATTGCGGTGCACGCTGCCGTGAAGCTCCAGCACTTCCTTACTGCCTGCCGCCTGATGCAAACCGTCAATATTCTGTGTAATTACTGCTTTTAACTTTCCTGCCGCTTCTAACTCTGCCAGTTTTTTGTGTGCTGCATTGGGCTTTGCGTCCAGACAGAGCATTTTATTTCTGTAAAAACGATAAAATTCTGGTTTGTTCCTCATATAAAATGTATGGCTTAAAATTGTCTCCGGCGGATAATCATACTGTTGATTATAAAGTCCGTCCACACTGCGAAAATCAGGTATTCCGCTTTCTGTGGAAACGCCGGCGCCACCAAAAAATACAATATTGTCCGATTTTTTTACCCACTCCAGAAATTGATTTAACGGTTCCATTCTGTATCCCTCCTCTTGCTGCCGGAGCGCTCCTGAAAAATCGTCGTACAAAATAAGGCCTGTGCGTGAGATTCCTCAAAACCGCCCTGTCTCCACCGGGCTCTCACATATTTGCAAAAATCAATATTCCCATCAATAAAACTATGACAAAAGTCCCAATGGCTGCCAATCTGTTTACGATCTTTATTGTAGTATCTTTCCAGACTTTTGACAATAACCCAAATAATAGAATTCCGATTATGCCGCCAATCGTATTGCCCAATAAATCAGTAATATCGCTTGCTCCGATCCCAAACATAAACTGCAGCGCTTCATATGCAAGGCTGACACAAAATGCTGGCAGAACTTTTTGAAAAAAGCTCCATTTGTCTTTCAGCATACTGATATAAACTCCAAAGGGAACGAATACCAGAATATTTAATATAATTTCCGATAAATTTATTTTTCCATTTGTAATAAGAGAACCGTTAAATGGAATCAGATTTATAGTTCTGTACCGCATACTGAATAGCATGCCAAGATGGGTCTCCATTTTAAACAGAATCAGCCAGGTCAGAATGATCAGATAGAGAATCAGAAGTATTTTTGTGATAAACTGTTCTTTGTTCTGTTTCATAGCATAGTCCTTTCCATTTTTAATTTGTCATCATCGCACTTTGCTTGATAGTTTTTATTATATAGGGAAATTCTTAATTCAAGCCGAATATTTCATTAATAGTTTCAAAAAAATCTTTTCTGTAAAAAAATATGACAGCGGGGACTTAATTATCCTGGCTGCCATGTCATAGAGTTGCGGGGGCAGGATTTGAACCTGCGGCCTTCGGGTTATGAGCCCGACGAGCTTCCAGACTGCTCCACCCCGCGTCAATATTATATTGCTTCTGATAAATGTTATTATAGACCTTTCTACCTAAAAAGTCAAATCTGACTTTTTCCATTGTCTTTTGTATTTTATGCTGAATATGCAGAATTTATTCTTAAATTTGCATTTTTTGTGAAATAAGCAGTAATTTTATGGTATAATAAGATTATATTAATCAGCGAAAAAATTGAAAGGAGTGTTTATATATGGCTGATGAAACAATGACACAAGGAGCAGAACCTCAGGCGGCGGAATCTATGGAAGATTATAAAAAAGAACTGGAATCTTCTTTCCGCAAACTGTCTGAAGGCGATATTATCACTGGTACAGTGATTGCAGTAACAGAGGAAGATGTTACGCTGGATCTCAGGTATTATGCGCCTGGCATTATCAAAGCGGAGGAAATCAGCAGCGAACCCGGCTTTCATCTGATGGAATCCGTTCATGTAGGCGATGTATTGGAAGCTACGATTATCCGTATGGATGACGGAAATGGCAACTTACTTCTTTCCAGAAAAGAGGCCAATGATATTCTGGCATGGGATAAACTAAACCAGTACCTCGAAGAGGAGACAAACTTAACTGTTCGGGTAAAGGGAATTGTTCCCAGCGGCGTAATCGCTTATCTGGAAGGCATCCGGGGATTTATTCCGGCTTCTCACCTTAGTCTTGATTATGTGGAAGACTGCAATCCATGGCTTGGAAAAGACGTTGAAGTCCGGGTGATCACGGTAGATAAGAGCAAGAAAAAACTGGTGCTTTCCGCAAAGGTAATTGCAAGGGAAAAAGCAGAAGAGGAGCACAACCATAAGATTTCCATGCTGGTACCTGGCACAGTGGTCGAAGGAACAGTGGAAAGCCTGAAGCCTTACGGCGCATTTATCAATCTTGGGGACGGATTAAGCGGACTGGTACATATTTCTCAGATTTGTACCAAGCGGATTAAGACTCCAAAAGAGGTTTTAGAAGTTGGCCAGAGCGTGAAAGCCAAAATTTTAAATACCAATGACAATAAGATCAGTCTGAGTATGCGGGTATTAGAAGAAGAGATGACGGATACAAAAGCGAAAGAAATAGAAGAAATGACAGAATATGTACAGACGGAATCTATTTCTACCAATCTTGGATCTTTGCTTGCCAACATAAAGTTAAATTAAAATACAGCGGAGTTCTCCATACACAGAGAAACTCCGCTGTCTGTTATTGTCCCGTTATTTTCAGGAAAATCTCTTAGTGAATATCCAGATTCTTTTGTCCTGATCCTTTTTGTAAATTCCCATGTTTTTCCCAGAGCATAAAAACCGCCGCAAACGCAGATACCGTTCCGATCAACATTCCTGCCAGCACATCTGTAGGGTAATGTACGCCTACATAGAGCCTTGACAGACAGATCAAAATACCAAGCAGCAGCGCAGGAATACCAAATTTCCGTGGAAGTTTTAAAAAAAGAACAACGGAAGCTGCCATAGAACAGGTAGAGTGCCCGGAAGGAAACGAATAATCGGTTGGCATAACCCCGATAAAGCGAAGCCCTTCCACTACTTCATAAGGACGGATACGGGCTGCCAGGTTTTTCAGGATCAAATTCGTAATGATAAACCCAATACATACGGAAAGCAGGCCTGTAAGCCCGATTCTGCGATATTTTGAAAAAAACAGCAGCACAATCAGCAATACCAGCCAGAACCAGCCGGCATTCCCAAGGCTGCTGATAAAAATAACAATTGGATCGAACCATTCCGTTCTGATATGTTCCTGTATCCATAACAGGATATTTCCGTCTAAATGCTGTATCCAACTCATTTCATTCCCTCCAATTAAGTTAAAATGCTCCTGGATTATGTTTATCCGCAACACTTCAGGCAGGTATACGTATTTTAATTATTTACAATAGCAAAGTTCAAAGCCTGGATGTATCCGGTAAATTATTTATTCTGCGCAGCATGGCGAAGTCAATCGTTTCATATTATATATTAATTAAAATATTCCCGGAGCATCTATATGCAGTTTTTACAATTTTTATCCGAATCTGTGATTCCTCTTACGATTTTTATGATTATTACTTATGGACTACTAAACCATCAAAATGTCTTTCAGGATTTTTTAAAAGGAGCAAAAGATGGAGTTGCCACCGTGTTTGATATACTGCCTACGCTGGTAGGGCTGATGACTGCGGTGGGAATTCTGCGGGCTTCCGGTTTTCTGGATTTTCTTTCAGAAATTTTAAAACGGCTGATGGGACCCCTTCATTTTCCCACAGAACTGATTCCGGCTGCCATCGTAAAGATGTTTTCCTCTTCTGCGGCAACCGGACTGCTTTTAGATTTATTTAAAACATATGGAACCGATTCGTTTATCGGACTTGCCGCTTCGATTATGATGAGCTGCACGGAAACGATTTTCTATACCATGAGTATTTATTTTATGCATGTTCATATAAAAAAGACGCGGTTTACGCTTTCTGGCGCGCTTTTTTCTACCATATGCGGTATTGCTGCCAGTATTTTCCTGGCGTCTCTTATGACGACCTAAAGCGATTTCTCCCGTTTTTGCCAAAACTGTTACGAAATATAGGTGAAATCCGCTGTCACAATACAAAATATATATGGCGCAGATATAAAAATCATTTACAATACTTTTGATAAAAAGTCCTGCAGACGGGGATTTACAGGATTGTTAAAGAATTCCTGCGGTGTATTTTCTTCCATAATAATACCTTCGTCTATAAAAAGTACTTTGCTTCCAACTTCCCTTGCAAATCCCATCTCATGGGTAACAACTACCATGGTCATTCCGCTGTCCGCCAGTTCTTTCATTACATCCAGCACTTCACCAACCATTTCCGGGTCCAAAGCGGAAGTAGGTTCATCAAAAAGCATAACCTTCGGATTCATGGCCAGAGAACGCACGATGGCAATCCGCTGTCTCTGTCCGCCGGAAAGCTGGGAAGGATAGGCATCTGCTTTTTCCGCAAGATTTACCCGGTTTAAAAGATTTTCCGCTACTTCATTCGCTTTCTCTTTGTCCATCAGCTTTAATTTGGTGGGAGCCAATGTAATGTTTTCCAAAATTGTAAGATTATTAAACAGATTAAAGTTCTGAAATACCATTCCCATATGTTCCCGGACTTTATTAATGTCTGTGTTCGGGTCTGTGATCAACTGGCCGTCAAACCAGATCTCACCACTAGTTGGCCGTTCCAAAAGGTTCATACAGCGTAAAAATGTGCTTTTACCGGAACCTGAGGGGCCAACGATTACGATTTTCTCGCCTTGCTCCACATGATAATCAATGCCTTTTAATACTTCTGTCCTGCCAAATTTCTTATGCAGATTTTTAACGGTGATCACCTTTACGCAGCCTCCTTTCTAACCTGTCCAGTAAAACGCTCAGGATTTTAATGACGATAAAATAGATCACTGCAGCGCCAATCAGAGGCATAAAGGGTTCATATGTCCTCGATGATATCTGGCTTGCAGTTCTGGTCAAATCCGAAAGGCTGACGTAACCTACAATTGCTGTCTCCTTTAACAGTACAATAAATTCATTGCCAATCGGCGGCAGAACGTTTTTCACCGCCTGCGGCAGGATAATATAGCGCATCGTCTGACCCTTAGAAAGACCCAGGGAGCGTCCCGCTTCCATCTGCCCATGGTCTACCGCCTGAATACCCGCGCGCATAATCTCTGACACATAAGCGCCGCTGTTGATACCAAACGATAATACCGCTACCAGTACTCCGTTTTTGTTGTTGGCCATAATAATAAACCACATAATCAAAAGCTGCAGTACCGAGGGAGTTCCACGGATAATATCAATGTATATCTGCGCTATGTAAGAAAGGATGGTGCGCTTACCATCTCTTCTTATCGACATCTTCATCAGTGCGACAACCGTACCGATTCCCACACCTAAGATCGCAGCGAAAATGGAGATTTCCAGAGTCACTCCCAATCCGCTGAAATAGAGTTTCCAGCGATCCCCTTCGAGAAAGGCAACCTGGAACTTAGCCGCTGTTTCCGCAAACCATTCACTCATTTATTTTCTCCACTAATTCTCAATGTACTCGCTGACCAACTGATCAAATGTTCCGTCTTCTTTTATCGTTGCCAGCGCATTATTGATTATGCTTACCAATGCTTCGTCGCCCTTTGGAACTGCAATTGCATAATTTTCCGGTTCAAACGCAAAATCTGCACCGTCAATCGCCTTTATTTCGCCTTCAAATTTCTCAGCAAATACCATCGCAGGATTCTTATCAATAATCACAGCGTCCAGTCTTCCGTTTACCAAATCATTCACCGCATCCACTCCTTTATTGTACTGAGACGCAGTTGCATCCGCAATATCTTCAATCAGGAAATCTCCGGTTGTTCCCAGCTGTGCGCCAATCGTCTTCCCTTCCAAATCTGCGATTCCAGCAATATCGGAATCTGCCGGCACCAGCACATACTGAACAGCTTCATAATAAGAATCTGAAAAATCCACAGAGTTCTGACGCTCTTCGGTAATTGTCATACCTGCGATTGCCACGTCAATTTTGGAACCGATAGAAGCAACCAGGGAATTAAATTCCATATTTTCCACTTCTACGGCTACTCCAAGTTCTTCACCAATCGCCTTAATCAACGCAATATCAAAACCATCCGGTTCTCCATCATCGCCTACGAACTCAAACGGAGGAAATTCCGCATTGGTCCCTACATTCAGCACGCCGTCTGCTAAGGCTTCACTACCGACAGATGCATCGTCGGACTGAGTTTCGCTGCCATCTGCCGCACTGTCTGCCGTGGCTTTGCTCTCATCAGAAGCAGAACCGGAATTACCGCATCCGGCAAATACAATTGCTGCAGATAAAACGAATAACATCACTGTTTTTTTCATAAGATAGTCTCCTTCTTTTTATTCAAATTTAACTTATTGTAGCATTTTTATAATTAAATACAAGTATAAAAATGAATACTTATGTATTTTTATGCATCTTATTATTGTAAATCCTGCCATTTCGTGCTAGTTTTTAAATACACTTTCGTGCCCGGCCATGGCAGTAAAGAGATCCGATTGCCAAACCGGGCAGAGGGAGGATTTTTAACATGATACGCAAACTTCAGACACAATTTTCCACACGGCAATATATGCTCTCCAAAGATTTTGAGATTTATTATTATAATGATACTTCTCTGACTAAGGTCGACTGCCATACGCATGATTACTATGAGTTTTATTTTTTTATTGAAGGAGATGTGAGTATTCTGGTAAATGATACGCTTTATCCGGTTACGTTTGGAGATATTATGCTGATTCCGCCGCATATTTCCCACCGTCCAATCATCCACAGCCAGCAATCCTCCTATCGCAGATTTGTATTCTGGATCAGCGAAGAATATTGTAATCATCTGATGGAACTTTCTCCAGACTATGCTTATCTGATGCAATATGTTCTGACAAATAAAGAATATCTGTTTCATACGGATCGGATTGCATTTTCTTCTGTTCAGTCTAAGGCCCTGCGGCTGATTGAAGAACTGCAGTCTGATCGCTTTGGAAAACATGCACAGGCGACTCTTTGCGTCAATGATCTGGTCCTGCATTTAAACCGGCTGATTTATGATCAAAAGCATCCAAAAAAGGCGCGGGAGGAACTGGCGCTTTATCAGAACCTCTGCGCCTTTATTGAAGATCATCTGGATGAAGATTTATCCTTAGACCGGCTGGCTTCGGAATTTTATGTCAGTAAATATCATATTTCCCATGTATTTAAAGAAAATCTCGGCATTTCAATACATCAGTATATAACAAGGAAACGGCTCTCTCTCTGCAGAGAAGCAATTCTTGGAAATATGAGCATTACGGAAGCGTATCAATCCTTTGGATTTGGTGATTATTCCAGCTTTTTTAGGGCTTTTAAAAAAGAATACGGGATTTCTCCAAAGGAATGCCAGGATATGCAGCTGATTCGCTATGAAAAATAAGCGTTTATTTTCAATTCGCTTTACGCACAATACCTTTCCAATAAGCTAATTGCGTCATGTTCTCAGAAAGTTTATAATTAAAGTATGTAATCGGAAGAGTTTAAGGGAGGAAAAATATGCCGACATATGGCGTTGGAAATGTGATACGCGAAATGCGGACAAGATTAGGTTACACACAGGAGGAACTGGCTTTTGGGATCTGTACCACAGGAACGCTATCCAGGATTGAAAATGGAAACGAGATTATTTCCAGACGGGTATTTGAAGCATTATGCAGCAGAATGCCGGGGATGCATCATGTATTTTTTTCTTTTGATACAAAAAAAGAAATGCAGCGTTCTAAGCTCTGTAAACAGACACTTCTTTATCTGGCGCTGAGAAAATTACCAGAGTCAAAGGCGGCAATGAAACAGTACAAGCAGTTAGCGGATGAACAGAATCCGTTCTGCATTCAGTTTCAGCTGTATACAGAAGCGATCTATCAGGCAATTGTAAAAGAACGGGAAGAAGAAATTCTTCCTAAATTGAAAAATGCGCTAAAGATTACAATGCCAGATTATCAAACCAGGCTGCATTCTATCAGAAAACCGCTTATGCTGACTTACGATGAATTGTATATTCTGTCCAATATGGGGATAGCATATGCAAAATTGCAGGATACTGAACTGGCATTTCATATTTTGTATCTTTTGAAAGGGTATATTGAAACGCAGGATTTGGATGTGGAAGAATCTATGACGGCATATCCTATGATTCTTGGGAATTTTGCCTGGCTGCTGGAATTACAGGGGCGATTTGAAGAAGCAGTGAAGCAATGCGATATTGGGATTCATATTTGTGATACTACCGGTAGATATACCGTCCTGCCGCATCTTTTATGTATCAAAGCATGGTGCCTTACTGCTTCCGGATGCCCGGAGACTGCCAAGAAAAGCAGGCAGCAGGCGAAAGCAATTCTTGACATTTCAGATAATTATAAAGGATATGGGAGCTTTCAGAAATTTTACAAAGCAAGAGAACCCATATATGTTACTTTTTAATAGTATATAAGAAAATTCTTCCGATTACCATGCGGTTTCATCAGAAAATAATTTTTCGTGAAACCGCATATTTTTGTTTTTGATGGATTAGATTTGCATGGTATTTTATGAATTATTCAAGAAGTATGCAAAAAATGCTTTTTGGATGGATTTAAATAGTTTTATTTATGGAGGCTGGTTATGATCAGAAAGGATAAATTATTGAAGCAGGGGGGACGCTCAGAACGGGCGGCTGACAGTTATATTGGAGCATTTTGTTTCGTTAAGTTTGTAAAAAGTATTGATTGCCTGTCTCTCTCTTGTCTTTAAAAATGAAATGGGATACAATGGGAGATAATAAGAAGGCAGAACAGATTGGAGATAAAGATGGATATTGTAGTTTTAGCAGGAGGATTGAGTGCGGAACGGGATGTTTCTTTTAAGACGGGGGATATGGTGGCGAAAGCTCTGCGGGAAAATGGGCACAGGGTTATTTTGCTGGATGTTTTTATGGGGTATCGGGACGTGGAAGAGGATGTTTCCGGGATTTTTGAGCATAGTATAGAGGCAAGCGCAGCGGTACAGGATATTTCAGAGGAAGCTCCGGATTTGGAGCAGATTCGGGCTGCAAGGAAAGATAAGTCGGATTGTTTTTTTGGGCCGAATGTGATTCAGATATGCCGGATGGCGGATATTGTGTTTATGGCGCTTCATGGGGAAGCCGGGGAAAATGGCAAGGTTCAGGCGGCTTTTGATCTGTTTGGCATCCGTTATACCGGAACCGGGTACTTTGGCAGTGCGGCGGCAATGGATAAGCAGGTGAGCAAGACGTTCTTTCTTTTGAATGATATTCCGGTTCCAAAGGGGATTAAGATGGAAAAAAGCTGCCGGACAACTGATTTTAAACAGACTGGCGTTTCTTTGCCCTGTGTGGTAAAACCCTGCTGCGGCGGCTCAAGTATTGGCGTATCTATTGTGCGGACGGGGGACGAATTTGCGGAGGCATTGCAGGAAGCGTTTCGATGGGAAGACAGTGTTGTGATTGAGGATTATATTGAAGGCAGGGAGTTTTCTGTAGGCGTAATTGAGGGAAAAGCTCTTCCGGTTATTGAAATGGCTCCGATTGAAGGTTTTTATGATTATAAGAATAAGTATCAGGCGGGAAGTACGATTGAGACTTGTCCGGCCAAGATTCCGGATGAAATTGCCGGGAGGATGCAGGAGCTCGCTGTTAAGGCTGCAGACGCCCTGGGACTGGATACGTATTCCCGGATGGATTTTCTGTTAAATGACCAGGGCGAACTGTTTTGCCTGGAGGCAAATACCCTGCCTGGTATGACGGCTACCAGTCTGATTCCGCAGGAGGCAGCCGCAGCGGGCATTCATTATAATCAGCTTTGTGAAAATTTAATTCGGATTTCATTAAAGAAATATGAGGGATAGCTATGGAATATATGACATTGGAACGTATCGCAGAATGCTGTGAAGGAACTTATTATGGTAAGGAAGAATACAAAAAAACCGAGGTGGCCGGGATTGCCATTGACAGCCGAATAATCCAAAAGGGATGGCTGTTTGTTGCGATTCGGGGTGCCAGAAGAGATGGCCATGATTTTATAAATTCTGTTATGGAAGACGGTGCGCTGGCCTGTTTATCGGAACAGGTACTAGAGCATCCGGCCGGACCTTATATTCTGGTCAAATCTACAACGGAGGCATTAAAAAAAATTGCTGCTTTTTACCGGCGGGCGCTTGGTATTCCAGTTGTAGGCATTACCGGGAGTGTGGGAAAGACCAGCACAAAAGAAATGATTGCTTCTGTTTTAAAAGAGAAATTCCTCGTACATAAGACAGAAGGCAATTATAATAATGAAATCGGGCTGCCGCTTACTATTTTTGGTATTACAAAAGATCATGAAATTGCAGTGCTGGAAATGGGTATTTCTGATTTTGGGGAAATGCACAGGCTTGCGGAAATTGCCAATCCTGATCTCTGTGTGATTACCAATATCGGATTGTGCCATCTGGAACAGCTGGGCGACAGGGATGGTATTTTAAAGGCAAAAACAGAAGTTTTTTCTCATCTGCGCGGGGAAGGTATTGTGATTTTAAATGGAGATGATGATAAACTTGCCACTGTAACGGAAGTCAATGGGAAAAAACCGATATTTTATGGATTAAACGGAGGAACAGCTTTTGCTTCTGATTTGGAACCCCTGGAAATGGAAGGTATCCGGATGACGCTGCATTTGAATGGAGCAGCAAAGCGCGTGACAATTCCAATTCCTGGAACGCATAATGTATACAATGCACTGGCGGCGGCCTGTGTGGGCAGCGCTCTGGGTATGAATCTGGAAGAAATCTGCCGGGGAATTGAAACAGTGGAAACGATCAGCGGCAGAAGTAATCTGATTCAGAAAAATGGCATCACGGTAATTGATGACTGTTATAATGCGAACCCGGTTTCCATGCGTGCTGCAATTGATGTACTAAGCCAGGTATCCGGACGAAAAATCGCGGTGTTGGGCGATATGGGCGAACTGGGAGAGCAGGAAACAGAATTTCACCGGGAAGTCGGCGCCTATACCGTTTCAAAGCAGATAGATATGCTCTGCTGCACAGGAGAATTGAGTAAGGAAATGGCACAGTCAGCAGAAAACTGCTCCGACGGCACAACAAAAGTGCATTATTTCAGTACCAAGGACGCATTGATCAAGGCTCTTCTTCCAAAGATAAGAAAGGGAGATACTTTATTGATTAAAGCCTCCCATTCTATGCAGTTTTCTGAAATCGTAGAGAAAATAACCAGGTAAAATTTTGCCTGCTGCAAGGCAGTTTTGAAAAATCAAATGCCTGTAACAGTGAAACTATCAGGGCTGTTACAGGCATATTTAAAGTTTTTAAAAAGTTTCTGACAATATCTCTTATATTCTTTTATTTCTGATGTTCTATCAGCATTTCCCGTATAATATTCTGGGTATATTTTCCTAAATGCCGCTGTTCTTCTTTGGCAAGTTCTTTTGGATCAATCGGGCTGCCATATTCTACAGTTACATCAGCCGGATGAATCCATGGAAAATGTTTTTCCCAGATATCGGCAGTCCCTGAAATTGCCATTGGTATAATAGGACAGCCAGTCTTTTCCGCCATTTTCAGACTGCCTTCTTTGAATGGCTGCATCTCGGTTTCTTCTGTCTCCCAGCTTCTGCTGCCTTCCGGGAAAATACACATGGAGATTCCATTTTTTATCTGATCGATACCGGTGAGAATCATTTTCAGGCCTTCTTTTACATCGTCCCGGTTCAGAAAGAGGCAGTAGAGCCGTTTCATCCAGATGGACAGGATGGGTATTTTCAGCATAGTGTCTTTTGCTACATATCCTGTGAGCTGGGGACATCTTGCATAGGTGATAACGATGTCAAAGTAACTTCTGTGATTACCAATGTAGAGAACGGCTTTATCTTTTGGAATATGATCTTCTCCGATTATTGTAAGTCTGGTTCCGGTCAGGAAAATAATAACACGGAACGCCCACTGTACTATACGCAGCTGTGATATATCCGCTGTATTGGGATGTCTCTTTGCAATCATTTTTTCTATAAGAAGAAGGGGCGTGCTTAAGAGCAGGAATGATATAAGAAATATTGAGATTAAAATAAGCCTTATCATGGGTTTTTATGGAAAATCCATTCCTTTCTGTAATTTATTTGAAATACTTATATTATACTAACAGTAAGTTGGAATTACAACCGGATTTCATGAATAAACTGTAAAAAAGTAACATTGAGGGTATCTGAACTGTTATAAGAGACGCTCAGAGCAGGGCGGGAAGTGAGGAAATATGAAGCATATATTGTTAAGATTTTCCATCGTATGGCTGGTTATGTTTTTGGGAATATGCAGCGGATGTGGAATTGAGAAAACGGATGGAAGCAGGATTCGGGATCTCAATTATGAATTGGTAGAGGAAGAAGAAATTCCGGAAGAATTGAAAGAGAAAATTGAGGAAAAGAAGGCTGCGGATTTTAAACTGACGTTTGAAAGTGATAATTATCTGTATGTCGTAAGAGGATATGGAGAGCAGGAGACAGGGGGATACAGTATCCAGATTCTGGATTTTTATCTGACGCAGAATGCAGTTGTATTCCATACGAATCTGGCGGGGCCTTCCAAGGATGAGACGAAAAATACAGCGCCAAGTTTTCCTTATATTGTTGTGCGGACAAAAAACCCCAATAAGAATGTGATTTTCCAGTAAAAATGGATGTTGAATCCCTGGATGGAACGATTTGTCCAGCCAGGGATTTCTTTGTTAATCTTTGAATTTGAATATGGCACCTTTTTTAAAGTTAATTTTCGTGCCTCTTGGTATGATATATACTTTTTTCCACATCGAATTTCTTTTTGCCATCTTTGCCATATGAAAATACAAAATCTTTCGCCCCGAGTTTTTATGGAGCTTTGCTTTTCGTCTGCACTTTTGTCAGATTTTTTATGACAATTTTTTCCTTTTGACAAAAATTTAATACTGTGCTATACTAGAGCGTGTTCGAAAATTCATTCCCGCCATCTGCACGCCCCACTTTGCGTGATATTTGCGCCAAATTCGGTCAACGTAGCCCGCTACGCCTCCCTCATTTGGCACAAATCTCCCACAAATTGTGACGCACATCTTCCGGAAATCAATTTTCAAACACGCTCTAAAACGAAATTGTAACCAGACAACCATCAACAGCAGCCACAAAAAGGGAGGAAGCAGAATGCAGCAGGAAGACATCAAGAAGGTACGTGCATCAGTACACCAACAGTGTGGAAGCAAGGTAATGATTCAACTCGATCGCGGAAGGAACAAAATTGACATTCAGGAGGGCGTCATACAAAATGCATATCCCAGCGTTTTCACTATTTTAGTAGAAGATACGAATGCGGATAATCCGCCTCAGCTGTTATCATTTAGTTACACAGATATTATTACCAGAGAAATACGAATGAAGCTTTGTTAATTGGAATAAATGTCCTCTGTTTTGAATAAAATAGTACAAATTTTGATACTATAAATTCAGAACGGAGGATTTTTTGTGGAATTAGAAAGAGAAGTTTTACATAATAACAGGGAAGTTGGCCGTGCTTTCAGCCAGATGACGCTGGATGACGATTATAACCTTCCGGATTATAAACCGGATTTGGCAAAAGTAATTAAGGAACGGGGCGAGATCCACTTCGATGAAATTCATGTAAATAACGGCCATGTATGGTTTAAGGGTATTCTGGCATTTGATATTTTATACCGGACAGATCTGGACGGCAGGAAGATAAACAGTTTAAGCGGAGAAATTTCGTTTCAGGAAAGCCTCAGTATTGACGGCACACAGGAACTGGACCCGGTAAAAATTGAAGGGAAAATTGAAGATATTTCTGTCAGTATTATAAATTCCAGAAAACTCAGTATCCGATCTTTAGTGGAATTTCGCGCCGTTGCGGAACAACCGGGGGAAGCAGCGATTTTAACCGGATTAAAAGACGAAGGTAACTGTGAAATTGAAAAAGAGCATCTGGAAGTATTGGAGCTTATAACGGACAAAAACGATACGTTACGGATTCGCCGGGAGCTGTCGCTTTCTTCCAATAAGCCGAATATGGATGAAATTCTCTGGAGCAGCGTGGAACTGAGAGGAATCAGCAGCCATTTAAAAAACGGAGAGATCGAGGTCACCGGGGAGGCTTTGATCTATGTGCTGTATTCCGGCGTGGAAGAGGAAGATCGGCTGCAATGGTTTGAAACGACGGTTCCAATACAGGGAAGTGTGGAATGCAATACCTGTGACGACTCTCTCATTTACAAAATCAATGCCAAATTAGCCCAGGCAAATCTGGAAATCCAGCCGGATGAAGATGGAGAAGAGCGGAATATTCTGCTGGAAATTGTGGTAAATCTTTCTATCTGTCTCTGGAAAGAAGATCAGATTGAAATGATTTCCGATATTTATGCCCTTGACCGACAGGTCAAACCGGCATTTTTGACTGCTTTTTTTGAAAAATTACTGGTAAAAAACGAAGCAAAATGCAGGCTGTCTGACAAAATCGAACTGGAAGAGGAACAGGAAGATATTTTACAAATCTGTATCAATGAAGATAAACTGGATATTGAACAGACGACCATAATGGAAAACGGCGTGCTTGCGGAGGGGACGCTTATGGTGGAAATTTTGTATATGACGCCGGATGACTCTATGCCAGTCAGTGCAAAACGGGCTTATATTCCATTTTCGCAGATGATTGAAATGCCGGACGCGGCAGGTCCTGTAAAAATTCACCTGGATGGAGGGATTGAGCAGGTCACAACGGTGCTTTCCGACAGCCGTACCATTGATGTAAAGGCAGTAATCAGCTTAAATCTGCTTGCATTTGAACAGCAGGAACGGAAAACGATTACCGAAATTGAAGAAGCAGAACTGGATTTGGCTGCGCTGCAGCAGAGTCCTGGAATTGTGGGATATATTGTACGGGAAGGCGACAGGCTCTTTGGCATTGCAAAGGAGAATCATACGACCATTGAAAATCTGATGGAGACTAATCATCTGACAGGGATGTTTGTAAAACCAGGCGAAAAACTTCTGATTGTTAAGTCAGTCGGATAATTATGGATAGTTTCATTCCTCAGGGAAATATCATCAAGATGGTATTTCCCTGTGTTGCGTTATGGAATTGCAAATGTTATAATGCCATATATCAATACAATGAATCCGTCGTCAGATTTCAAATAAGGAGGTTATCGTGAGCATACACAAAAAGAGACGTTTTTTAGCAGCCCTTTTGATTGCTTCCCTTGCAGTTACTCATTTTCAGGCAGTAAATGCAAGTACAATGTCTAAGGCGAAAAACGCCAAAGAAGAAGCAGAAAATAATTTAAATGAGACAAGCAGGCAGATTGAAGCGATTGAAAAACAGCAGGCAGCGCTTCGGGGTGAAATCAATGAAAAAGATGCGGAACTGGTAAATCTGCTGATTAATATCGGAATCTTAGAAGATGAACTGGAAGCAAAGAATATCCAGCTCGAACAGGTAAAAACAGATTTAGCAGATGCCCAGGAGACAGAAGCAGAACAATATGCTTCTATGAAAAAACGTATCCAGTTTATGTACGAAAAAGGGGATACTGCCATGATCGAGGCATTGCTCGGTTCTTCGAGCATGTCAGATTTTTTAAACCGGGTAGAATATGTCTCCGATGTCTATCAATACGACAGGGAGCTTTTGACACAATATGAGACTACGGTTCAGCAGGTTTCCGATTTAAAGGTCAGCGTGGAAAATGAGAAGTCGGAGCTTGAGGCGATGCAGGAAGAGTATGCCCAGCAGCAGGCTTCGCTTGAAACGGTACTGGCCCAGAAACGATCGCAGATGGGCGATTATGACAATCAGCTGGCTACTGCACAGGCAGCGGCAGAAGCATACCGGCAGACAATTGCTGTGCAGAATCAGATTATCCAGGAAGAAGAGCGCAGGCTGAGGGAAGAAGAGGAACGCAGACAGAGAGAAGCTGCAGAGGCTGCAGCAAGAGCACAGGCACAAGCGCAGGCTCAGGCAAATCAGAATAACAATGGAACTACAAATACAGCGGGCAGCTCCGGCGGCAGTTCCGGTAACTCCGGCAGCAATAACAGCGGCAATGGCAGCAGTGGATCGTCCACTGCAAACAGCGGCGGTTCCGGTAATAACAGCGGAAACAGCGGCGAAACTGGCGGAGGCGCAAATCCAGGCTATTCCACAGGCGTCAGCGGAAGCGCTGTTGTTTCTTATGCCTGCCAGTTTGTCGGCAATCCCTATGTCTGGGGCGGGACAAGTCTGACCAATGGGGCTGACTGTTCCGGATTTGTAATGAGTGTTTTTGCCCATTTTGGAATTAGTCTTCCGCATAGCTCCGCGGCGATGCAGGGCTGCGGCCAGGCAGTCAGCTACGCCAACGCGCAGCCGGGAGATCTGATCTGTTATTCCGGCCATGTAGGCATTTATATGGGCGGCGGATCGATTGTACATGCACAGAGCACTGCCGTCGGCATTACAACAAGTTCAGCAACTTACCGTACGATCGTTGCTGTAAGAAGAGTATTATAAAGCCGCTGCGCAAAAGGAGATACAGACTGCCATGAATACTATAATGAAAAAAATTCAGCAGTATGGAACGTCTACTGTATTTTTACTGCTGGTATTGTTTGCAGTTGCAGGCACATCCTGGATTCGCGCAAGAAGATTTGAAAAAATTAAATATCTTGAACATCTGGATGAAAGAGCAGTTACCATTGACAATACAGAATATCAATTCCGGGATCTGGCATTTTATCTTGCCTATCAGGAACAGTCTGCCTGGGAACAAGCCAAAGCTTATGACTTAGAGCATCCGAAAAAATACTGGAATCTGCGTGGAGACAACGGCGCTTATATTCGCTCTGCAGCCAGGGATATTGCTATGGACATGATGATTCATGATGTGATTTTCTATGAAATGGCAGTGGAAGACAACGTGACATTAACTCAGGAAGAAATCACCTACATGGAAAACCAGAAATCTGACTTCTGGAGCGATCTGGAAGAAGAAGGCCGGATAAGGCTTGGCGTTTCTGAAGATGAAATTACACAAACCTTTGAGATGATGGCTCTTGCGCAAAAAGAACAACAGCTGTTTGCGGACAAAATGGGGGTTGACTTTCGGGAGTATAATATAAATGGAGATTCGTACCAGGAGCTTCTTTCGGAACATACGTATGAAATTAACGAAAAACTCTGGGAACGTATTAACTTTGGAAATATTACACTGGATTAAAAAGGAACGTTAAAAATTATGGCAAAAAAAATAGGACGAAACGACCCCTGCTGGTGTGGAAGCGGAAGAAAATACAAGACCTGCCATCAGGCATTTGATGAAAAAATTTTAAGAATTTCAGAGGAAGGACACATTGTACCGGATCGCAGCATGATCAAGACGCCGGATCAGATTTCCGGTATCCGGGAAAGCGCCAAAATCAATATCGCAGTTCTCGATTACATTGCAGAAAATATCAAAGCCGGCATGAATACGGAAGAAATCAACCGGATGGTTTATGAAAAAACTACCAGAATGGGCGGTTTTCCGGCGCCTTTAAACTACAACGGATATCCGAAAAGCGTCTGCACCTCGTTAAATAACCAGGTCTGCCACGGAATCCCCTCAGAAAAAGTTATTTTAAAAGAAGGAGATATCCTGAATGTGGATATTTCCACGATTTTAAACGGCTATTTTTCCGATTCTTCCCGTATGTTCTGCATCGGAGAAGTCAGTGAAGAAAAGAGGCGGCTGGTAGAAACTGCGCGTCAATGCATATATGAAGGATTGAAAGAAGTAAAACCCTGGGGATTTCTGGGCGATATGGGGCAGGCTGTCCATGATTATGCCTATGCGCATGGCTATACGGTAGTGCGGGAAATCGGCGGGCATGGAGTAGGACTGGAATTCCACGAAGATCCCTGGGTCAGCTATAACAGTACACGGGGTACAGAAATGCTGATGGCGCCAGGCATGATCTTTACCATAGAGCCTATGATTAATATGGGACGGGTTGAAATTTATATTGATGACAGTAACGGCTGGACCGCATACACGGAGGACGGGCTTCCTTCCGCTCAATGGGAGGTACAGGTACTGGTAACAGAAGACGGATATGAAATTATATCCTATTAATCGTAACAGTTCAGCCTTCGGCTTCCCTGTTACAGAATCCGCCCCATTCGAGATTTGCCTGCGGCAAAGGGGGTGGATTCTATTCCAGCCACTACGTTTTTTCACGGACTTTGCAGCAAGTGCAAAGTCCTGAGCTGAACTATTACTATTAATTATAATTTGGAAAGGGGGTGTACAAATGAAAAAGATTGAAGAATATGTAAGAGATATTCCTGATTTTCCTGAAAAAGGCATTATATTCCGGGATGTAACGACGGTCTTACAGGATGCAGAAGGATTAAAGCTTGCCATTGATTCTATGATTCAGCTGCTTGACGGCGTAGATTTCGACGTAGTTGCGGGAACAGAATCCAGGGGATTTATTTTTGGCGTACCGATTGCCTATACGCTTGGAAAACCATTTATCCCTGTCCGTAAAAAAGGGAAACTTCCCTGCGAAACCATTTCAGCCAAATACGATTTGGAATACGGCAGCGCCGAAATCGAAATCCATAAAGATTCGATTCTGCCCGGACAGAAGGTCATCTTAGTGGATGATCTGATCGCGACAGGCGGAACCATTGAAGCCTGCACAAGGTTAATCGAAGCATTGGGCGGAGAAGTTGTCAAGATCATATTCTTAATGGAACTTGCTGGATTAAAAGGCAGAGATAAGCTCAGCAAATATGAGGTAGCATCCGTTATCACGTATGAGGGCAATTAAAAACGGGAGAGTACATGTATGTTAGAAAAATATTTTAAACTGAATGAAAACCACACAACAGTAAAAACAGAAGTCATTGCCGGAATTACCACGTTTATGACGATGGCATATATTCTGGCAGTAAACCCAAGCCTCCTTGGAAATGAATTTGGTTCCAATATGGATGCTACTGCGGTATTAATTGCAACCTGCCTCGCTTCCTTTGTTGGAACACTGGCAATGGCGCTGCTTGCTAATTATCCGTTCGCACTGGCTCCCGGTATGGGCCTGAACGCCTATTTTTCCTTTACCGTATGCGGCGCTATGGGATATTCCTGGCAGATAGCTTTAATGGCGGTATTTATCGAAGGCCTTATCTTTATTGTGTTATCTCTTACCAATGTGCGAGAAGCAATTTTTGACGCGATTCCAAGCACGCTGAAAAAGGGGGTCAGCGCGGGCATCGGTTTATTTATTGCTTTTATCGGACTCCAAGGCGCCCATATTTCTGTGGCAAATGATTCCACACTGGTATCCTATACCGATTTTGCAGGCAACTGGCATACGCAGGGCATCTGTGCAGTCCTTGCCTTAATCGGCCTTTTTATTACAGCTATTTTGTATATTAAAGGCATCAAAGGCTCGATCTTAATCGGCATTATCGCAACCTGGGTACTTGGAATGCTGTGCCAGGCTGCCGGGATTTACACAATTGATGTGGAACATGGATTTTATTCTCTGTATCCATCAATTGCACTGACTGATTTTTCAGCGATTGGCATTACATTCGGACAGTGCTTTCAGGCAGATTTTTCAGGTGTCGGGATTTTCAATTTTATCGTAGTTTTATTGTCCTTCTTATTTGTCGATATGTTTGATACCATTGGAACGTTAATCGGCGTATCTTCCAAAGCCGGTATGCTGGATAAAGACGAAAAGCTTCCCCGAATCAAACCTGCCCTGCTGGCAGATGCGATTGCAACTTCAGTCGGAGCAATTTTCGGCACTTCCACAACGACTACCTTTGTAGAAAGCTCTGCAGGCGTAGGCGAAGGCGCAAGAACAGGCCTTGCTTCCGTAGTGACCGGATGTTTATTTCTGCTTGCCATCTTTTTTGCACCGATATTTACAGCAATTCCAGGATTTGCGACAGCGCCCGCTCTAATCTTTGTTGGATTTCTGATGGTTTCATCAATCCTGCAGGTAGATTTTGAGAACGCGGCAGAAGCAGTTCCCGCATACCTCTGCATGATTGCAATGCCTATGGTATACAGTATTTCCGAAGGGATCGCAATTGGGGTGATCTCTTATGTGATTATCCATATCGTCTGCGGAAAAGCAAAGAAGATTACGCCGCTGATGTATGTGCTGGCAGTTCTGTTTATCTGTAAATATATTTTCCTGTAGATCTGTAACAGTTTTTGACTGTTCTGGCAGCATCGGATATATCTGCCCGCAAACCCGTGAATAAACGGATTTGCGGGCATTTTTTATGCATCATTAAAATAACCAATTTGTTCCGTCCGCATATTCTAATAGAAAAAAGGAGTATGTAATGACGGTAAAAATTGGACTGATTGTCGGAATCCCACTGCTTTTGCTCATCATATGGCTGATCTGGCGGCGGAAAAAATGCATCAGAAAAATACGGTGCATGGTGGAAAAAGAAAAATGTGAATTATTAAATTCGCTGACCCTTCCATTCGGTTTTGGCTATGAACCCAGGCAGGAAATTTTTATCAGCGATCACAACGCATGGCAGCGTGGGCAGGGGTATGAAGCATTATTTGATAAACTTGCGTCCAAATTCCATATGGTGATTGACGCCTTCCCGGTCTATTTCAATTACCAGAATAAAACCTGGCTGATTGAATTCTGGAAAGGCCAGTATGGAATTAATACAGGTGCAGAAATCGGCGTATACCATACCAACCGCCCCATACCGGAGCACTACAGAAAACAGGTGCATTATAATGCTGTAAACGATGAAGAAATGCCCTATATCAGCATGTGTCTGGAAAAAAAGTGTAAAAAGCTGTTCTTTGTCAAAGATTTCCACTGGTGGCTTGCGGCGTTTAAAATGGGGATGTTCAGCCAGCCAAAGGATTTAATCCTGCATGCAACGATTACGTTTGACGACTGTTCTGCTGTACAGGCATTTGTCTGTGGGCTTGAAGAAGCGGGATTTTCCAGAAAAACTTACTGTGTGCAAAATACCACCGTGTGCCTGCTTATAGATCAGACAAATATTTATACCGGCATACAAAAACTGCATCGCTGCCTGATCCAGTTTTTCAACCGCTGCCTTTGCGCTCTCTATCGGATTGTCACAAAACCATTTACCAATACAGCAGACAGATTGCTCTTCCTGTACGAACAGCTTCCCTGGTGCTTCAGGCGAATCTTACAGATACACGCTTATGGAAAAAAGCCGGGAAGAAAGACTAAAACATGAGCAGTGAAACAAGAATAGAACGTGCTCTTTCCAACGGGGTCAGGCTTCCTCTCAGCAAATGCAGACGCTATGTGGCATTTAGCGATTGTCATCGGGGCACAGGAAATATGTCGGATAATTTTTTATTCCATCAGCATCTGTATCTTGCCGCGCTCGATTATTATTATTCCAGAAATTTCTATTACCTGGAATTGGGTGATGGTGAAGAATTATGGGAAAACCGTTCTTTAGAACGGATTAAAGACTGCCATAATGATGTATACAGACGATTTGACAATTTTATTGCAAGAAAAAAATTTTGCAAAATCTATGGAAATCACGATATGGAACTAAAATCCAATCTTCCGGAGAGTATTATATTGGAAAATCAGGAAGGCGGAAAAGATCTCTGGCTGATTCATGGCCATCAGGCGGACTTTTTCAATTCTGTCTGCTGGCGTCTTTCCCGGTTTCTGGTACGGTATCTGTGGAAGCCTTTGGAACTCTTTGGCATAAACGATCCGACAAATGCCGCCAGAAATTATCGGAAGGTAAAAAAATACGAAACCTCTATGGTAAATATCGCACAAAAAAAAGATGTCTACCTTCTGGCAGGGCATTCCCACAGGCCCCATCTGATGAAAAATGAACTGTATGCGAATGTGGGAAGCTGTGTCCATCCCCAGGGAATTACAGCTATTGAAATTGAAAATATGCATCTGAGCCTTGTAAAATGGTATATGGGAGCAGGAAAAGAAGGCGTTCTTTATGTAAAACGGGAAGTATTAAACAGCGAAGAAATATTTTAACTTGTTCCATTTTAAGAAATATACTATAATACCAGATGAAACGCATATAAAAACGCTTCATCTGGTATTATAAAATCAGACTGTAACAGTTGGAACAGTTCAGGCAGGTCAGTGCAGTCCCTGCATTAAGCCATTGAATTTGCCTTTTTATATTTATAAATCATTTCCGCATGTTCCTGTTCTTCTGTCTGGATATGGTTTAAAAGTTTACGGATTTCGCCATTGCCGAATTTAAATACATGAGTATTATAATCAGCGGATACCATTTTTTCATTTCCGATACTGTCAGAGCAAAGCAGCGCGTCATGCTGCTTGTCTGCCTGATTGGATGAATCCTTATACACTGCCTTCGGCTGATAAGAATCTACTCTGGAAGCAGCCGGAGCAGGCTTGATCATGGGAGCCTCTCCATTAATTACTCTTCCTAAAGACTGAAAATGCTCCTGTTCATCTTTTGCAATTTCTGTAAACAAATCCTTCAGGCAACCGTCCTTTGCAGTGCTTGCACAAAGATTATAATGCTCCATACAAACTCTTTCCTGCGTTTGTAAATCTTTTAAGATACTGTTTTCCTGTTCTGTTAAAATCATAACGATCTCCTTTTCTTTTTATTTTTCATTAACATTATTTACTGATTTTATAAGGATTATGCACTATGGGAGGAATACTTTTGGATAAATATCAGATTTTAAAAAAATACTTTGGATACGACAGTTTCCGCAATGGGCAGGAAACGATTATCGATACTTTGCTGGAGGGAAAAGACGCATTCGGCATTATGCCTACGGGTGCGGGCAAATCCCTTTGTTATCAGGTGCCTGCGCTTTTAATGAAGGGAATTACCCTTGTGATTTCACCTTTAATCTCGCTGATGAAAGATCAGGTTGGAACATTAAATCAGGCAGGCATCCACGCCGCGTATCTGAATGCAACTTTAACGCCGGGGCAATACCGCAAAGCGCTGCAGCTTGCGTCAGAAGGCAGATATAAAATTATCTATGTAGCGCCGGAACGACTTTTGATGGAAGACTTTCTGCGATTTGCACTGCAGGTAAACATATCTATGGTGACCGTAGACGAAGCCCACTGCGTATCTCAATGGGGACAGGATTTCAGACCCAGCTATCTGAAAATCGCGGATTTTATCCATACGCTTCCTTACCGTCCGGTTCTCAGTGCATTTACAGCCACAGCGACAAAAGAAGTAAAAGACGATATCGCAGTCTCCTTAGAACTTCAGAACCCCGAAATCGTTACCACTGGATTTGACCGCAAAAACCTGTTTTACCAGGTGAATACCAACAAAGACAAGTTCGGTGAAGTAATGGCATATCTAACGGAACATCCTGCAGAAAGCGGCATTATCTATTGCCTGACACGAAAAACAGTAGAAGAGCTCTGTGAAAAGCTGATCCGCCATGGGATTCTGGCTACAAGATATCATGCCGGATTATCCGATCAGGAACGGGCAAAAAATCAGGAAGAGTTTTTATATGACGTATCTCCTGTTATGGTAGCGACCAATGCCTTTGGAATGGGAATTGATAAGTCAAATGTACGGTTTGTCATTCATTATAATATGCCGCAGGATATTGAAAGCTACTATCAGGAAGCAGGAAGAGCCGGGCGGGATGGAGAAGAAGCCAACTGCATATTACTGTATTCGCCGCATGATGTGGTGATAAACCAGTTTTTAATCGATCAGCCTGTGGAAAACGAAATGTTTACCAAAGAAGAAACTTTGCTGATAAAAGAGCGGAACAAGGAACGTCTGAAACAAATGACATTTTACTGCACAACAAATCAATGCCTGAGAGATTTTATTCTCCGTTATTTTGGGGAATATACCTCCAATTATTGTGGAAAATGCTCCAACTGCCTGACGGAATTTGTGGATCTCGATATTACGGAATCTGCACAGGCAATTATTTCATGTGTCAAAAGCTGCGGACAACGGTTTGGCATGACAGTGATTACAGACACCCTTCATGGAAGCAATTCAGCAAAATTAAAGCAAAACGGCATGACAGGCAACAGCTGCTTTGGCAGTCTGAAAGAAGTTCCTGTGTACCGGATACGGCAGATCATACAATTTTTAAGCAATCATGGATATATTCTGGTGACAGGTGATCAGTATCCAGTTGTAAAACTGACAGATCGTTCCAGAGAAGTCTTTGATAAGAAACCGCTTCTGATGAAAGTTGCAAAAGAGCAGGAGAAGAAGGATGAAAATAAGAAAAAAAGCCATACAGATAGTATGGACTACGATTATGCATTATTTGACGAGCTGCGGAAGCTGCGCTTAGAAATCGCAAAAGAAGAACGTGTTCCTCCATATATTGTGTTTAGTGATAAATCCTTAAAGGATATGTCGGCGCGCAAGCCAAAGACCAGAAAGGAATTTTTGGAAGTCAATGGCGTTGGAGAAAATAAATGTAATAAATATGGAACGAAGTTCCTTGAAGTAATCGCAAAAAAGTCCCTGTAACGGCTTTAGCCAGTTACAGGGAGAGGAGAAAAGTATGAAATATATGAAAACCCATAAGGGATTGCTTTTTGCCGGAGCCGACCAAGCCCCGCAGGACTTTACAACTCCTTTTATTTGCTAATAGTATACTGCCAAATTGTGTTTATTATTTGAATAAATTTGGAAATTTTGGTTAAGGTTTTAAAGAATTTCTAAATTTATCCATTACTTTTGGTAAATCGTTTGGTATACAATTCCTTCCAGGCCTCCGGGTGAAAGAGAATCAGCAGTGGAAACAATTCTAAACGGCCCGCCAGCATATCAAAAATCAATACATATTTTGAAAGAACCGTAAAATGCCCAAAATTCTGCGCGGGTCCAACCATATCCAGACCAGGCCCAATATTATTAATCGTAGCCAGCACAGCCGTAAAGTTTGTTGCAAAACTCTTTCCTTCAAACGAAAGCGCCAGAAGCGAAGCAGCAAAAATTACCATAAACGTAATAAAATAAACGTTGGTAGATCGGACCACTTCATGTTCTACCGGTTTCCCTTCGATCTTGACTTTTCGGATAATCTTTGGATGAATATAAGAATTTAATTCTTTTACTATCGTCTTTATCAAGATAATAATACGGGAAACCTTAATTCCGCCTCCGGTACTTCCGGCACATGCGCCAATAAACATAAGCAGAATCAGAATGGTTTTGCTCGCCTGAGGCCAGAGATCAAAATCCACGGAAGAATATCCGGTAGACGTCATAATCGATCCCACCTGAAACGCTGACTTTGTCAATGCATCAAATATTCCCGCACAGGTATTTAAAATATTCAAAAAAATAATCCCCGTAGAGGCCAGAAGGATCAAAAAATATACTCTCACTTCTTCCATCATCAGAGCCTTTTTCATTTTTCCAAATAGAAAAAGATAATATGCATTAAAGTTTACACCAAATAAGACCATAAATATCGTAACAACCCACTGCAGATAAGGAGAATAACTTGCAAGACTGTCATTCCTGATCCCAAATCCGCCGGTTCCGGCAGTTCCAAAGCTGATTGTCAGAGCGTCAAAAACTTTCATACCGCCAAAAAGCAGAAATATCACTTCCACGATTGTCATAGCTAAATAAATCATATATAAAATCCGTGCTGTATAGCGGATTTTAGGAACCAGTTTTCCTACAGAAGGCCCTGGACTTTCCGCGCGCATCAGATTAATATGGGAGCCGCCGCTAAGCGGTATCACAGCAATCAGAAATACCAGTACGCCCATTCCCCCAATCCAATGAGTAAAACTCCGCCAGAATAGCGCACAGTGGGAAAGTCCTTCCACATTACTTAGAATACTGGCTCCGGTGGTGGTAAACCCGGAAACCGTTTCAAATACGGCGTCCGTAAAAGACGGAATTTCTCCGCTTAAATAAAATGGAAGACTCCCAAAAAAACTCAGTAAAATCCAGCTCAAGGAAGTGGTAATACATCCTTCTTTTAAATAAAATACCTGATTGGCAGGCTTTTTTCTGGTCATGCCAAATCCAAAGAGCAGGCAGGCAACACCCACAGCGGCAAAATAAAATCCTTCATGCTCCGCATAAATACCAGATACAATCACAGGCAGAAACAAAAGCAGTCCTTCTATCTTGAGTACATTTCCCAATATAAACCGAATAATTGAACTATTCATTGCATCCTCCCGCTATTCCAATATATCCAGAATGTCTTTAAAGCCCGTATGCGTCGTCACAATCATAACCGTATCCCCAACCTGAATCGAATCCTGTCCGCTTGGGATCAATATGGAACCATTCCGGTTAATAAAAGATACCAGAAGATTCTTTTTTAAAGACATTTTCATCAATGGTATATTCGTCACTTTTGAGGATTCATTGACCTTAAACTCAATCGCTTCCACACGGTGATCAAACATATGGTACAGTGTCTCAATATTGCTGTTCATGGAATTTTTCTTGGCGCGGACATAGGCAATAATGGCTTCCGATGTGATATATCTGGGATAGACCACACTGCCCAAATCCAGGCGGTTAATCACGTCTTTGAATGTAAAATGATTGATCTTTGTAATTACTTTTGCATTTGATACCTGCTCTACATGCAGAGAAAGCAGAATATTTTCTTCATCAATTCCTGTCAGAGCCACAAAAGATTCCATGTATTCAATGCCTTCTTCTTTTAACAGCTCAGGATCTGTGCCATCCCCGTTGATAATAATCGCTTTTGGAAGCAGAACGCTTAATTCCTCACAACGTTCTCTCTCTTTTTCAATAATCTTGACAGAAATTCCCATTGTTGAGAGCTGCTTTGCAAGATAATAGGCAGCCCTGCCGCCGCCGATAATCATTGTATTCTTTACCTGATGTGTTTTAAATCCAATTTTTTCCAGAAAGTCCCTGGCAATTTTACGGGTGGCGACAAATGATATAATATCCCCCGCCCGCATATGAAATTCGCCGGAAGGGATATATACTTCCCCTTTACGCTCAATCGCGCAAATCAAAATATCCGGCGCAATATTCTGGCCCAGATACGCAACCGAAATATCCCCCAGAATATTATCTTTTGGTATTTTAAATTTAATCAGCTCTGCCTGTCCGTGGGCAAAGGAGTTGACTTCTAAAACAGTAGGCATATACAGAATACGGGCAGCTTCTTTGGAAGCTTCCAATTCTGGATTAATAATCATTGCAAGACCCAGTTTCTCACGCAGATATCCTGCTTCGCTGCTGTAATCCGGTGTACGTACCCTGGCAATCGCGGCGCAATTGCCGACCTGTTTTGCAACGGTACAGCAGAGCAGGTTCAATTCGTCTGAATTGGTGACTGCAATAAACAGATCTGCGCTTTCAATGCCCGCTTCTAACTGCACATTATGGCTGGCACCATTTCCGGCAAGTCCCATAATGTCGTAAAAATTCGCAATTTCCTGAACTTTGCGGGCATTTCTGTCAATAATTGTAATATCATGCCCTTCTTTGCTAAGCTGCTCAATCAACGTGGTCCCTACTTTACCACATCCCACAATAATAATGCTCAATCCCGGATTGACAGGATTTTTCGCTTTTAACATGATAAAATCCTCCTGCACATGATAGTTATCAAGCAAAATCTATTATAGCACTCTATGTCAGAAAATGCAGTATTTATGTGGAAAATTTTTATGTGCCTGCGGCAGGACAGTAACAGTTCAGGACATTCACCCAAAACTTTTACAATTCTACCGTATCCGCCCAGAACCGTTTTGGAATGTTCTGAATCTGCAGCTTGAGGTTAATTCTGGATTCTATGGCGATTGTATCAAAAAATCTGCACCAGAGCCTCCGAAATTCTTCCTCATCCGAAGAATATTCTTCTGTCAAACTAAGATCAATGGAAGACGCGTCTACAATCAGATAGGATTTGGAAGCCTTGTGTACGGCGGCGGTCTGATGTACGGCATCGTAGATAATAAAATGTTCCAGAGGAAGTCGGTTTGTAAAATGGGGCGCTAGTATTGGCAGAACATCATTTTTGGGATGGATTCTGGCAAACAGAATTTTATTTTTCAATTCCTGAAACCGCAGAAATTCGATCAGATGATGGCCTTCATTGCTGGTCTGCCTGCAAAGTTCAAAAATGCAGGCAATACAAGGCTCTCCCAGATATTCCAGCACTTTAGCGCCTTCCGGCAGGGCAAGAGCCATAACAATCGTCTGATAGACAGCGTTTGCTTTATCCATCGGGAGCTTTCGCAAGGTTCCGTCAGCCATAGCGCATCTGCAGATTGTCTCATAGAATTCTACACCCAGACGCTGCAGCAGAGTCCGTGATACTTTCCGGCTCTTTTCAAAATCTGCCTTTGTCATAATATATTCATCAAACAGCGTAATGTCACCGCTCTGATCAGCGGAAAGGCGTATATTCTTATGTCCGTATCGACTTGCCCAGGCATCATAAACGCCAGTAAATATACCGTCAATACTATCCTCGCATTGGAACACATACATTTAAATCACCTCCAAAATTTACATCATCAAACAAAGAAATCTGCCGATAGCCTTCCTCCTTTATCTCCCTTGGAACCTGTTTTGTATCCGACAAAAGGTTCCGCAGAATATAATCCTCGTCCAGCTTTGTCGGATACATCATACGCCCGGAACAGGTAATAAAGTAAAGCGCCCGTTTTAATACAACGCCTATCTTTTTTAAATCTGCAAAGTCCAGCCTGCTGCCGCGTCTCGCCTTTACAATGCGTTTCGCAGACTTTGCTCCTATGCCGGGAACACGAAGCAGCGTCTTATAATCTGCCTTTTGAATCTCAACTGGAAAATATTCCAGATGACGCAGCGCCCAGTCACATTTTGGGTCGAGATATATATTAAAATTCGGTTTGTCTTCCGAAAGCAGTTCCCCAACCGTAAAATGATAATACCGCAGCAGCCAGTCCGCCTGATACAGCCTGTGTTCCCGCAGCAGAGGCGGCCCGCCTGGCAGAGCCGGGAGGTCGGCATTATCAGTTACATTGATAAACGCAGAATAAAATACCCGCTTTAAATCAAACTTCTGATAAAGTCCTTCCGCTACGCTCATAATCTGAAAATCACTCTCCGGCGTGGCTCCAATTATCATCTGTGTGCTCTGTCCGGCCGGAACAAATCGCGGGGTTTTGTCATACAGCATAATCTCATTTTTATTGTGAATAATGCTGTTTTGTATCTGGCGCATGGGCTTTAAAATCGTATTCCGGGATTTGCAGGGAGCCAGCCTGCGCAAGGCTTCGCTGGTCGGAAGTTCCAGATTAATACTCATACGGTCTGCCAGAAATCCGGCTTTCTCGATCAAAAGAGGATCTGCGCCCGGTATGGCTTTCACATGGATATACCCCTGAAAACGATAAACTGTCCGCAATCGGTAAAGCGCCTGATAAATCAAATCCATCGTATAATCGGGGCTTACAATAATTCCGGAACTTAAAAATAATCCTTCAATATAATTTCTGCGGTAAAATTCTATGGTAAGCGTACAAATCTCTTCCGGAGTAAACGTCGCGCGCGGAATATCCGAATTACAGTTATTCTGACAATAAGCGCAATTAAAAATACATTCATTGGTAAATAATATTTTCAACAGCGAAACGCAGCGTCCATCCGCTGCAAAGGTATGACAGATACCGCAGGACAGAGTATTGCCAATTCCGGTACCATCCCCGCGCCTGTCAATGCCGCTGGAAGTACAGGCAACATCGTATTTCGCCGCGTCTGTAAGAATGGTCAGTTTCTCCATAATCGTCGGAGACAAGCGGGCAGATGGAGAAGAATTTTGCGGCATAGCGCAAATTTCGCTTTTCCTGTTCTGAAATTTTGTAATTGTATCCATACGGTATCTCCTTTTTCAAACAAATGTTCTTAGTTATAATAGCACATAACTATTTGTTTTGCAAGCGAATACGAATATTTGTTCTAAAAATATGTAACAGTTCAGCCTTACGGATCCACTATTACAGAATCCGGCTCATATAAAGTTTGCCTGCGGCAAAGGATCCGGTTTGTGTTTAAATAACAGACATTGGATATGAAAAGAAACGCTTCATTGCATTTTCCATCCCCCTATGCTATCCTAAAGAAACAGTAACGACAGCAACTATTTTGGATACAAATCAAGTGAGGTTTTTATGGCAACAGACTTAAGCATCCCCAAAAATACTATTGCAATTCTGCAAAAATACAATTTCAATTTCCAGAAAAAATTCGGCCAGAACTTTCTGATCGATTCCCATGTACTGGATAAAATTATACAGGCTGCAGACATTAACCAGGAGGATTTTGTTCTGGAAATCGGGCCGGGAATCGGTACGATGACGCAATATCTGTGCAGATATGCCAGAGAAGTAGCCGCAGTGGAAATAGACAAAAATTTAATTCCGATTCTGAATGAAACGTTAAGTGATTATCAAAATGTAGAGATTATCCACAAAGATATTTTAAAAACAGATCTTATCCACCTGGTTCAACAGAAAAACAGTGGAAAACCGATCAAAATTGTTGCAAATCTCCCATATTATATCACTACGCCGATTATTATGGGTCTTTTTGAAAACCATGTTCCGGCTCACAGCATCACCGTTATGGTGCAAAAAGAAGTGGCTGACCGTATGCAGGCAGAGCCTGGAAGCAAAGACTACGGCGCGCTGTCTTTAGCCGTACAATATTATGCCAGACCACAACTCGTAGCAAACGTTCCCCCAAACTGCTTTATGCCGCGGCCTAATGTAGGAAGCGCTGTGATCCGCCTTACCAAACATCAGGCTCCTCCGGTATCCGTAGAAGACGAATCCCTGATGTTTCGCATGATCCGGGCTTCCTTCAACCAGCGGAGAAAAACACTTGCAAACGGACTGAACAATGCCGGCAATATTCCTGCTTCCAAAGAGCAGATACAAAAAAGCATTCTTTCTCTTGGCGTACCGGCAAATATCCGCGGCGAAGCGCTGACATTAGAACAATTTGCCGCATTAAGCAACAGAATCCGCCATATTTCCTGATTCGCCAATTGCAGTCCCATTCCTCTTTGATACATATTCTGTAAAAATGCTTCATATAATTGTTCTATGAAGCATTTTTTATACCGTATTTTTTGCGGAATCGCATTTTTTATACTAATTCCCATTGTATTTACACTTCTGATTCAGGGAAATGGCGATAATTATTTTATTAGCCAGGAATCGGCAGCAGAAATCGGGACAGAGGAAAGCGAGCTTGATGAAGATATTTTAACGGGAATTGTGGCAAATGAAATTTCCATGGATACAAATAAGGAAGCTATGAAAGCCCAGACTGTCATTGCCCGGACAAACTGTCTTCGCGCAATCGAAATAGGAGAAAACCTGCCGGAAGGCCTGACCAAAAGTGAAATGCTTAAAATGTGGGGACAGGAAAATTTTTCAGAAAATTTCAGTCTGCTAGAAACCTGTATCAAAGAAACAAGAGGTGTGACAATGACCTGCGGCGGCTCCTATATCCAGGCTGACTTTCACCGATGCAGCGCAGGGTATACCAGGGACGCAGCAGCTCTCTACGGCAGTGAAGAATTTCCTTATCTGAAAAGCGCAGATTCCAGAATGGATATTACATCCAAAGAATTTTTAAAAGTTATGTTTTATACACCGGAACAATTTATCCAGAAGGGCGGTGAAATTTTCTCCGGATTAAGTCCGGAAGATGTATATTCCAAAATTTCCATTACCGGAAAAGATCAGGCGGGTTACGTAACTGAGTTTACCATTGACGGCAAACCTTATTCGGGAGAAGAAATCCGGCTTTTATATAACTGGAATTCCTCAGCATTTTCGCTCAAAGAAACGGACGGGAAAATACGTGTTATCACAAAAGGTATGGGACACGGACTGGGCCTTAGCCTGTATGGGGCGAACCAGCTGGCGTCAGAAGGATATGAATATAAGGATATTCTGAAATATTATTTTGCAGGAATCGAATTTGTTACGCAATATGATTGAATAAAACTCTAAAATACGCACAGACTATAGTCAGCAAATGTTACTGAATGGTAACCGGCAAAAAGAATGACTATGGATGGTGATAATATGAGAAGAGGAAATTTTTTTCGGAGAAACCAATATAAAATAGCTGCTGTATGCCTGCTGGCTGCAGTCCTGGGACTTACGGGCATGGTAATGCTTCGGGATGGTAAGAAAACAGAGCAAGAACCAGAGCAGCAGACAGTAGCGGAAGAACCCGAAAAAACAGAAACAAAACAGATTGCGCTCACAGATACGGAAACGGAAGAACCAATACAAAAACGCCAGACAACAAAAGCTTCTACCGTAATCAAGCCCAAAAAAGATACCACAAAAACAGACACAAAAACGGACACAAAAAACACTGTAAAACCAGCAGAAGAAGCAGCGGAAGAAACAGACAGTGAAACGGAAATTGCAGAAGAAATCGCAAAAGAACCAGAAGTAATGACAGAGCCAGTTGAACAGCCGGAAACAGTAGAAACCGCTGCACCGCAGCCTGCCGCAGAAGTAGAACTGCATTTTAATACGGATGCCGGACTGCTCTGGCCGGTAGAAGGCTCTGTGATTCTGGATTACAGTATGGATCAGACCGTATATTTTTCGACTTTAGATCAGTATAAATACAATCCGGCAGTGATTATTTCTGGAAGTGTCAATGACAAAGTAAAAGCTGCCGCAAATGGGAAAATCACAGATATTTCCACAAATGAAGTAACCGGATGTACGGTTACAATGGATATTGGTGACGGCTATACAGCGATTTATGGACAGCTAAAAGAGGTTCCGTATGAAGTCGGTGCCTATCTGGAATCCGGCAATACCATAGGTTTTGTCAGCGAACCTACCAAATACTATTCCCTGGAAGGAAGCAATCTCTATTTTTCACTGGAAAAAGACGGCGCTCCGGTAGATCCGGTGGAATTCTTTCACGAATAAACACTGTAACAGAGGAGCTGTCGGGAAGCCCGATATCTCCTTTGTTTTTTCCGTGATTTCGCTGCAGCTTCCCGGCTACTTCTATTTCATATATATATTCACTATATACTACCTATATTTTACAGATTATTTTTATGGAATATTTTTCTTGTTTTTTGAGAGTGTGAAACGTATAATAAACGTTAGCTGTGTAACAGTACGAAATTTGCAGCTGTTTTAGCCCATGTGTGCCTGATAATGGTATTTGGCCTATGAAATACCTTGTTTTTCGCAATAGTCTGATACTCCAGGATTGAAAACGCATCCAATAGTACACAATACGGCAGGAACAGCAACTTAATTTTCTATTACAGTTTACCCGGAGGCTAAACTGTAAAATTGATTGTGCATCAGGACGGTAAGCCTTATGAATAAACAGACAGAGATCAATTATACATATATTGTAGAGTGCAGCGACGGAACCTATTACACCGGATGGACGAATAATATCAGACAGCGGATTTTGGCACACAATTCCAAAAAAGGTGCAAAATATACCCGTTCCCGAACGCCAGTAAAACTGGTTTATTTAGAGAAAGCAGACACCAAACAGGAGGCAATGCGGCGTGAAGCACAGATTAAACAGCTAAACAGAAACGAAAAGGAACAGCTAATCAAACAGAGAAAGGATTTTTATGGAAACAGTCAGATTTGATGAACTGGGGCTAATGCCCCAGATTTTACGCGGCATTGAGGAGATGGGATTTGAAGAAACCACACCGATTCAGGCACAGGCTATCCCTATGGTAATGAGCGGGATTGATGTAATCGGACAGGCTCAGACCGGAACCGGCAAAACAGCAGCATTCGGTATTCCACTCCTGCAGAAAACCGACCCTTCTTACAAAAAAACACAGGCACTGATTTTATCCCCCACAAGGGAACTTGCCATCCAGGTTGCAGAAGAGCTTCGCAATCTTGGAAAATATCTCCATGGCGTCAAAATTCTGCCCGTCTATGGCGGACAGGATATCACGAAACAGATTCGCTCCTTAAAGGGGGGCGTTCAGGTAATCGTAGGCACCCCCGGACGTATTATGGATCATCTCCGCAGAAAAACCATACGCTGCGAGGACGTACACACAATTGTACTTGATGAAGCAGATGAAATGCTGAACATGGGCTTTCGCGAAGATATCGAAACGATCCTGGAATACATTCCCCAAGAGCGCCAGACCGTTCTTTTTTCCGCAACCATGCCAAAGCCAATTCTGGAAATCACCAAAAAATACCAGCACGATGCAGTTACGATCAAAGTTGTAAAAAAAGAACTGACCGTATCCAATATCGAACAATATTATTTTGATGTAAAGCGAAAAGACAAGACAGATGTATTGTCCAGGCTCTTAGATTATTACAATCCAAAAGGCTCGATTGTATTTTGCAACACCAAGCGAATGGTAGATGAGCTTGCAAGAGAACTGACGCTCCGCGGATATTTCGCAGAAGGCCTTCATGGCGATATGAAACAGGCGCAGCGGGATCGTGTTATGGCAAATTTCCGAAAAGGAAAAACTGATATTTTAATCGCTACGGACGTAGCGGCAAGGGGACTTGACATCGATGATGTGGAAGCCGTATTCAATTACGATATTCCCCAGGACGATGAATATTATGTACACCGCATAGGCCGGACCGGACGTGCAGGAAGAACCGGAAAAGCATTCAGCTTTGTCAAGGGCAAAGAAGTATATAAACTAAAAGATATTATGCGCTACTGCAAAACAAAAATCTACGCCCAGCCAATCCCTTCCTCTGCGGATGTAGCGCAGATCAAAGCCGAAAAGATCATGGACAATATTGCAACCATTATCGAAGAAGAAGATCTTCGAAGCATGATCAATTTTATTGAAAAACAAATCAATGAATCGGATTATACGGCAATGGATATCGCAGCTGCATTCCTGAAACAGGAACTTGGCGAAACAGGCTCCGGAACAACCGGCTACAAAGCCGGCGGCAGCTATAGCTTCGGGGATACTGGGGCAGAAGAGGGCATGGTACGTCTCTTTATCAATATTGGAAAAAAACAGAAAATAAAAACAGGAGATATCTTAGGGGCCGTTGCCGGGGAATCCGGGATACCTGGAGATGTTGTAGGCGCAATTGATATGTATGATAAATTCACCTTCGTGGAAGTTCCCCAGGAACATGCCAATCAGGTGTTAGCATCCATGAAACGTGTGAAGATCAAAGGAAAAGATATTCATATCGAACCTGCAAACAGCAGATAGGATTTTCCAATATCATAACAATATAAAAAATGAGCCTGCCGGAATGCAGTTGGCATTCCGGCAGGCCGTTTATATTCTTATTTAATATCTGAAAGCGAACCAAATGTATACCCCATCTCTTCCCATTTTGTCAGCAGATCATCCATAATTTCAGCATTTGTTTTTGAAGTGCTGTGCAGCAATACGATTGCCCCTGGATGAACGCGTGTCAGAAGTTTATCATACGCTTCCTCATGGGTTGGCTGGTTATCATCCAGCCAGTCTACATAGGCAAGGCTCCAGAAAAATGTCTTATAGCCAAGCTGTTTTGCAAGATTCAGGTTCCATGCATTATATTGACCGGAAGGCGGACGGTAATAAAGAAGCATTTCCTCGCCGGTAATTTCTTTATAGAGATTAGCTACCTGATCCACTTCTTTCTGAAATGACGCGATATCATTAATTTCTTCCATATCCGGATGATCATACATATGATTCGCTACAATATGCCCTTCTTCCCACATCCGTTTTACTAGATCAGGATTTGTCTCAAGGAAATTTCCTACGACAAAAAAAGCAGCTTCGGCATTATGCTTTTTCAAAGCGTCCAGAATTTTTCCTGTATTACCGTTTTCATACCCGGTATCAAAGGTAATATATATTACTTTTTCACTGGTATCCCCGGTATAATACGCATTATATTTCCTCAAATCTTCCGCACTGGCGTTTCCAACAGGAATCTCACCTTCACTGCCAAATGAAAGTCCCCAGTCTGACGATTCATTTGATATTTCTTCTGTAGCAAAATCAGCAGACACAGTTGCTGCCTTTGGCTGCTCCGATTCTGTTTCATTCTCCGTATTATCTTCGGATACATTTGCTTCTTGAGTCTCAGATTTCGCATTTTCTTCATTTTGATCCATTTGTTCGGATTCTGTTTCTGTATCAGTCTCTGTTTCCAGTTCTATTTCCTGTACTGAACTTGTTGTTACTTCCTCTGTATCTTTCATCTTTGCTGAAGCAATTGTATCAACAGCCCCCGGATTTATGCCACAGGATATCATTGTCATCGACAAAGCAAGCAATGCTGTTAGTATAAACAATACTTTCTTATTAATCATTTGTATTTCTCCTTTTTATCCACAGGTATTATAATTTGATCTTTGATAAATTTCAAGTATAATTTGAAAAGTATACAATGAATATAATCCAATTAGTTACATTTCTCCCTTTTCGGGATTTTGTTCCCATGCCTTTACATAATTATCCATAAATACGGTGCGGCCAAGTTGAATTTTGCGTTCATGGAGGGCGTCTATCAGAAATTCCGTGACGAGGTTATCATACCGCTGGGAACGGTCACTCTGCGGGCTGACTGAAACCGACCTTAACTTTTTTCAACCCATATGAAACTTTCTGCCGCCAAGAAATGTCTAATCTATAAGGAGGTGAAAAATTCCATGTTTTTTCCGGAAAAAAATAAAAACTTACAAAAGATTGAACAGCTTCTGCTGGAAAACTACAACAGCTATTATCGTCTCGCATACAGTTACGTACATAATGAAGCAGACGCATTCGACATCGTCCAGACCGGCGCCTGTAAAGCAATATCAAACAGCAGCTCATTAAAGAAAAAAGAATTTGCAGCAACCTGGATCTACCGCATTATGCTTAATGAAATTTTCCGTTTTATCCAACAGGGAACCTGTATTTCACTGGATGAAATCGGTATGGAAGAAGGCAAAAAAGATCAGTATGAAGACATTGACTTAAAACGGGCATTGGACAATATGCAGCCGAAAGACAAAGCCGTTATCGAACTGAAATATTTTGAAGAATTGACGTTTGAAGAAATAGCAGAAATCCTTGAAGAAAATATAAATACCATCAAAAGCCGTCTGTACCGTGGTTTAAAAAAACTAAAACTGGAATTATCTGATACATCACAATAGAAGCTAGTAAGGAGGGTGTATAAAATGGATCAGGAAAAAATGCAGAACTTAAAAGATTCCTACAAACAAATTCAAATGACAAAGGAGCAGGTGGAACAAATGAAAAAAAATATATCAAACGCTAAAAAAACAACAGCAGGAAAAAATATGCGCAGAGCCAGATGGATTGCGGCAGCAGCAGCAATTGCAGCGATTTTAATTCTTCCTCCGAATATTTCAAAAGAGGCCGCTTATGCCATGAGCAGCATTCCTATTGTAGGCAGGCTGGTAGATGCCGTAACGTTCCGGAATTACCAATATGAAGACGACAGGCACAGTGCAGATGTTACTGTACCGGAACTGATCGCAGAAGACGCAACAGATGTTGAAATCCTGAAAAAGACCACAGATGAGATCAATCAGGAGATCAAAGAAATCACCGATAAAATTGTAGAAGAATTTGAGACAAATATGAAAGATCAGGAAGGCTATCAGGATATTATTGTCAATTATGAAACAATTGCTGTAAAAGAAGATTATTTTACGTTAAAATTAATCTGCTACCAGGGAGCGGGAAGCGGCGCTGAATGGGACTATTTTTACACAATAGACTTAAAAACCGGAGAGCGGATTCTTCTGAAGGATCTTTTCAAAGAAAATGAGGACTACATTACTGCCATTAGCGAAAATATCAAAAAACAAATGAAAGAGCAAATGGAACAAGATGAAAATATCTATTATTGGCTGGATGATGAAATAGAAGAGTGGAACTTTAAACAGATTACAGACGAAACTTCATTCTATCTGAATGAAAATGGAAACATTGTTATCTGCTTTAACGAAGGCGATGTTGCGCCGATGTATATGGGTTGCGTGGAATTTGAGATTTCAGATAAAACCGTAGATCAGATGAGAAAGAAATAAGACAGAAAATATCCCCATAAGAATCAATTTCTTATGGGGATATCTTATCCTATGTAGTCGTAGTGGTCACTTCTTTTTTTGCAAACAAACGACGGGCTTCTTTCTTCTTGGCTCTGCCTTTTAATTTCTTGCCATGCAGTTCCCGAATCGCCGCATCCAGTTTGCGGAAGCGTTCTTCCTCCTGCTCATCCTGTTCCCGCATCAGGTAATTCATCTCCTTTAATACACGGTCGCCGACATGTTCGCCCACTTCTCTGCCGAGATCCTCATTATTCTCTGCCAGGGCTTCTTTTACAATTCCGCTCATTAAAATACGGAACTGCGCCATCTTTTCTTCCGGGGATGCATACCCCGTATGATTGTCAGCTGCAGGATGACTGGCGTTTTTCTCCACCAGGGCCGCATTGGTAAGATCGGCGGCTTCCTCTGGATTCTTCCCGCTGTGGATTACCAGCTTAATTGCTTTTAACTGGTATCCCTGTTCTTTTAACTCTTTTATCTTAAGGAATTGCTGTATGTTCTCATTTGTATAATAGCGATGCCCCATTTCATTTCGGGGAATTTCGAGTTCCAGCTCTTCTTCCCAGTAACGCAAAACGTGTGCTTCTACATTTACCAGATTTGCGGCATCAGAAATCATATAACGTAGCTTGTCCATATACTGCCTCCTTCCTCTGGCCTCAAAAGAAACCTGATTCTCTCTATTTCATTATAGAAGAGAATAGAACAATTCGCAATGAATTTTGGTCGGGCAGTTTTGACAGGATTCTCGGATTATTTCTCCATATTGGCAAATTTCGTAAACTGAGGCAGCCAAACGAGGTTGATCGTTCCAATCGGGCCGTTTCTCTGCTTGGCTATATTAATCTCAGCAATCCCTTTAATATCGGAATCTTTATTATAATAATCATCCCTGTAAATAAACATAACCACATCGGCGTCCTGCTCAATTGCGCCGGATTCCCTGAGATCAGAAAGCATCGGCCTGTGTTCAGGGCGCTGTTCTACTGCACGGCTCAACTGAGACAGCACAATCACAGGCACATTCAGTTCCCTTGCAAGCCCTTTTAAGGATCTTGAGATATCTGAGATTTCCTGCTGTCTGGAATCATATCTGCCATTGCCGGACATCAGCTGCAGATAATCAATAATAATCAGTTTTAAATCATACTCCAGTTTAAATTTCCGGCATTTGCTTCTGAGTTCTGAAATGGAAATTCCTGGCGTATCGTCTATTAAAAGCCTGGAATTCCCAATTACTCCTGCGCCTTCGATCAGTTTTTCCCAATCGGAATCAGTTAAATTGCCGGAGCGAAGTATTTGGGCGTCTACCCTGGATTCTAAGGCAAACAAACGGTTTACAAGCTGCTCCTTGGACATTTCCAGACTAAATATAGCTGTTGGAATCGATTCATGAAACGCGACATATTGTGCAATATTCAGTACAAATGCCGTTTTTCCCATAGAAGGACGCGCAGCGACCAGAATATAATCCGAAGGCTGCAGTCCTGCCATTTTATAATCCAAATCTACAAAACCAGTAGGAATTCCTGTCACATTTCCAAGAGATTTGGAAGTCTGTTCGATTTTCTCCAAAGCATTTAGCACAATTTCCTTAATCGGTGTAAATTCCCCGCCGCCTCGGTTCTGAAGAAGATTGAACACGTTTTTTTCCGTATCTGCCAGGATGTCTTCCAGATCTTTTTTTCCCAGATAACAGTCATTTCCGATTTCTTCCGTCACCTTGATCAGACGGCGCATCAGCGATTTATCTTTGACAATCTGCGCATAGGATTTGATATTGGCAGAAGTCTGTACCCCTGTAACCAAATCCTTTACAAATTCAAGGCTCGTGATTTCCGGCGGCACATTCATCGCCTTTAATTTATTCTGGAGGGTAATCAGATCAATGATTCCTCCAGCATTAAATAAATCCGCTATCGCAGAAAACAGCAGCCCATACTGCTGATGATAAAAATCTTCCGGTGAAAGCATTTCCAAAGCCGTCACAACCGCATCTTTATCCATGATCATTGATCCAATTACGGACTGTTCTGCCTCCAGGCTGTTTGGCATCATCCGCTTTATAATAGCTTCTTCCATGACTTTATACACCTTTCATTGAACTGTTCCAGTGATTATTCTTCGCTGACATGTACCCGGATCGTACCAGTTATCTTAGAATGCAGACGAATCGGTACCTCATGCATTCCAAGGCTTTTGATCGGCTCCTCTAATATCATTTTTTTCTTATCCAAATCCAGATTCAGCTGATCTTTTGCCGCAGCTGAGATTTCTTTCGTGGAAACAGAGCCAAAAGTTTTGCCTCCTTTTCCTGTCTTGATCCTGACTTCGACTTTTAATCCTTCCAATTTGGCAGCGAGTTCTTTCGCAGCTTCAAAGTTTTCTTCCTCCACTTTTTCCTGATGCTTCTGTTTTAGTTTTAAATCATTCAGATTTTTATTATTGGCCTCCAACGCCAGTTTTTTTGAAAATAAAACATTTCTGGCATACGCGTCGCTGGTCGTTACAATTTCACCCTTCTTGCCCAATGCTTTTACATCTTCTAATAAAATTACTTTCATATCTCTATTCCTCCTTCTTCCAGCATCTGATCCAATGTATCCTGCAGACGGCGTTTTGCCTCTGAAAGTGTACAATTTAGCTGTGCGCCCGCTACGTTTAAATGACCGCCGCCGCCCAGCCGCTCCATAATAATCTGCACATTGATTTCATCAATCGATCTGGAACTGATAAAAATTTTATTCTGATATTCGGTCAATACGAACGAAGCTTTGATGCCGATAATATTCAGCAGTTCGTCCGCCGCCTGCGCGCCTACAATCGTAGGGCTCTCCATCTTACTCGGACAGACAGAAATCGCAAAGGCGCCGCGGTAAACTTCCGCATGACGGACAACTTCCGCCCTTGCCTTATAAGCTCCCATATCGTTTCTTAATAGTTTGCGGGTTCTTGTCACTTCCGCGCCGCAGCGCCGCAGATATGCCGCAGCCTCAAACGTCCGTACACCTGTTTTTGTCATAAAGTTATTGGTATCAATTAAAATTCCAGCATAAATACAATCTGCTTCACTGGGTTCTAATTTAATATTTTCCGCAAAATACTGCAGCACCTCCGCAATCATTTCACAGGTAGAAGATGCGTACGGTTCGATATAAGATAAAATCGGGTTCTGAATCACTTCATTGCTCTGCCGGTGATGATCAAATACCACCACCGCATTGCCACGCTCTAATAGCTGCGGGCATTCCGTATAATTGGGACGGTTGGTATCCACAACCATAATCAGTGTATTGCGTGTAATAATCTCCATCGCGCGTTCACTGTTGATAAACAAATCTTCCGGATATCCTTTTTCCGGCGTAAAACATTCCTTCAGAGGACGCAGGGAAGATGTAACCTCATTTAACACAATCTGCGCTTTTTTATTCAGTACTTTTGCCGCACAGTAAACCCCTATCGCCGCGCCAAAAGAATCCGCGTCGCTGATGTTGTGACCCATAATAATGACATTTTCCCGGCTTTCCAGCGTCTCACGCAATGCGTGGGCTTTGATCCGCGCTTTGACACGGGTATTTTTCTCCACTGTCTGGGATTTGCCTCCATAATAGGCGATACGTTCCCCTTCCCGTATGACAGCCTGATCGCCGCCGCGTCCCAATGCCAGATCAATCGCCATTCTCGAATGCTCATAACTGCTTTTATACTCATCCCCGTCAATGCCGACGCCGATGCTTAACGTAACCGCCATCTCATTTCCTACTTTTACGTTTTTGACCTCTTCCATCAGGCTAAATTTATCTTCTTCCAGTTTCTGCAGATATTTGTATTTAAAAACTACAAAATATTTATCTTTTTCTGTTTTGCGGACCAGCGCGTCTACTTTGGAAAAGTAATTATTTACCTTGCGGTCAATTAACGCAGATAACAGAGAACGTTTTACATCTTCAATACTGTTTAACGCCTCTTCGTAATTATCGATATATACCAGGGCAGATACCAGTTTCTGATCCTGGTTTTCTTTGCGCGACTGGTTCAATTCCGTTTCATCAAACAGATACAGGGCAATCAGACACTGACCTTCTTCTTCGATTTCAATCAGACTGTTCTCATCTGTCATAATGTCAAAATAGATCCGGTTCATTTCCGCCCGGAAAATCCGCTCTTTCCATTCAATGCGGACGTGGATTACTTCTTCTTCACTGGCAAGCTGTTCTTTGGTAATCGTGTGAAATATACTGAACACCGATTTGTGGTATTCTTTATTTTTGCCGGTAATTTCTGAAAACTTTTTGTTGATCCACAGTATTTTGCCATTTCTGTCCAAAAGAGCGTATGGAACCTCAAAATCATCCAGAAGACTCTTCTGCACAGTCGCATACTGTGTAGCAAAACTGATCAGTTCTTTCATCAGAATCGGCCTGTTCCGCATATAAGAAGTAAACACACATAAAAAATAAATCACCAGAAATCCTGTTACAATGGTGCCGGCTCTTATACTGTCAAAATAAATCGGTATATTCAGGCAAAACAGAAGAGCGGTCAGATACATCGGCGAATTCAGATAGGATCTCAGCCTGCCCTTTAATTTCAAATTATGTTTCATATCCCCTCCATATATGCACTGTCAGAGTGTATTTAAAAAATGCCATATAAAATCAGTCTTTATTATATCATTTTATGCTTCAGAGATAAAGAGCTTTATTTTTCATAAATGCAATACCCTCTCTTTGATTTCCTGCGTCCTGCCCTGATTCCAGAACTGAGTTCCGATATAGCCGCAGGTACGTCTGGCAACGCTCATCGTATTCTGATCCCGATTCCCACAGTTCGGGCATTCCCAGGCCAGTTTGCCATGTTTATCCATAATAACCTGAATCTCCCCATCGTATCCGCACAGACTGCAGTAATCACTTTTGGTATTCAATTCCGCATACATAATATGTTCATAGATATGCTGCATCACTGCAAGCACTGCCGGAATATTTTCCTTCATATCCGGAACTTCCACATAGCTGATAGCTCCTCCCGGAGAAAGTTTCTGGAATTGCGCTTCAAACGTCAGCTTTTCAAAGGCATTGATTTCTTCCGTTACATGTACATGGTAAGAATTCGTAATATAATTCTTATCTGTAACTCCTTTGATCATCCCAAATCTTTTCTGCAGGCTCCTCGCAAACTTATACGTCGTCGATTCCAACGGCGTGCCATATACGGAAAAATCGATCTGCTCCTTTGCTTTCCACTTCGCGCAGGCATCATTCAGATGCTGCATTACTTCCAGCGCAAAAGGCGTAGCGGAAGGATCGGTGTGGGATTTGCCCGTCATATAGTACACACATTCACAAAGCCCCGCATAACCCAGAGATATCGTAGAATATCCATTCATCAAAAGCCGGTCAATCGTTTCTCCTTTTTTCAAACGCGCCAACGCTCCATACTGCCATAAAATCGGCGCAATATCTGATTTGGTGCCCCTCAGGCGGTTATGCCTTGCCATCAGAGCCTGATAGCACAATTCCAGGCGTTCATCAAATATTTTCCAGAATTCATCAAAATCTCCCTGGGAGGAGCAGGCAATATCCACCAGATTGATCGTACAGACTCCCTGATTAAATCTGCCATAAAATTTGAACTGATCGGATTCATCTTGATACACTGTCAAAAATGACCGGCATCCCATACAGGTATATACATTGCCTTGTTTGAGTTCTTTCATCACTTTTGCCGATATATAATCAGGTACCATGCGCTTTGCGGTACATTCCGCCGCAAGGCAGGTAACATCCCAGTAAGGGCTGTTTTCTGTAATATTTTCTTCTTCCAGCACATATATTAGTTTTGGAAACGCCGGAGTGATATAAACACCTGCCTCATTTTTTACGCCAAGGATTCTCTGGTTCAATACCGAACGGATTACCATAGCAAGATCGGATCTCTCTTGTCCTTCCGGCGCTTCACCTAAATATAAGAACAATGTAATAAAAGGAGCCTGTCCATTGGTAGTCATCAGTGTCACGACCTGATACTGAATGGTCTGGACGCCCTTGTCAATATCTTTCTTCACACGTTCTTCAGCTACTCTGTTAATCTGTTCTTCTTCCAGAGGAAGTCCTGACGATTCAAATTCTTCCCTTACCTCTTTTCTGAATTTGCTTCTGGATGCCGCAACAAATTTAGAGAGATGATAAGCGCTGACTGACTGCCCGCCATACTGGCTGGACGCCACCTGCGCAATAATCTGGGAAGCCACAATACAGGCAACCGAGAAAGAATTGGGCCTGTCAATTTTAGTCTCGCTGATCACGGTTCCATTCTGCAGCATGTCATCCAGATTTACCAGACAGCAGTTATGGATATGCTGTGCAAAATAATCTGCGTCATGAAAATGAATCAGACCTTTTTCATGTGCTTCCCAGACGGCTGGCGGCAAAAGAAACCGTCTTGTAATATCTTTGCTGACTTCTCCGGCCATATAATCTCTCTGGGTAGACGCCAGAAGAGGATTTTTATTGGAATTTTCCTGCTTGGCTTCTTCGTTCTGACTCTCTATTATGGTCATAATCTGGCTGTCCGTTGTATTGGACTGACGAACCAGCTGGCGGCGGTAACGATATGTAATATAAGTTCTTGCCACATGATACGCGCCTGCCTTCATAATCTCATCTTCTACTTCATCCTGGATTTCCTCTACATTCATAGCACGGATAGACTGCCTGCAGATTTCTTCCACATTCTGTGCAATCGTGTGTATCTGTTCTGTCTTCAGACGATCTATAGGCTCTACTTCTTTATTTGCCTTACAGACAGCCGCAATTATCTTAGTAATGTCAAATTTTACTTCTTCACCGCTTCGTTTTATAATCTTCAATATAATACCCCCTGTCGCCTGCAGCGTATATGACCCATTGTATCATGGCAGAGTGGAAAATAGCAATCTTAATGTGAAAACTTTATAATACCATGAGTAACAGTTCAGCCCAGATGTTGGTACAAAAAAACCGATGGTCTTGACCGCAGTCAGTTTATACCATCGGTTCCTTGATCTCAAGCCCGCCTGTAAGCAATATACAGCGGTTATCGGCTGCGGCTTTCCGCAACAGCATTACGGATATTGCTAAAAGAAGCTACAGCTCCCAGAGCAAAAGCGATGCCCAAATCTTTCACGAAAGCTGCCATAACCTCTGATTCCTCCAAAATTTCCGGCGTCATCCGAACCGCGTCAAAAAAAGTAAACGGAGCGGAAATTTCCATCCGGTATACATCATAAAATGCATAAGAAAGCCCCAGGTATTCTGCAAGCACAATAGACAGAGCAGACATAATGACAGAAATAAAGACGCCTTTTAACGAATTCTTCCTGCCGGAAAAAAGCTGATATCCGAAAGAAGACAGCACAACGGTAATCAGGCCGCAGATTCCGGCAATATATCCAAACTGATAGATAATAAAATACAAAACGCCGCCAATCAGGGAAAAGAGAAATGCTCCTACAATGCCCGCGATAACATTTTCCCGATTCTGGCTCTGCTGCGGGGCAGACTGATATGGGAATGCCTCTCCCTGCGAACCGGAGGCTTCCGGCTTTCCGTAAACAGTCTGCGTTTCATTTTGATTCGTTTCATGGTGTTCCATAAACAATACCCCTCCTAATTTCTTCAACTTTTTTATTTTCTTGTACTTCCTGCTTTATTATAAAAAAAATGTTAATTTTTGTCAATCCGTGTTCCTTAACCCACCAAGCGCCCGTTTGTCCAGAGTAGATATAAACAGTAACCCAGAATTTCGTATAGCCGGGCTATTTTTATATTTATAAAATCAAACTACTATAATCTCTACAATGTCCGGTATTCTTTAATCGCCGTTTCATACAGATTATTCCCATCCCTGTCAATTACCACAATAACAGGAAAATTCTCAACTTCCAGCTTCAGTATCGCCTCTGCACCCAGATCTTCATAGCATACCGTTTCAGATTTTACAATACATTTCGATAAAAGCGCCCCTGCGCCTCCTACCGCTGCAAAATAAACGGCCTTGTTGCGCTTCATGGCGTCAATCACTTCTTTTGTACGCTTTCCTTTGCCTATCATTGCTTTTTCACCCAGATCAAGCAGCCTTGGGGCATATTTATCCATGCGGCTTGCTGTTGTAGGGCCCGCCGATCCGATTGCCCTGCCTTCTCTGGCGGGAGAGGGACCCATATAATAGATTGTGGCATCTTTGATCTCAATCGGGAGTTCTTCTCCCCGATCCAAAGCTTCTGTCATACGTTTATGCGCCGCATCCCTGGCAACATAAATTGTTCCGTTCAGATAGACATAATCCCCGCTTTTCAATTCTGCGGTTACTGCTTCTGTAATCGGTGTTGTAATATATTTATCCATAACATCCTCCTGTAAACTTTCTTTTCTATTACAAAGTTCTAACCGTATGCCGGTTTACATGACAGCAGATATTAACCGCTACCGGAAGACCCGCAATATGTGTGGGATAGGTATTAATATTAACTCCCAGGGCAGTGCATGTGCCGCCAAGCCCACCAGGCCCGATTCCAAGCCCATTTATTTTTGCAAGCATTTCCTCTTCCAGATCACGCACATATGGAATAGAAGAGCGCTTATTCAGTTCTCTGGTCAACGCCTGTTTTGCCATAATTGCCGCTTTTTCAAAATCACCGCCAATACCTACGCCAACTACCATAGGAGGACATGCATTTGGCCCGGCGTCAGAGACTGCTGTCAGAATTGCTTCTTTTACGCCTTCTATGCCGTCCGCCGGTTTCAGCATAAAAATCCGGCTCATATTTTCACTGCCAAATCCCTTTGGCGCAAAGGTAATCTTTACCTGAGCTCCGGGTACGATAGAGTAATGAATAACTGCAGGCGTATTATCTTTTGTGTTTTCCCGCAGAATCGGATCATTTACAACAGATTTGCGCAGATATCCTTCTGTATACCCCTGCCTTACGCCTTCATTGACAGCCTCTTCCAGATTTCCTCCTTCAAAATGGACATCCTGTCCAATTTCCATAAAGACTACCGCCATTCCGGTGTCCTGACAAATCGGAATGGTTTCGTTATCCGCTATCTTCAAATTTTCCTGCAGCTGGTTTAATATCTTTTTTCCAAGCTCTGACTTCTCAGAATCTAAAGCAGTCTGAATTGCCTGCTTCATATCTTCTGAAAGATAATGGTTTGCTTCTATGCACATATCCCGAATTGTTTCTGTAATTACAGTAATGTCTATTGTGCGAATCATATCTGCTTCCTCCCTTAATTTTTTACTTATTTTTTGTAATTTTTGAATTTTTTCAAATGTTCTTTTAATTTTAACAGAGATTCGTCATAATCCGCCGATTTCATTCCTGGAAACGCTTTGAGCAGACGATCGTGGCCGTAAATTTTTGTCTCCAAAAGCTCCTTATAGCGGTTATTTAATAACTCATATTCGCCTTTTTTCTTTTCAAGGTTTTGCTGTACGGTTTCATGCAGTTTCTGGCGTCTGGTTTCCATAAGTTCTTTTCGTTCGATTGCATCAGAGACATTTTCATAAATATTCTCGCCGATTTCATTGGATATATCTTTTAATTTATCTGCAATTTCACCCATAATCCGGAGCCGTTTGTTTAACTTTAGAATCGTACTTACGGTAACTATGCAGTCCACTGCAAACACACCCAGTATCATTGAAGAAAGCACAATTCCAAGTGTCTTTGGAATCATTTTGATAAATCCAAAAATCGCCGGATGCAGCGCCACCATTATAAACGTACAGGCAAGTCCCCAGAGAATGGAAAATTTCAAACAGATATACCCTTTTACATTAAAAGGCTTGTCTGAATAATCCCACCATTTGTTGTGAAAAGCTTTTTCTAAAATCCAGCCGGTAATATACTCCAGGACGGTAGTCAATAACACAGACCCTGTAAATAAAATCAAAAGGTTGTCCTTTAACGGTGTTAAAATTCCCACTACAATCAAAACCCCAAACCCATAAACAGGACAACAGGGACCATTTAAAAAACCTCTGTTTACAAATTTTCCAATATCCAGGGCAGCATACGCCACTTCAGTACACCAGCCCAAAAAGGCATAAATCAAAAAAATCCAGATTATCTCATATAATGTCTGCGGCATAATTTTCTCCTGTGTACAATATTTTATATCATAACAGTTCAGATACTTCCATTGATTCTGATTGAACCTATAAGAGGGCTGCATAAACAGCCCTCTTTTTATGTGGAAGATTACTCCTCAATATCTTCTTCTTTTACATCTTCCCTGACTCTTGCAATACTTGCAATCGTCACATCTTCCTCCATATTGATCAGTTTTACGCCGGACGCCACACGTCCAAGTATCGATATACTGTCTACCTTAATGCGAATGATAATTCCTTCTGTTGTAATAATCATAATCTCATTCACATCATTTACAGCTTTTATTCCTACAATATATCCGGTTTTTTCGGTGATCTTATAACATTTCACACCCTTGCCGCCACGGTTCTGCGGCGAAAATTCACTCATTTTTGTCCGCTTGCCGATTCCCATTTCAGATGCGATCAACAGATATTCCCCCTGCGTATCAAGCTGCATTCCAACTACTTCGTCCCGATCCGCCAGATTCATGCCGATCACACCCATAGACTGCCGCCCGGTACTTCTGACATCGCTTTCATGGAAGCGGATACACTGGCCGTATTTTGTCACAAGAATAATATCTTTTGTATTATCGGTTTTCTTTACTTCGATCAGCTCGTCATCTTCCCGCAGAGTAATCGCAGAAAGCCCTGTTTTGCGGATATTTTTATACTTCTGCACTTTTGTCTTTTTGACAATGCCTTTCTTTGTCGCCATAAAGAGGTACTCGCCCTCATGATATTCGCTGATTGGAATAACCGCCGTAATTTTCTCTTCCGGCATCAGCTGCAGAAGATTAATAATCGCAGTTCCTCTTGCCGTCCTCGAAGCCTCTGGAATTTCATAAGCCTTCATCCGGTAAACCTTTCCATTATTTGTAAAAAACATCAAATAATGATGGGTCGTCGTCATCAGAAGTTCCTCAATATAATCATCCTCGATGGTTTCCATCCCTTTGATTCCTTTGCCGCCACGGTTCTGACTGCGGAAATTATCGACACTCATCCGTTTAATGTAGCCAAGCTTTGTCATACAGATCACAGTGTTGGCTTTCGGAATCATATCTTCCATGGAAATATCGTATTCATCAAATCCAATCGAAGTCCTTCTGTCATCTCCGTATTTATCAGAAATCAGCATAATTTCTTCCCGGATCACGCCAAGTAATTTTTTCTCATCCGCCAATATTGCTTTTAACTCCGCGATTTTTTCCATTAATTCCGCATATTCTGCTTCGATTTTCTCACGTTCTAAACCGGTAAGCGCGCGAAGACGCATATCTACAATCGCCTGTGCCTGTGCGTCCGTCAGATCAAACCGTTCTTCCAAGCGTTCTTTCGCTTCGGCTGCATTGCGGCTGCTGCGGATAATAGAAATTACTTCGTCAATATGGTCGAGGGCTATCAGCAGTCCCTCTAAAATATGAGCCCGTTCCTCTGCTTTATTTAAATCATACTTAACCCTTCTCGTTACAACATCTTTCTGATGTGCCAGATAATAGTCCAGCATCTGGTATAAATTCAGAACCTTTGGTTCGTTATTAACAAGCGCAATCATAATAACGCCAAACGTATCCTGCAGCTGCGTATGTTTAAATAACTGGTTTAATATTACATTTGGATTGACATCACGCCTCAGTTCAATACAGATCCGCATTCCCTGGCGATTCGATTCGTCACGAAGTTCTGTAATTCCATCCACTTTTTTATTTTTTACCAGATCTGCGATCTTTTCAATTAACCGTGCCTTGTTAACCAGATAGGGAAGTTCCGTCACAACAATACGATTCTTGCCATTTTGCATCGGTTCGATGTCTGTTATGGCACGCACCCGGATTTTGCCGCGTCCGGTACGATAAGCCTGTTCAATTCCGGATGTTCCAAGAATCATGCCTCCGGTTGGAAAGTCGGGGCCTTTGATAATGCCTAGAACCTCTTCCAGTTCCGTATCCCTGTCTTCTAAAATCTGGTTATCTATAATCTTGACCACTGCGGCAATGACTTCCCGCAGATTATGCGGCGGAATATTCGTAGCCATACCTACCGCAATGCCGGAAGTACCGTTTACTAAAAGATTCGGATAGCGGGAGGGCAGTACGACAGGCTCTTTTTCCGTTTCATCGAAGTTTGGCATAAAATCAACCGTATCTTTGTTGATATCAGCCAGCATTTCCATGGAAATTTTACTAAGTCTTGCTTCTGTATAACGCATGGCAGCCGCGCCGTCGCCGTCTACCGAACCAAAATTCCCATGCCCGTCCACAAGAGGATAACGTGTCGACCATTCCTGCGCCATATTGACCAGCGCTCCATAAATTGAGCTGTCTCCATGAGGATGATATTTACCCATGGTATCACCGACGATACGCGCACATTTCCTGTGCGGCTTATCCGGTCCGTTGTTCAATTCTATCATAGAGTATAAAACTCTTCTCTGTACCGGTTTTAACCCATCCCTGACATCTGGAAGCGCTCTGGACGCAATTACGCTCATGGCATAATCGATATAAGATGTCTCCATTGTCTTTTTCAGATCCACATCATGAATCTGATCAAAAATCTTATCATCCATTTATCTTCAATCCTCCTATACGTCCAGATTCTGGACGTACTTTGCATTTGCCTCAATAAATTCCCGTCTCGGCTCAACTTTATCTCCCATCAGAGTAGTAAAGATCAAATCAACCTCAGAAGCAGCTTCATCATCCATTATCACCCTGCGCAGAATCCGCTTCTCCGGATCCATTGTCGTCTCCCAGAGCTGATCGGCATCCATTTCTCCAAGTCCTTTATAACGCTGAATCTTATTATTATTGTCACGTCCGATTTCCAACAGAATCTGATTCAGCTCTTCATCACTGTAAGCATACCATATTTTCTTATTTTTCTCAATTTTGTAGAGGGGCGGCTGCGCCAGATATACATACCCCTGTTTGATCAGTTCCGGCATAAACCGGTAAATAAATGTCAAAAGCAGTGTACTGATATGGGCGCCGTCTACATCCGCATCCGTCATAAGAATAATCTTATGATACCGAAGTTTGGAAATGTCAAAATCTTCATGAATACCCGTTCCAAAGGCTGTAATCATGGATTTGATCTCCGCATTGCCATAGATTTTATCCAGTCTTGCTTTTTCCACATTTAAAATCTTACCGCGCAGAGGCAGAATCGCCTGCGTTGCCCGGCTTCTGGCAGTCTTGGCAGAGCCTCCGGCGGAATCTCCCTCTACAATATAGATTTCACAGTTCTTCGGATCTTTGTCAGAACAATCTGCCAGTTTGCCAGGCAAAGACAATCCCTCTAACGCTGTTTTTCTTCTGGTCAGATCCCTGGCTTTTCTGGCAGCTTCCCTCGCCCGCTGCGCAAGCAGGGATTTTTCACAGATTGTCTTGGCTACTGCAGGATTTTGTTCCAGAAAATAAGTAAGCTGTTCACTTACCACACTGTCAACGGCGCCTCTGGCTTCGCTGTTTCCAAGCTTCTGTTTGGTCTGCCCCTCAAACTGCGGCTCGCCTATTTTAATACTGATAATTGCTGTTAAGCCTTCCCGGATATCTTCGCCGGTCAGCCCTGCATCGTTTTCTTTGATTATTTTATTGGCTTTTGCATACTGATTAAATGTCTTAGTCAGGGCATTCCGAAACCCTGCCAGATGTGTTCCGCCCTCCGGCGTGATAATATTATTGACAAAACTGTATGTCGCATCATTAAAAGAATCGTTGTGCTGCATGGCAACTTCTACATAGACGCCGTCTTTTTGTCCCTCACAGTAAATAATATCAGGATAAGCCGCTTCTTTACTGTTATTCAGATAGGTTACAAATTCTTTGATTCCTCCGGCATAATGAAATTCCGCCGTTTTCACCGGATCCTGCCGTTCATCTTTCAGCGTAATCCGCAGATCCTTTGTCAAAAACGCAGTCTCCCTAAGTCGCTGCTTTAACACATTATATTCAAAAACGGTATCTTCAAATATCGTATCATCCGGCATAAATACTACTTTTGTGCCCGTTTGATCGATGGGGCATTCCCCGATTTCTTTTAACGGATACATCGTTTTTCCCTGTTCAAAACGCTGTTTATAAATCTTTCCTCCGCTGCAGATTTCTACTTCCAGCCAAATCGATAAAGCATTTACAACAGAAGCCCCTACGCCGTGCAGACCTCCGGATACTTTATATCCCCCGCCGCCGAATTTGCCTCCGGCATGCAGCATGGTAAATACAACTTCTACTCCGGTCAGTCCTGATTTATGGTTGATCCCTACAGGAATACCCCGTCCGTCGTCAATAACCGTTACGGAATTGTCCTGATTCACAATAACTTGAATATTTTTGCAGAATCCAGCCAAAGCTTCATCTACGGAATTATCGACAATCTCATATACCAAATGATGCAGACCCCTGGAAGACGTGCTCCCAATATACATACCAGGCCGTTTCCGGACTGCTTCAAGCCCTTCTAAGATCTGTATCTGATCTGCTCCATATTCTGTTTCATATCCTGTTTCCAAGCCCATACAATTCCTCCTATTCACAGAAAACCTCTAAGCAGGCAACAGTTCAGATACCTTCCCTGTTACCTAAGCAGTTACTAAAACTTTGCCATCAATCACTTCAAACATACGGTTAATCTGAAAACGGCTTCTTATAAATTCATCTAATCCGGTACATGTTATGATTGTCTGCGTGTTATTTATATGATTCAGCAGAAAATTCTGCCGATTATTGTCCAGTTCCGACAATACATCGTCTAAGAGTAAAACAGGTGTATCCTTCGTAATTTGTTTCACAAGTTCGATTTCGGACAATTTCAATGACAGGGCAGTCGTACGCTGCTGTCCCTGGGATGCAAATTTGCGTATATCCATGCCGCCATGAATGGTAAATATTATATCATCCCTGTGTGGGCCGACAGAAGTCTGTCCGTATCTCAAATCTTTTTTTAAAGCCTGATTTAATTCTTGTTCTAATATATGTTCGTCTGCATTTGGGGCATAAGAAAGATGTATTTCTTCTTTGCCTCCGGTGATATTGGAATGTATATCCATGACAATTTCATTTAACTGATTGACGAATTTCCTGCGGCTTTTTATAATTTCCCCGCCATGCAGGATCAGCTGAAGATCCCATACGGAGAGCGTATCTGCAAGATCAGGTTTGTAAGAAATATCTTTTAACAGCTTATTCCTCTGATCGAGAATTTTATTGTATTTTGTCAGATGATCCAGATAAATTTTATCCAATTGGCTCAGTTCCAGATCCAGAAACCGTCTTCGTTCCGAAGGACCCCGTTTAATAATATTCAAATCCTCCGGAGAGAAGAAAACAATATTCAAAATTCCGAATAATTCACTCGCTTTTTTTATGGGAATCCGATTTACGGCAATTCCTTTGGTGCGGTTCTTCTTCAGATGGATATCGATCTGGAATTGTTTATGATTTTTTTCTGTAAAAATACGAATATGAGATTCTTCCTGCCCAAACCGGATCAATTCTTTGTCTTTGCTGCCCTTGTGGGATTTGGTTGTGCCGCCCAGATAAATAGATTCCAAAATATTTGTTTTTCCCTGGGCATTGTCTCCATACAGAATATTTGTACCTGCTTCAAAATCGATCTTTAGTGTTTCATAATTACGAAAATTACTTAATTCCAGTGATTTTACGATCATTTCATTATTTGAAACGTCTCATCTTCAAAGGATACCACATCCCCTGGATAGAGCTTTCTTCCTCTTCGTTGTTCTGTTTCTCCGTTGACTGTTACCGCACCGTCTAAGATCAGCATTTTGGCTTCTATACCAGATCCCACAAGCCCTGCTTTTTTCATTGCCTGGCCAAGACGGATAAATTCTTCTCCTTCACGAATTGATATATCCATGTTGATTCCTCATTCTATAAAAATTAATTAGCTGATACATTGAAATTAACCGGGAGGATCAGATAAATATAGCTTTCCTCCTCATCTTTGATAAAACAGGGCGCTTTGGGGTTGACCATATAAAGCGTCACTTCTTCTTCATCGATCACACGGAGTGCATCAATGAAAAATTTGGGGTTGAACCCGATCATAATATCTTTGCCTTCTTTTTGAATATCAATATCTTCATTCATAGAACCAAAAGCAGAATTGATCTTAAGTTCCATAGAATTATCTGTAATATTCATAATAATCGGTTTTTTATCTCCTTCTTTGATCAGAAGGGTTGCTCTGTCAATACAGTCGAGAAGTTCTTTCTTAGGAGTACATACTTTTGTTTCATAATCAGAGGAAAGCATCTGTTCGATCCGAAAATATTCGCCTTCAATCAATCTGGATACAACGGTTGTATGTTCAAATTCAAAAATAATGTGATTTTCAGTGATAAAGATCCGCACGTCGTCTTCCGCTGATCCTGGCAGGATTTTACTGATTTCATTTAATGTTTTGCCTGGTACAACGACTTTTTTAGATGCATAGTTATCTTTTAATGTAATCGTCCGGATGGAAATTCTATGTCCGTCTAAAGATACTACTTTCAGCTGGTTTTCATTGATCTCAAACAATTCGCCCGTCATAAGTTTATTGCTGTCATTTTCAGCAATGGAAAAAATTGTCTGACGGATTACTTCTTTTAGAGTAAACTGTGAAATGGCAATAGAGTCATTTCGTTCTATATAAGGAAGATAAGAAAAATCTTCTCCTGATTTGCCTGTAATGTTGAATTTCGCTTTTTCACATGTAATCAGCGTATTAAAATTAGTGTCTGTTGTTATTGTTATTTCATTGTCCGGTAATTTTCTTACAATCTCTAAGAAAAATTTAGCGTCTATTGCTATAATACCTGGTTCTATAATCTGGCCTTCGATCACAGTTTCAATTCCCAGTTCCATATCGTTTGCAGTCAGTTTAATTTCATCTGTTGCAGCGTCGATCAGAATACATTCTAATATAGGCATTGTCGTTCTGACTGGAACTGCTTTGGAAACAATGTTAACTCCTTTTAACAAATTGGATTTCGAACATATCAGCTTCATATACGTATAACTCCTTTCCAAAAAGCATATAAATAAATTAAAAGATATTTCGTAGTAGTAATATTAAGGGCTGTGAATAAGTTCAAAACCCTTAGAAACGGCTGAAATAAAGGATCTTTAAGCTGTATAAAGCTGTGTACAAGCATCAAAATCCTGCGGATTCATCTTGGATTTTATGTGGATAACTTTTACAATTATGCCGGATGCTGTTTAATTTGGATTAATTTTCTTTTTGATCGTCTCGATTAACGTTCGTGTTGTTTCATTAGAATTATATTCTTCTGTTATTTTTTTAATACCGTGGATAATTGTAGAGTGATCTCTCCCGCCGAGTAAAGCGCCGATGGAGTCCAGCGGGATATCTGTCATATCTTTGCAAAGATACATTGCAATCTGTCTTGGTTTGACGATACTGTTGCTTCTGTTTTTAGAAATCATCTGTTCTAAGGAAATCTGGCAATGTTCTGAAACTGCTTCAATAATTAGCTGCGGTGTAATTTCTTTGGGTTTATCTGGCGTAATGATATTTTGCAGTTCTTTCATGGCAATTTCCATAGTAATTTCTGTTTTAACCAGGTTTCCATATGCGATTAGTTTGTTTAAAGCGCCTTCCAGTTCGCGGATATTGGATTTGATATTATTTGCGATGTAATTTAGTATTTCATCGCTGAGTTCCATTTTATCCGTTTCCATCTTACGTCTAAGGATTGCCATACGGGTTTCGTAATCCGGAAGCCCAATGTCCGCCATCAGGCCCCATTCAAAACGGGACTGGATTCGCTCTTCGAGTGTCTCCATTTCTTTTGGAGGCTTATCGGAGGTCAGAATAATCTGTTTTCCGGCAGCATGTAAGACATTAAAGGTATGGAAAAACTCCTCCTGGGTGCTTTCCTTTCCTATTATAAACTGGATATCATCGATCATCAGCACATCGACTGTCCGGTACTTTTCCCGGAGTTTCGTCATAGCAGTAGCATTACCAGTTCTGATGGATTCAATCACTTCATTGGTAAATTCTTCCGAGGTGACGTATAAAACACGGGAAGAAGGGCTCTGATCGAGTATAAAATTGCCAATGGAATGCATCAGATGTGTTTTTCCAAGCCCTGGCCCTCCATATATATAGAGAGGATTGTATGCTTCACCAGGCGATTCCGCTACTGCAAGAGAAGCAGACTGCGCAAACCGGTTATTGCTTCCTACGACAAATGTTTCAAATGTATAATTGGAATTCAGATTGGAACGCTCAGTACGTTCTGGCGGGGGAGTCTGTTTTTTCAGCTGCTTGCTTTTTAACTCATTTGCCTGATCCGGCATGACAAATACCAGATTGTATTCGACTCCGGTCATCTCCGTAATAGAAACTTTCAAAGGAAGTTCGTACCGTTTGGTAATATAATTGATGCCAAGCTGTCCGGAAGGCACTAAAATATAGAGGTTATCACCTTCCACTGCACAGACTTCAAGAGGTTTAAGCCATGCATCAAAGGAAACCTTTGTTAAATCATGTTCTTCTTTTACAGATTCTAAGATTTGATTCCATTTTTCAAAAATTGCTTCCATCTGAACTCTCCATTATTTTGTCAGGGTTCATACTCCGGCTTTATCGTAACAGAATCCGCTCTGTATTAAAGTTTGCTTCTGGCAAAGAGAGCGGATTTTTGGCTGTTGTGCGTTATGAACTGTTGCGGTGCAGCTGCAGAATGAACAGTAACTATTTTTGCTATCGTAAAAATTCCTATCCTATATAATAACAAAAGATCTTGTTTTTATCAATCAAAAAATTTTAAGTTGATAAACCCACAAAAAGTTAAACTATAACTATCAGATATTTACAGGAAATTCTTCGGAATTATTATGAAATTAACATAAGTTGTAGATAACATATCCCTTATGCACAAGTTTTCAATAGTATACCACAAAATACCAACTGAGTTATCCACGAGTTATCCACAAATTGTGCATTATTATTGAAAATCCACATAAATTTTGGTATGTGGATAAGTAAATTGTGGATAACTTATAGAAATATATAAAATAAAGGAAAAAATAGCAATTTGACTTGACTTGGGACAAATTTTTGTTATAATTGAAATGGTGTTTTCTAAAGCAGAGGAGGTGGAAAATATGAAAATGACATTTCAGCCAAACAGAAGAAAAAGATCCAAAGTTCATGGGTTCAGAGCGAGGATGAGTACCAAAGGCGGAAGAAAGGTATTGGCTAGAAGAAGATTAAAAGGAAGAAAACAATTATCAGCTTAGGCCACAGTTTGTGGTCTTTTCTTCTTTAAAGGTTAAAATTTATGAAATTTTCAGAATCACTGAAAAAAACGCTTGATTTTAGAAATGTATACAAAAATGGGACTTCCCGTGCAAACAGGTTTCTGGTTCTATATATAAAAAAGAATCATACAGAAAGAAACCGTCTGGGAATTTCAGTCAGCAAGAAAGTTGGCAACAGTGTCGTAAGACACCGGTTAACCCGACTGATCCGGGAAAGTTACAGACTGCACGAGGAAGAATTTAGTAAAGGCCTGGATATTGTGGTGATAGCAAGAGTAAACGCAAAGGGAGCATCGTATCATAACATCGAACAGGCTTTGCTTTCGCTTGCAGAATCCCATGCTATTATCGATCCAGTACAGGAAAAGGAATTGGTTTGAAAAAAATTTTAATTTATATGATTCAATTTTACCGGAAATATTTGTCACCTTTGAAAACGACGAAATGTCCTTACTGCCCCACCTGTTCCGAATACGGACTGATTGCAGTGGAGAAATACGGAGCAGTCAAAGGCGGAGCGCTGGCGCTTTGGCGGATACTGAGATGCAATCCTTTTTCAAAAGGCGGATATGATCCTGTTCCATAGGTTTTAGGAGGTATATTACATTGTCAGATATTGTATTAACAGCATACGATGGTTCGATTCTTGGCCCTATCGCAAAGATACTGGGCTGGATTATGAATATCATCTATATACTTATGACTAATCTTGGAATTGGCAATATCAGCATAACGATTATTATCTTTACAATTGTTATCTATATGTGCCTGTTTCCAATTACTTATAAGCAGCAGAAATTTTCGAAGCTGACACAGAAGATGCAGCCGGAGATTCAAAAGATCAATAAAAAATACCAGGGAAAGAAAGATCAGGCTTCTATGCAGGCGATGCAGGCCGAGACACAGGCAGTATATGAAAAATACGGTGTCTCTACGATGGGCAGCTGTATTTCCATGTTGATTAACCTTCCAATTCTTCTTGCCCTGTATCGTGTGTTCTATAATGTACCGGCATATCTGGAAAGCGTAAAGAATCAGTTTTCCGCTTTGGTAGAAGGTATTATGGCTACTCCGGGCTATAAAGATATTATGGCGGATTTAGTTGAGAACGTAAATCTGACGACAGTACGGGTCGATTTTACCGCATCAGATACGGGAGTTCTTTCTAATTATATTGTAGATACCTTATATGGTATGAATTCATCCGGCTGGGATATTTTAAGAGAAAAATTTGCTGGCCTGACAGATTTGATTGCATCTACAGAGACAAATATCAATGCGATTAATAAATTTATCGGATTAAATATTTCAGATACTCCGATCAGTATTATGAGCTCTAGTTTCCGCAGCGGAGCTTATCTGATGGCAATTCTTGCGCTGCTGATTCCTGTGATATCTTATCTGACGCAGATATTAAATATCAAGCTGATGCCACAGGCGCCTTCTACTGGCGATAACAGCGATGCAATGGCAAGCCAGATGAAGATGATAAACCGGATTATGCCGCTGTTTTCTCTGATTTTCTGTTTCAGTATTCCTGTGGGACTTGGCGTTTACTGGATTTTCAGCGCATTGGTGCGAAGCGTACAGCAGTTTTGTTTAAATAAACACTTTGAAAAGATCAATTTAGATGATATTATAAAAGAAAATCAGGAAAAAGCGAAAAAGAAACGGGAAAAAATGGGAATTTCCGGAGATCAGATGAATCAGGCGGCGAGGCTTAATACCAGAAAAATAAGCGAGCCAGGCATTAGTTCAAAGGAGAAGGAACAGATTCTGGAAAAAGCTGCTGAGAGCAGAAATCATGCAAAACCGGGCAGCATGGCGGCAAAGGCAAATCTTGTAAAAGACTTTAACGAAAGGAATACGAAGTAGGGGGCGTACTATGGAATTTATTGAAGTTTCAGCAAAGACATATGACGAAGCTGTAACAGACGCGTTAGTCAAATTAGGGACAACCAGTGATCAGGTAGAAATTGAAGTTCTTGAAAAAGGAAGCTCCGGTTTTCTTGGAATCGGCGCCAAACCTGTTAAGATCAAAGTAAAGAAAAAGCTTACGGTAGAGGGGTATCTCAAGCAGTTTTTATCCGATGTATTTCAGGCGATGAATATGGAAGTAACTATCAGCATTCAGATGGATGAAGAGGCGCATACCATTGATGTTGATCTTTCTGGCAATGAAATGGGGGTTCTGATCGGTAAGAGAGGGCAGACGCTGGATTCTCTGCAGCTGCTTGCCAATAATGCGATTCATAAGAATTTTGAATTGTATTATAAAGTGAAATTAGATACTGAGAATTATCGGGTAAGAAGAAAAGAGACTCTGGAAAATCTTGCGAAAAATATCGCATATAAGGTAAAACGAACCAGACGTCCGGTTTCCTTAGAACCTATGAATCCTTTTGAACGAAGAGTGATTCATTCTGCTCTGCAAAATGACAGATATGTTATTACGCATAGCGAAGGAGAAGATCCTTATCGGTATATTGTAGTTTCTTTGAAAAGATAGGTAACAGTAACTGTTACGAAGAAAGTGGAACGAATCTAAGGCTGTTGCAACTATTGTAACAGCCTTCTATTATACATGGGGATTCATGGAGGTCTTTTATGAAAACAGATACAATTGCCGCAATTGCAACAGCCATGACAAATTCCGGAATTGGAATTGTGCGGATCAGTGGGGATGAAGCGATTTTGGTGGCGGACAGAATAATAGAATTAAAGGAAAAGGGCAGAAAACTTTTGGATTGCCCTAGTCACACGCTGCATTATGGCTTTGTAAAAGATGGAACGGATACTGTGGATGAAGTTATGGTACTTTTGATGAAGTCACCAAGAAGCTATACCAGAGAGGATACGGTAGAGATTGACTGCCATGGCGGCACGCTTGTGATGAACAAAATTTTAGAGCTTGCCCTAAAACACGGAGCCAGACCTGCGGAGCCGGGAGAATTTACAAAGCGGGCATTTATAAATGGAAGAATTGATCTTGCTCAGGCAGAATCTGTGATCGATGTGATTAATGCCCAGAATGATTTTGCATTAAAAGCCTCTATGGATCAGCTAAAAGGCTCTTTGTCAGAAGTGATCCGCAGTATACGGGGGAAAATTCTGCATGAGATTGCTTTTATTGAATCTGCAATTGACGATCCGGAACATTATCAGTTAGAGGATTATGGAACCCGGCTTTTTAAAAAGCTGAATGTGATTTTAGAAGAGATTGAGAAGCTTCTGAAAAATGCGGAAAATGGGTCTGTGTTAAAAGAAGGTATTAATACAGTGATTGTGGGAAAACCAAATTCCGGTAAATCGTCACTTCTGAATGCGATGGTTGGAAAGGAACGTGCAATTGTCACAGATATTGCCGGAACAACCAGGGATGCGATTGAAGAACAGATTCGGTTAAACCAGATCAGCTTAAATGTTATAGATACGGCAGGTATACGAAATACGGAAGATGTGGTTGAAAAAATCGGTGTAGACAAGGCAAAAGAATATGCAGAACAGGCGGATCTGGTAATTTACGTTGTAGATGCATCGGAAGCTCTGACAGAGGATGATTTTGAAATTATTGAAATGCTGCAGGATCGCAATGTAATTGTGTTATTGAATAAATCGGATCTTCCCGCTGTAATTTCGGAAAACGATTTGCACAATAAGTTGGACAAGCCTATTATTTCCGTATCCGCGAAATATAAACAGGGGATGGAGCAATTGGAAGAGACGGTTGAAGAGCTGTTTTTCCATGGAAAAATCCAGCTGAATCATGAAATTTATATTACAAATTCCAGACATAAGTATTCTCTGCAGGAAGTGAAACAGAGTTTGTCTCTGGTCCGGAAGAGTATTGAGGATGGAATGCCGGAGGATTTTTATTCAATTGACTTGATGAATGCTTATGAGGAGCTTGGCAGAATTATCGGAGAAGCAGTAGAAGATGATTTGGTAAATGAGATATTCCGTAAATTTTGTATGGGAAAATAAATAAAATACCCTTTTTTTGCGCATATCATAGTAACATATGGGAGGAAAAATATGCCTGGTATTGTAGAACATTATGACGTATGTGTAGTAGGAGCGGGACATGCAGGTTGTGAAGCTGCCCTTGCTGCCGCTCGGCTTGGTTTTGAAACAATTTTATTTACAATCAGTATAGACAGTATCGCGATGATGCCCTGCAATCCAAATATAGGAGGAAGTTCAAAGGGGCATCTGGTGCGGGAAGTAGATGCGCTTGGCGGAGAAATGGGCAAAAATATTGATAAGACCTTTATACAGTCCAAAATACTGAATAAGTCGAAAGGTCCTGCCGTCCATTCCCTGCGGGCGCAGGCGGATAAGGCATCTTATAGTATGGAAATGCGAAAAACGCTGCAGGCAGAGAAAAAACTTACGATAAAACAGGCGGAAGTAGCAGAGATTTTAACAGAAGATGGCAAAAAGCGTATCACAGGTGTGAAAACTGTTTCCGGCGGAATGTATTATTGTAAGGCAGTTGTATTATGTACAGGTACTTATTTGAAGGCAAGATGCCTGACCGGAGAAATGGTAACCCATACCGGGCCAAATGGACTGCAGGCAGCAAATAATTTGTCAGACTCCCTAGAAGCTCATGGAATAGAAATATACCGTTTTAAAACAGGTACTCCAGCACGGATGGACGGAAATACCATAGATTTTACCAAAATGAAAGAACAATTTGGAGATGAACAGATTGTGCCATTTTCTTTTACGACAAATCCGGAGGATATTCAGATCGATCAGGTTTCCTGCTGGCTGACTTATACAAATGAAAAAACACATGAGATTATTAGAAATAATCTGGATCGTTCTCCTCTTTTTGCAGGAGTGATCGAGGGAACCGGGCCAAGATACTGTCCTTCGATTGAAGATAAGGTAATGAAATTTGCAGATAAAGATAAGCATCAGGTATTTATTGAACCAGAAGGAATCCACACGAATGAGATGTATGTAGGCGGTATGTCCAGTTCTCTGCCGGAAGATGTCCAGTATCAGATGTACCGGACTGTGCCGGGACTGGAACATGCAAAAATTGTGCGAAATGCCTATGCGATTGAATATGACTGTATCAATCCAAACCAGCTCTATCCTTCATTGGAATTTAAAACAATCCGCGGATTGTTCAGCGGCGGGCAGTTTAATGGAAGCTCCGGTTACGAAGAAGCGGCGGCTCAGGGATTGATCGCCGGGATCAATGCCTGCATGTACATTCAGGGAAAAGAACCTCTTGTTTTGGATCGTTCTGAAAGCTATATAGGAGTGTTAATTGATGATCTTGTTACAAAGGAAAATCATGAACCTTACCGGATGATGACCTCAAGGGCGGAGTACCGCCTTTTGCTGCGCCAGGACAATGCGGATCTCAGGTTATCCAAAAAAGGATATGAAGCAGGACTGCTGTCCAAGGAGCGCTATGACTGGGTTGTAAAAAAAGAAGAGCTGATCGCCGGAGAAATGGATCGTATTGCAAAAGTGATGGTCGGAGCCAATCAGAATGTGCAGGCATTTTTGAAAGAGTGTAATAGTATTCCATTGAATACAGGCACTTCGCTGGTGGAATTGATCCGCAGGCCGGAACTAAACTATGATATGCTAAAACCAATTGATCCAAATCGTCCGGATCTTCCGGATGAAGTGCGGGAGCAGGTGAATATTAATGTGAAATACGAAGGCTATATTACCAGGCAGAAAAAGCAGGTAGAACAGTTTAAAAAACTGGAGAAGAAAAAGCTTTCTGCGGATTTTGATTATAGTGAAATTCATGGATTAAGGATAGAAGCTATTCAGAAACTAAATCAGATCAAACCAGTGTCCATCGGACAGGCATCAAGGATTTCCGGCGTATCTCCGGCGGATATTTCTGTTCTGTTGGTGTATTTGGAGCAGATGAAATATAACAGCAGAAAAGAGGCCTGAACTGTTGCAAAATATAATTGTGCGAGGAATGTAAATGAGTGATAAATTTGCCTGTATGTCAGAACAATTTGAAGAGTATGGATTTTCATTTACCGATTTACAGATACAGCAGTTTTATACGTTTTACGAAATGCTGGCGGCAAAGAATACGGTAATGAATTTGACAAGTATAACGGAATTTACGGATGTGATGGAAAAACATTTTCTGGATTCTCTTTTGATAAACCAGGTGATCGATACCACGCAGCCAATGAGGGTAATTGATCTTGGCACAGGAGCGGGATTTCCAGGGATTCCTCTTAAGATAGCGTTTCCAAAGCTTCAGATTACTTTGATGGATTCTGTCAATAAAAAGCTGCGTTTTCTGGATGAAGTAATATCTGAGCTTAAGCTGGAATCGGTTGAGACGGTTCATGCGAGGGCGGAGGAACTGGCAAGGGACAAAGCCTACCGGGAGGCGTTTGATCTTTGCGTCTCCAGGGCGGTAGCTAATCTGGCTACGCTGGAAGAGTACTGCCTTCCGTTTGTACGGGTTGGAGGTAAATTTGTGTCTTATAAATCCGGGGATGTGGATGCAGAGGCTGCAGAGTCGCGAAAAGCCTGTTATCTTTTGGGTGGAACGACGCAGGGCATACATCGATTTGAGCTTGGAGAGAGTAAAAGGTCTTTTGTGATTGTGGATAAAATACGGACGACTCCAAAAGCATATCCAAGAAAGGCGGGGACGCCTTCAAAAAGTCCATTGAAGTAGAAAAACATCCAGCCCATTGCTGTCTAAAGCGAGATACAGGAGCTGCATGGGCTGGATGTTAAGATTTGATAAGTTTGTCCTATTCGTAGTTATTTGTCATTGTAAAACATGGCAAGTATATCGCACAGTTTATTGGGATTTTCTAACTGCGGCAGTATATTGCAGTTGGAAATATATGCTGTTTCTATGGTTTCGTCAAATTTTACATAGGAATCCATTCTGCGGATAGATTCTTCTGTATCGCGGCTTCCAATGATAAAAATGGGGTTTTCTATTTTCTTTAGTGCGGGGATGATATTAATATTGGTGTAATTTCCAAATATGCTTCCAAACAGAAATCTGCCGTTTCCATGATCTGCGTGGGCGGATTCGTAGTAGGTGTCTTTTAATTTGCTGGATATTAAGGTTTTTTTTCGGTAGTATTCTTTTTCAAATATTTCATTGATCTTATTTTCTGTCATTTGAAGATTATAGACGAAGGTTCCAATGATCGGAAATTCTAAAATTTTCTTTCCGAAATTGCTTTTTTTATCAGGATTTAACTGCATGGATTCAAGAGATGCGGGGCTGATGAAAAACAGTTTTTCAAATATAATTTCATCCATATTTGCAGCCATTAACGTGAAGGAACATGAGCTTCCGGTTGCAATGGCGTCTGTTTTTTCTCCAATGATCTTTTTTACAAAATCAGTAATCAGCTGTACATACATATAATTGGTATACGTGAGGTTTGGCTTGTCCGAACGGCCGCATCCCAGCAGATCAATGGTATAAACGGTATGATCTTTGCTCAGTTTTCGGATTATGCGGCTCCATTCAACAGAAGAACTTGCCGGATGCAGATCATGAATGAGAAGCAAGGGAGTACCTTCTCCCTGTTTGGTGTAGAAGATATTTCCATAGCGCCATTCAAAAAAGTATCCGGTATGCTCGTTTAAGAGTTTTTTCATTCCTGAAGTTGTCTCAATGAATTTGTTCAGGCCATAAATACAACCAGTAGCTAATCCTGTTAATACTAAGAACTGTCTGATATTTTTTTTCATACAAAGCCTCCTTTGATTTTTCTTTGAAAAAACGTTCTTTAAATCTATTATAGACGAAAATCCACACAGATACAAATAGAAATATTTTCTTTTCATTTTATGGGTTATAGAGTAAAATGTTAGTAACTTAAGATGAGTTGAAGTTTGGATGAAAGGAATATTAGAACGTGTATTCTATGGTGTGTATATGGTTGTAGATTTTTTACGAAAATTACGTACTGAGATTTTGGGAGATAAATTTGAACTTGAAGCTGAGTTAAAGGAAATTCAGATTCAATTAGATGAAAACAGAAAGTTTGTGCAGAATATGAAAATGGAAGAGGAGAAAAGTTTTGACGCTTTTTCTCCAAGAAGACAGAATGTGGAATTACGGAATAATATTTGTAAGTTAGAGGAGGAACAGTTAAAGATTTTGGGGAAGTTTGAAACAATCAAATCTGAGTTAGATATTCTTAATTCCAGATTGACAGAATTTGATCTTGTTTTGGAAGATGCGAAGAATCAAAAAGTTGAGTTGAAAAAAGTTGTTGATCAAGCAGAGAATGATCAGTTCAAAGAAAACTGGAACTATGATACTTTGGCACAAAATGTTTTAAGTATAAAGAATAAAACAGAGTTATGTTTTCGATTAGCGGAGTTGGACCCAAAACGATGCAAGTATGAATTATCTTCGATCATAAAGGAACTGAATGGGATGATGAAGCTGATCTTAGAAATTGGAGATATGGATCATGGAACAGATAAAGTTGATGATTGCTGATGATCATATTATGTTCAGAGATGGTCTAAAGCAGTTACTTGAAATGGAAAATAGATATCGCATTATTGCAGAAGCAGGAGATGGGGAGGAGTGTCTTGGATTATTATCTGATATACATCCGGATATTCTGTTATTGGATCTGAATATGCCTGTCTTGACAGGATTCGATGTTTTACAAAAACTGCATGAAAATCAGAAATGTGGAATGAAAGTATTGATTTTGACTTTTCACAAAGAATTGGATTATGTTGCAAGAGCAGCAAACTTAGGGGCGGATGGTTATGTCTGGAAGGGATCTGAATTTGGAGAATTGAAGAAGGCAATAGAGATTGTGTCAGCTGGCAATATATATTTTCAGGAAGACTTGGAAAATGCGTTGACTTTGGATGGAGAGAAAGATAATGAGGAATTGGATAGAATAAATTGTTTGACGAAGAGAGAGATGGATGTATTGAGGAATCTTTCGGTAGGTATGTTTAATAAGGAGATAGCTATGAAACTTAACATAAGTGAGAGAACGGTTAAGAATCATGTATCAAATATATTTAAAAAAGTTGGAGTGGCAGACAGAACCCAGGCTGCAGTTTTTGCAATTCGTAACCATTTAATTACGATTGATGAGTGAAAGGAATGTTTCACGTGAAACATTCTGGTTTGTTAAAAAGGAGAAATATGGTATGTTTAGAGAAATGAGAAGGAATCGTCAAAAGATGGATGCTGCTGCATGTGTTTGTCTTTTAAATAATGGAACATCAGGTGTGCTGGCTGTAAATGGAGAGGATGGTTATCCTTATACTATACCGCTGAATTATATCTACGAGGATGGAAAATTGTATTTTCATGGGGCAAAGTCCGGCCACAAAATAGATGCCATATTGAAAGATGCTAAGGTATCATTTTGTGTTATTGGAATGGAACAAAATGTGCCGGAAAAATTTACTGTGCATTTTAAAAGTGTTGTGGTTTTTGGTAAAGCTGTTATTGTGGAAAATGATACGGAGCGAAGACAAGCAATCAGAAGGCTGGCTGACCGATTTTCACCGGATGAATCAAATGAGAAGCGTGACGCAGAGATTACGCGTGAATGGAAGTCACTTACTGTGATAAGAGTTGATATTGAGTATATGTCTGGGAAGCAGGCGATTGAACTCGTGAAAGAAAGGGAGGGATGATAAGATTGAACCACATAGTAATCAGTGTTGATCGATTATAGCTTTTATGTTGGAAAAATATCCAGAAAGATCAAACCGTGTTAATTGTGGCTGCATGTAAATGGTACGTTTAATATTTTGATTATTGTGAGTTATGCAGAGAAAATTTAACGAGTGAGGGATAGTTATGAAAAAAATAATGTTAAGTTTGGGAATTATTTTTCTGATTTTGACATTTGCAGGAGGTTTCTACGTTTATGCAAATCATGGGCAGGTAAATGCCGGATATGCGGTTATTCCTGCATTATGGTCGATCATATGTTTTGGATATGTTCGGAATGGAAAATAAATTTACAAGTTTTCTGAATTTGTAAAACAATGAATAAAATTCCTGGGTGTGTTTGATAGCTGATAGAAATTTCAGGAAACAGTAACAGTTTTATCAGGGAAGAAGAATTTATGGAAGGAGAGAGTGTATATGTCCGTATCATTATATTACACAGCGAAAAGGGATTATCCAATCACTGAACAAGAGCAGAACAATTGTCAAAAAATTGCAGATCAATATATTGCAGAATATCCATTAGGAGATATGTATGAGAGCATTTCTGCGCTTTATTGTATGATTGGAATTGGCGAAACTGGATTATACCATGAACTGAATGAAAATTGGAATGAAATTGAACAGGCAATCGTGGATTATATTGATTGTTTGAAATAGGATGAATTTTATTGGTAAAGCGTTTGATAACGACTTGTATGGTGATGATTTTTTACAGGCAATGGCCGATATTTATTTAGAAAGTGAAGTTTGGCAAGTATTAAATCAATATCCGCAGTTTGTAAGAGATATAATGCTTTTTATTGACTATGATACAGCGATACAGATGGAAGGATTAGGCGAAGTGATATCTGGTAATTTAGAGGAAGACGAGTAAAGGACTTTGAAATTGCAAATTGGTTTATTGAAAATGAATTGGATTAATAGATAAATCCAGCTTGTTATACTGGAAAACAGAATTTGGAGAGATGAAGATATGATTATCAGGGTGGCAAATATGGATGACATTGAGGAACTAAGGCATTTGTATTCTGAATTAGAGATTGACGCTGTAAAATATCAACCAGAACATTTTGTAATGGGTTATCGTAACGATAACTTTTTTAGTTCAATATTTGAAAGTGGTAATCAGGATATTCTTGTAGCAGAAATTGATGGAATCGTTGTAGGATTTTCACATGTTATGATATTAAAACAGAAAAATATAGCATGTTTAAAACCACAGACCGCCGTTTATATACAAGATATGGATGTTTTGCAGTGTGAAAGGAGCAAAGGAATTGGAACACTTCTCATAAATGCCAGTAAAGAATATGGAAAAAGAAGAGGGGCAGATTTTATTAGAACTGAGGTTTTTCCACAAAATATTGACGGAATGAGATTTTATGAAAAAAACGGTTTTTGTGAAATGATGAAAACTATTGAGTGTCAATTATATTTGATATAGTTGAAATGCCATAAAATAAAGAAGCCTTTGAAGAAGAGAGAAATTCGTTTTTTATTACTTAGACACATTTGAAAATTTGATAAAGAGAATGACAGTAGATGATATTAGAAAAAAATTATTGAATCATTGGCTATCGTAGTCAGAAGAGGATGATCCTGTCTATTGCGGTTTTTCAAGATGTGAAAAGCATAATATTTTTTATCTTGTTTTGGATGTCAGATATGTAATCGTTAGCATTCGGATTATTGGGTTGAAAAATTTTTGCTTATCAGGAGTATCAAAGACAAATCAGTATTTGTGGAGGAATGAAAAAGAATTATGAAACAAAATCAAAACGGACGGGAAGAAATCCCGCAAACAATAGAGGAACATATCGATTTGATGACGAGAAGGTATCTTGAGACAGGGAATGTATTCAAGTGTATTACTGCAAGAATTGGATTTTTTCCGTATGCACAATATTTCAGAAAAGTGCTGCTGGATCAAGATTGGGATAGGCTGAACAGCTTTATTTATCAGGAGAATTGTTTTAGAAGCTTGTGTTCCCTGATGTGTGGAGACAGTTATTATTGGGCTTTTCTGGATATGTTGGATGCTCTTGCCGTGGGAAATATGAAAACACTGGATTTGCTTGTCCCCCACAAAACGGAGCGGGTTACACATATTTTTCCTGTATACAGACCCGCCACCGATATGCTGATCGGACTTTGGCGCAAAGACGACAGCATTTTAGATTATGCCGTTTCGAGGGCAAAAAAATTTGTATCCGGGAAAAGGCCGCAATGGGAACGGGCAGCAGTCGCTTACTTACTTGCAATATATGATAAAAACCCGGAAGAAGCGGGAGTGCAGCTAGAACATTTATGTAAAGGAGTTATGCGGACAGATTTTGACGCTGATACAGATAAAGTGCTTTTTGTACCTGCACATGGATTATATCAGCTTGCCGCCTGTTTATGGGACAAAGAATTGTTTCAGCAGTTACTTATGCCAAATCATAAAATTTTTTCCAAAGAATACGCTATTTGGAGAAATACACAAAAGGTACATCCTGAGTTATTTGCAAAATATCCTGAACCAATGATTAATCATAGATTGACAAATCCGGAAATTGAAATGTTAGAGAAGAATTAGTGCGGAACCGAATTGATTCCATTGAAACTTGTTGATTGGGGTGATGAGTTAATACCTTTATTTACATTAGCTATTCGTGTAGAAACAGATACTGCAATACGGATCGACAGGTTAAAACGAAGAGAACGGGAGTATTTTGGAAATAGGATTGATCTGGGAGGAGATATGTACGAAAACCACCAAATATTTATGGATTGGGCAGCTTCTTATGATAGTGGTGGTTTGGATATGAGAAGCAAGTCAAAACACGATGAATGGCAAAAGCTATTGCAGTGTCATCAAATTTTATTGGACGGAAGTTTACCTGTGGAGAAGAACTTTGAAATTGTACTGCAGAATCTATAAATTTCTATTTATCAGTAAGCTGCAGAGAACGTAAAATTGCAATTTATAGAGGGTTGTACAATTATTGAGTTTTTAAGAAAAGACTAAATATACTGAGGAGGTACTTATGATTTTAAACACAGAACGATTATATTTGCGGGAAATGAAACAATCTGATTTTAATTCTCTATGTAAGATTTTAAAAGATGAAGAAACAATGTATGCTTATGAAGGTGCATTTGATGATACAGAAGCGCAGGAGTGGCTTGACAGACAGATTTCCCGTTATCATACCTATGGTTTTGGTTTGTGGGCAGTAATTTTAAAAGAAAGTGAAGAAATGATAGGACAATGCGGATTATCCATGCAGCCATGGAAAGAGGAGGAGCTGCTTGAAGTTGGATATCTGTTTCAACGAGCCTATTGGCATAATGGTTATGCTACGGAAGCTGCCAGGGCATGTAAGCAATATGCTTTTGACATTCTGAAAGCAGATCAAGTTTGCTCTATTATCAGAGATACAAATCTGGCATCACAACAAGTAGCTATTAGAAATGGAATGGTTCAGACAGATTCATGGACGAAACATTATCGTGGGATTGATATGCCACATTATCTTTTTGTCGTTTATAAAAAATAAGCATATGAATGCGTCTTAAAAAAATGTTTCACGTGAAACATTTATAAAAAGTTTTCCTCCCTATAGCAATCCCCACAAATAAATGGTATAATAAGTCACAGTTTCAAAAAACAAGCAAATTTTAGAAAGGAAACAGAATGGGAAGAATAATAGCAATAGCTAACCAGAAAGGCGGCGTCGGAAAAACCACAACAGCGATTAATCTGTCATCCTGTTTAGCTGAAAGTGGAAAAAAAGTATTAACAATTGATACTGACCCGCAGGGCAATACTACCAGTGGCTTAGGCCTAGAAAAAGATGAACTGGAAAATACCATTTATGAGCTAATGCTGGACGAATGTACAATCAAAGAATGTATTGAACAAACAGAATTTGAAAATCTTGATATCATTCCCTCTAATGTAAATCTTGCCGGAGCAGAAATCGAATTACTTGGAATCAATGACAAAGAATATATTTTAAGAAACGCAGTTGACTATATCAAAGAAGATTATGACTTTATTGTGATTGACTGTCCTCCTTCATTAAATATGCTGACTGTAAATGCAATGACGACAGCAAATACAGTACTGGTTCCGATTCAATGTGAGTATTACGCGTTGGAAGGACTCAGTCAGTTAATACATACGATCAATCTTGTAAAAGAAAGATTAAATTCTAAGCTTGTGATGGAAGGCATTGTATTTACAATGTATGATGCCAGGACAAATCTTTCTTTACAGGTTGTGGAAAATGTAAAAAATAACTTAAATACAACCATATATAAAACGATTATTCCAAGGAGCGTAAGGCTGGCTGAGGCGCCCAGTCATGGACTGCCGATTAATAAGTACGATTCCAGATCTACCGGAGCAGAAAGTTATCGCTTGCTGGCAAAAGAAGTAATGAACAGAAAGGATATATAATATGGCAGCGGGAAAGAAAAGCGGATTAGGAAAAGGCCTTGATTCTCTGATTCCTGAGAAGGCAAAAATAAATGGAACTGATGACCAGAAAGATGCTGTTATGGTAGAAATTCACAGGATAGAACCAAACCGGGAACAGCCCAGAAAGAATTTTGATGAGGATTCCCTGTTAGAACTGGCAGATTCTATTAAGCAGTTTGGAATCCTGCAGCCATTGATTGTACAGAATCGGAATGATTACTATGAAATCATAGCAGGAGAGCGCCGCTGGCGCGCAGCGAAACTGGCAAAGCTCAAGGAAGTACCTGTTATTATCAAGCACTTCACCGATCAGGAAATTGTGGAAATTTCACTGATTGAAAATATTCAGAGAGAAGATTTAAATCCAATTGAAGAAGCGATTGCTTTTAAACGCCTTATGAATGAATTTCATTTAAAACAGGATGAAATTGCAGAACGGGTATCGAAAAGCAGAACAGCAGTAACCAATTCTATGCGTTTGTTAAAATTAACAGATAACGTACAGCAGATGGTCATTGATGATATGCTTTCTCCCGGACATGCCAGGGCATTGCTTGCTATTGAAGAGCCGGACAAGCAGTATGCAGCGGCTCAGAAAATTTTTGACGAAAAATTAAGCGTAAGAGAAACAGAAAAGCTTGTCAGAAAACTGCAGAAAGAAGAAGATTCTCCTGCAGAAAAAGATATGTCGGTTGACTCCAGAATGGATATTATATATCATGATTTGGAAGAAAGCATGAAACGTATTCTTGGAACGAAAGTATCTATACATAAGAAAGACGCTAAGAAGGGAAAAATTGAAATAGAATATTATTCACCGGAAGAATTAGACCGTATTATAGGGCTTTTCAGAACAATTACAAATTAATCAGGAAAGAAAAGGAAAGATAAAATGATAGAGTATTATTTAGGAATTGATTCAGAATATATATTAATAGGAGTTGCCGGACTTTCAATCTTATTACTCCTTATCTTATTGATAAACAGCATACAGATGCATAAATTAAAAAGGAAATATAAAATGTTTATGGATGGCAAAAATGCCAAAGCATTAGAAGAAGTGATTGTAAGCCGTATGAATCAGATTGAATCATTGATTTCTGCCAATGAGAAAAATGAGAAAGCCATTCATCTGCTCAATAAGAACATGCAGACCACATTTCAGCGGGTAGGTCTGGTAAAATATGACGCATTTCAGGAAATGGGTGGAAAACTCAGTTTTTCTCTTGCATTGCTGAACAAGACAAACGATGGATTTATTATCAATGCAATGCACAGCCGGGAAGGCTGCTATACTTATATTAAAGAAATTATTGACGGAAATTCAGTGATAGCTTTATCAGAAGAAGAACAGGAAGCTTTAGATATGGCAATGAATGTCAAACAGAAAGAAAGTAGTAAATAAACAGCACAATATTCCGGTGCATTCTGAAAAGCGTTTACAGTATATAATATTTTGAACATATGTTTTTTATAAACAGAAAGGAAGAGAATGCATAGTTATTTAAAAGCGATTGGATTTGAACAAATGAGCCATGCAAAGCTGATGGAAATTTTGAATCAGGTAGTGGATCAGCCAAATTATATGAATATTGCGAAAGATTCCCAAGGCGACGAATTTGTAGAATTTTCCAAAGATTTTGGAAAGTCTGTGGGGATCACTGTCTGCGGCAGTTATATGGAAGATGGATCATTTGAGATGGAATATTATTTTCCGTATTTCATAGGAACAGGTGTTACGAGTAAAGAGCATATTGAAATTGAGAAGCATTCTGACAAAGAATCCTATGCTGCTGTATGTGATGATATTAAATTGGGCGTGACACTGATCTTCTTTTTGCAGAATGTAGCAGAATATTTAAAACAAAAATCTGCCTGGAAAAAAAATGTTGTGCCCAAAATGTCTGCTACTCTTGCCGGACTCTCATTAGATGGCAAAATTTTACTTCCGATTAATAAAAGCGAGGTTCAGATACAAAAAAAAGAACAGATGACCCGTACCCGGAATCAGATGATTGCAGCAGCAAGAGAAGGGGACGAAGATGCAATTGAGAGTCTGACGTTGGAAGATATGGATATGTATTCTATGCTGTCGAAGAGAATTGTCAAGGAAGATATACTGAGTATTGTTGATTCTTATTTTATGCCATATGGAGTGGAAAGCGATCAGTATTCCATATTGGGAGAAATTTTAAATATAGAATATATTGAAAATACATTTACTGGAACAAGAGTGTGCGTTATGACATTGGATACCAATGATTTGATTTACGATGTTTGTATCAATGAAGAAAATTTATTAGGAGAACCCATGGTTGGCAGAAGATTTAAAGGAAATATCTGGCTGCAGGGTATGGTAAAGTGAATGAAATTTTTATGTTGATTTTTTGCGTGGATAATGTTAGAATAACATAGGTTGTTCCCATAGTTGTGTGGATACAACAGAATTCCTGAGAAATCTCCTTAGTAAAGTAAATAGAGATAACAGGAAAACTAAATATACATTTTGTAACTGTCGCTATAGCTCAGCTGGATAGAGCGACCGCCTCCTAAGCGGT
>CAJUPF010000005.1 GCA_910588565.1 uncultured Lachnospiraceae bacterium
CAATGTACTAAACTATCATCCGTTTTTAGTAAAGCCCAACAACCACGAACTGGGCGAGATTTTCAATGTATCGCTTAAGACCAGGGAAGAAGTTGTTCCCTATGCGAAAAAGCTGAAAGAAATGGGCGCCGTTAACGTTCTGGTATCCATGGCCGGGGAAGGCGCCGTACTGGTGGCGGACGATGGAAGCGTCCATAAAGCGCCGGCGCCAAAAGGGAAACTGGTCAACGGTGTCGGAGCCGGGGATTCTATGGTAGCGGGTTTTATTGCAGGATGGATGGAGCGGAACGATTACAGACATGCGTTCTGTATGGGAGTTTCCGCAGGAAGCGCCAGTGCATTTTCTGAGTACCTGGCAACCAAAGAAGAGATAGAAGCAGTATATCAGCAGGTAATTAGAGCGTAGGGAGGGATTTTTGTGAGAATTACAGAGCTTTTGGATAAACGGAGTATTTCACTTACCGGAACGCCGAAGACCAAAAAGGAAGCCTTGGATGCAGTCGTAGAGCTTATGGCCAAAAGCGGCAAGATTAAAGATAAAGAAGCATATAGAAAACAGGTATATATAAGAGAAGAAGAGAGCACTACCGGAATCGGGGAAGGCATTGCCATTCCGCATGGAAAATGCGATGCCGTCACAAAACCGGGACTTGCGGCAATGGTCGTAAAAAACGGCGTAGATTTCGACGCGTTAGACGGCGATCCGGTCAGCCTGATTTTCTTAATTGCGGCGCCAAATACAGAAGATAACGTACATCTGGATGTACTGAGTAAACTATCCGTTCTGATGATGGATGAAGAATTTGCGGATTCTCTGCGGAATGCAAAATCCGTAGAGGAATTTCTGGCTATTATTGATAAGGCAGATGAGGAGAAAGCAAGCATAGATGAACGGCTGTCGGATACAGGTATTGCGGATGCTTCCGGCGTTAAGATTCTGGCAGTCACTTCCTGCCCGACCGGAATTGCACATACGTATATGGCGGCAGAAGGAATAGAAAAAGCGGCCAAAGAGAAGAACTGTTCCGTAAAAATCGAAACAAGAGGTTCCGGCGGCGCCAAAAATGTACTGACCGCGCAGGAAATCAGAGATGCCGACTGCATTATAGTCGCAGCAGACGCCCAGGTTCCCATGGATCGTTTTGACGGCAAGAAAGTTATTGAATGTCAGGTTTCCGACGGAATCAGCAAAGCAGGAGAATTGCTGGATCGGGCGATTTCAGGGAATGTCCCGGTTTATCATGCGGCGGCAGGTTCGTCTTCTTCCACACAGTCTGACAAAGGCGGCGGCAGTATTGGCCATCAGATTTATACGCAGCTGATGAACGGAGTATCCCATATGCTTCCCTTTGTAGTAGGCGGCGGTATTCTGATTGCAATTGCATTTTTAATTGACGGTATTTTGGTCGATATGGATGCGCTGGATGTGGCAGAACGTGCAAACTTTGGAACGATTACACCGATTGCGGCATGGCTGAAAAATCTTGGAGGAATCGCTTTTGGTCTGATGCTCCCGGTACTTGCCGGTTATATTGCAATGGCAATCGGTGACAGGCCTGCGCTGGCGCTTGGGTTTGTAGGCGGCATGATGGCTTCTGGCGGCACTTCCGGTTTCCTGGGCGCACTTGTTGCCGGATTTGCAGCTGGTTATATTATCTTGCTGCTCCGCAAAGTCTGTGATAATCTGCCGGAGTTTCTGGAGAAGATAGCTCCTGTTTTGATATATCCGCTGGTCGGCATTCTGCTTCTGGGTCTTGTGATGTCCTTTGTCGTAGAACCCATAATGGGCGGCATTAATACAGCGATGAACAACGGATTGACAAGTATGGGCGGCGCAAGTAAAGTAGTATTAGGAATTATTTTAGGTGGTATGATGGCGATTGATATGGGCGGCCCGTTCAATAAAGCCGCGTATGTATTCGGCACAGCTGCAATTGCAGCCGGAAACTATGATATTATGGCAGCCGTTATGATCGGAGGTATGACGCCTCCATGTGCAATCGCTCTTGCGACGCTTCTGTTTAAGAAGAAATTTACCAAAGAAGAGCGGGAATCCGGTCCTACAAACTTTATTATGGGACTTGCGTTTATCACAGAAGGCGCAATACCTTTTGCAGCATCCGATCCGCTTCGTGTGCTTCCGGCTTGTATCGTCGGTTCGGGAATTGCCGGTGCGCTCTCTATGCTGTTTGGCTGTACGCTGATGGCGCCTCATGGCGGAATCTTCGTCTTCCCGGTAGTAGGGAATGCAGTGATGTATTTGGCAGCGCTTGTTGCCGGGACACTGATATCGGCAGTGCTGCTTGGAGTTTTAAAGAAAAACGTAGAAAACTAAAAATAATATAAAAAGGAGAATGATACTATGAAAGAATTTACTTATGTCATCACAGACCCGGAAGGAATCCACGCACGTCCGGCGGGAGAGCTGGTAAAGGCAGCAAAAGCCTTTGAATGCGGCATCAAATTGACAAAAGACGGCAAGACAGGCGACTGTAAGAAGATTTTCGGAATTATGGGCCTGGGTGTAAAGAAAGTCAATGAAGTGACGCTTACATTTGACGGCGCAGATGAAGACGCGGCGTATGAAGCTGTCAGCAAATTTATGCAGGAGAATTTATAATTCCACAGCATGCGGCTGCCGCATCCACAGGGACGGCAGCCTTTTGCGTATTGCAGTAAGTGGAATAGCCTGGGCAGCTGTATTGTGAAATCATCCAAAACGGCTGGATGTACATAATGATTGTGGTCAGGGCTGCCGCAATGTACTGGCGGACAATAACGGGAAGAATATAGAGGAGGAAGGACAGATATGCAGGTATATAACGGAAAAAGTGTATTTGGCGGTATCGCAATTGGCAAAATTCAGGTTTACAGCAAAGGCGAGCAGCAGGTAAAGCGTGTGAAAATCGAAGATACGGAGGCGGAAATTGCCCGTTACAAAGCAGCGACAGATACTGCGATATCACAGCTGAAAGGGCTGTATGAGAAAGCGTTAAAAGAAGTCGGGGAAGCCAATGCGGAGATTTTTGAAATCCATCAGATGATGTTAGAGGACGACGATTATCAGGAGTCTGTGGAAAATATTATTAAAACACAGAATATCAACGCGGAATATGCAGTGGCGCAGACCGGGGACAATTTCGCGGAAATGTTTTCCTCCATGGACGATGAATATATGCGGGGTCGCGCGGCGGATGTCAGGGATATTTCCGAGCGTCTGTTAACCGTCCTCCATGGAAAAGAAGAACAGTCCATCCATGCGGGTGAGCCGGTGATTATTGTAGCGGATGACCTGGCGCCGTCAGAAACGGTGCAGATGGATAAGGATATGGTACTGTCTTTTGTCACGGTGCATGGCTCCCTCAATTCCCATACGGCTATTCTTGCAAGGACTATGAGCATCCCGGCCCTGATTGGGACGGATATCCCGTTGGATGGGACGGCGGACGGGAAACTGGGGATTGTAGATGGGACCAATGGCGTTATCTATGTTGACCCGGATGAAGAAACCCTGGCGAAACTAAAAGAAGCGCAGCAGAAGGAAGTGGAGAAAAAAGAGCTTCTGCTGGCCTTAAAAGGCAAAGAAAATATCACCCTGGACGGCCAGAGACTGATGCTGTACGCAAATATCGGCAATATCAAAGATCTGGCGGCCGTGCTGCAGAATGACGCAGGCGGGATCGGGCTGTTCCGGAGTGAATTTATCTATCTTGAGAAAGACAATTACCCGACAGAGGAAGAACAGCTCCAGATTTATAAGACGGTTGCCGAGACGTTGGCGGGGAAACGTGTCATTATCCGGACGCTTGATATTGGCGCAGACAAACAGTGTGATTACTTTGAGATGGAACAGGAAGAGAACCCGGCTATGGGCTGCCGTGCGATCCGCATCTGCCTGACCCGCCCGGAAGTATTTAAGACACAGCTAAGGGCGCTGTTCCGTGCAAGCGTATTTGGCAAAATAGCGATTATGTATCCGATGATCACAAGTGTGAAGGAAGTACGCAGGATCAAAAAAATAGTAGAAGAAGTTAAAAAAGAGTTAGAGGAGCAGGGCATTGCATATGGCGAACCGGAGCAGGGAATTATGGTTGAGACCCCGGCTGCTGCGATTATCAGCGATCAGCTGGCAGAAGAAGTGGATTTTTTCAGTATCGGGACAAACGACCTGACCCAGTATCTGCTGGCAATTGACCGCCAGAATATAGCATTGGATGAATTTTATGATTCCCATCACCCCGCGGTGCTCAGGATGATAGCCCAGGTAGTGGAAAATGCCCATAAAGCAGGGATTTGGGTGGGAATCTGCGGGGAACTGGGCGCAGACTTAGAGCTGACCCAGGAATTTCTGGCTATGGGTGTGGATGAGTTGTCCGTATCTCCGGGGAGGATTCTCCCAATCCGTAAGATTGTGCTTGAGACAAATGTGGCGGAATATAAAGCGTCCCATCAGAAAACATGGTAAGTAACTTTTAAAGGACGGCTGCCCACTGTATTTCATATCAGATGATGATTCTGGCGAAAGGGGGAATGGTATGTTATCGGAACAAAGGCATATGATGATTTTAAAAATGCTTGAAGAACGCCGAAGTGTAACGGTGAATGAACTGACGGAGTTCTTGGGCATTTCAGAATCAACAGCAAGAAGAGATATTACTACGCTTGATAAAGCCGGAAAGCTGATCAAAGTATTTGGCGGCGCGATTACAATGGATCATGATTACCTGTCAGTGGAGCCTACGGTGGCACAAAAGACAGAAGTCAACCGGGAAGAAAAGATACGGATCGCAAGATATGCAGCTTCCTTGATTTCGCCAGAGGATTTTGTGTATCTGGATGCAGGAACCACAACCGGATATATGATTGATTTCATTCAGGATACAACGGTGACTTATGTGACAAATGCAGTAGCGCATGCCCAGCGGCTTGCCGCTAAGGGGCTGCATGTGATATTAATCGGCGGTATGCTGAAAGGTTCCACAGAAGCTGTAGTGGGAGCGACGGCGGCATTTACGCTTAAGGATTACCATTTTATCAAAGGCTTTTTTGGGACAAACGGCGTCAGTAAGTCAGCAGGTTTTACGACGCCCGATGTAAACGAAGCATTGGTGAAGCGGACAGCAATGCGGCAGTGCAAAAAGGCATATATACTCTGTGATCATAATAAATTCAATACCGTCAGCTCAGTGACCTTTGCATCTCTTGCGGCGGGGACGGTTGTGACAGATATGGAAATGGAAGAATTTTCCGAATCCGCAGATATTATTATTCCGTAACGGTTTGACTGTCAGGCTTCACTATTATTATTACAGATTTGAGAGAAAAAACAGTTGAATATTTTGGAAAATATTACTATACTAAGAAAGGTGTGTTTCCAACTGAGTGTAGTATAATTTAGGGGAGATGACATACATCTCCCTTGTTATGTTTAGGAGGTAAATGACAAATGGCATGGTATGATGAAGCAGTATTTTATCACATTTATCCCTTAGGGCTTACAGGAGCGCCTAAGGAGAACCCATATGGGGAGCCGGAGCATCGTCTGAATACGCTGCTTCCATGGATATCCCATATAAAGGCGAGCGGTTGTAATGCAATTTATATTGGACCGCTGTTTGAATCGGTAGGGCATGGATATGAGACGACAGATTATAAAAAGCTGGACAGCCGTCTTGGCACCAATGAAGATCTGAGCAATTTTGTTGCGGAATGCCACAAGCAGGGGATTCGTGTGATTTTTGACGGTGTATTTAACCATACGGGACGTGATTTCTTTGCATTTCAGGATATTAAGAAAAATCGTGAGAGTTCCCCCTATAAGGACTGGTACTGCAATGTGAATTTCGGAGGAAATAATGAATACAACGATGGGTTTTCTTATGAAAACTGGGGCGGATACAATCTGCTTGTAAAATTAAACCAGCATAATCCGGCAGTCAGAGATTATATCTGTGATGTAATACGGTTCTGGGTCAGTGAATTTGACGTGGATGGAATCCGCCTGGATGCAGCGGATGTACTGGATTTTGACTATATGCGCGCGCTCCGGGGCGTGGCGGATACGGTGAAGCCGGAGTTCTGGCTGATGGGCGAAGTGATTCATGGGAATTATTCCCGCTGGGTTAATGAAGGTACGCTGCATTCTGTGACGAATTATATGCTACATAAAGCGCTTTATTCCGGTCACAACGATCACAATTATTTTGAAATTGCCCATACGGTAAAATATCTGAATTCTATGGCGGGAGATCATCCGGAAGCTTTGAAGCTTTACAATTTTGTGGACAACCATGATGTAGAACGGATCTATACAAAGCTGACTAACAAGGCGCATTTTACGCCGGTTCATATTCTGCTTTATACCTTGCCGGGAGTGCCGTCGATTTATTACGGATCTGAATTTGGGATTGAAGGCAAAAAAGAACGTTTTTCAGATGATTCTCTTCGGCCGGCATTGTCACTTTCAGACTATGCGGATGCTGTGGAACAAAATTCGTTTAACCGCCTGATTGCTGCGCTGGGAAATGTACGCCAAAGTACGAAAGCATTGTCCTATGGCGATTATAAGGAGCTGGTTTTGACGAACCGTCAGTTTGCGTTTTCCAGAAATTATAATGGGGAATCTGTTGTAGTGACGGTGAATAATGATGACAGCGATTATGTTATGACAGTACCGGCAGGAAATGCAGCGGAATATATCGGCGCGTTGTCCGGTGAGCGAGTGTCCGTAAATGGTGGAAATATTGTTGTAAATGTAAAAGCGAATGCGGGGGAAATCTGGCTTCCGGTAACAGAAGAGAGAAAGGCGCAGGCAGAAAAGAGCGAGCCTGTAACGCTGGATGTCAAGGATGCCGCTGCAAAAACTGTGACTGAGGAAGCGCAGGAGATAGCGGAACAGCCAAAGAAAGCAGAAACTGCAGCGAAGGCAGAACAGCCAGAGAAAGCGGAAACTGCAGAGGAGGAGAAACCGGCAGAAGAGACGGCTCCGGGCTCGGTGAAGGAAAAAGACGATTTGGCATCAAAAGATACATCGGCGCAGGACGCAGGTTCTGATTCCGGAAAAGAAGCGTTTGAGCAGGGAAAAATTGCAGGTCTGCAGGAGGCGATTCTGGCAATTATGGAGAAGAATGGACCAGTGACAGAGCAGATGCGCAGGGATGTAGAGGCGAATGTGTATCATGATTCTTTGATTGCATGGGTGAAGAGTTTTCGGTAGAATTTGCCGAAACTGCATGTTGTGGCGGTTGAGACACGCAGAAAACGGAGAAGGGGCGTTTGTCCCTTTTTCTGTTTTCCGGGAATTTGCATGGGAAACGGCGCAGGTTTTTATGGAATGATAGTTTTGTGAAGGAGGCAGGCAGGATGAATTTTGAAGATGAAAAAGATTATGTTATGAGAATGATAAAGGAAGCGTCCAGAGTACTGTTTTCGCTGTTGTTTGGGAAACAGTATACTTCTGTTGAACTGGAGGCAGAAAATGAATTTGAAGTATCCGGAATGAGACTGGATGAATTGTTCGCCATGATCGATCGTGGGAATATCAACGAAGCGGAGAATATTGTTCTGGATGGCATTCATTACGACAATAAAAATGAACTGGCGGCGGCAGCTCTTTTTTATCAATATTTATCTGAAAAAAAAGAAGCATTTTTGCAGGAAAACAATTATTCGATGGATGAAGTACTGGATGGGATGGAGCATATTGTCCAGGAGTCAGGGTACGGTGAGATGATCGATGTACTGACAAAATTTTAATGGGAGTTTTGCAGCAAAGGTACCTGAAAGGAAAGGAATAAGTTCTTATGAGTTTCATCAAAAATGGGGAATCCCTGAGGTTTATGGCAATTCTTGCAGCCCTGCCAGGGCGCCAGGATGTGGATGAATTTCGGATAAAGATTCCTGCAGCTTACGAGCCATGCGGCGGCGAATATAAGGATTGGGAATGACACGGTTACTTCAAATCCAATTTCTCTGCACGAAACAGTTGCCAAATCTCCTCTAATGTGATAAACTCTTTTCAATTTAAATTTAATTTAACACTGCACTGTGCTGCATTCCCATGCGGAATCACACAATATCTCCAAAAAAGCGAAGTCTTTTTTTTTTGCCATGGCACGGATCCGGTTTATACCTGCGCCAGTTTCAGAGAGCTGTTCTATACTGTCAGGCCTGAAACGGATGTATTTCATGTAAATCAACGGTTATCCCAGATGCCCCGGCAATCAAAAGCAGAAAGGACAGGGTGAACATGAGAGCATATTTAATACTGGAAGACGGAACAGTAATGGAAGGACTCAGTATCGGCTCCCCAAAAGAAGTTATCAGCGAAATTGTATTTAACACATCTATGACCGGATATCTCGAAGTACTGACCGATCCCTCTTATGCCGGACAGGCAGTCGTTATGACCTATCCGTTAATCGGAAATTATGGGATTACGCCGGATATGGAATCCGAACGGCCATGGCCCGACGGCTACATCGTAAGGGAATTATCCCGCATGCCCAGCAATTTCCGCAGCAAAGGCAGCATACAGGATTTTCTGAGGCAATATGACATTCCCGGAATTGCAGGCATTGATACCCGTGCGCTGACCAAAATTCTCCGGGAAAAAGGCACGATGAACGGTATGATCACAACCAATGCCGACTACAATATTGAAGAAATCATTCCCCGCTTAAAAGCCTATACCACAGGCCGCGTCGTAGAGCGTGTGACCTGCCGGGTACAGAAAAGACTGGAAGCAAAGCGTCCAAAGAAAAAAGTCGCTCTCTTAGATTTGGGCGCAAAACAGAACATCGCTCATTCTCTGGTAAAAAGAGGCTGCCAGGTTACCATCTATCCGGCGCATACCCCGGCAGAAGAGATTTTATCCGCCAATCCCGACGGCATTATGTTAAGCAACGGCCCCGGAGATCCCAGGGAATGCACATCCATTATTGAAGAACTGAAAAAACTCTATGCTTCAGAGATCCCCATTTTTGCCATCTGCTTAGGCCATCAGTTAATGGCTTTGGCAAATGGAGCCGACACTTATAAAATGAAATACGGACACAGAGGAGGCAATCATCCGGTAAAGGATTTGAAAACAGGCCGCGTTTACATCTCTTCCCAGAATCACGGATATGTCGTAGATACAAAACGGTTAGATCCAAAGATTGCAAAACCTGCCTTTGTCAACGTCAATGACGGCACGAATGAAGGCTTAGAATATATTGGAAAACAGATATTTACCGTACAGTTTCATCCGGAAGCCTGCCCAGGACCGCAGGACAGCGCATATCTGTTTGACAGATTTATGGAAATGATGGGAGGGAAAACCAATGCCAAAGAATAAAGAGATCAGAAAAGTACTTGTGATAGGCTCCGGCCCGATTGTCATCGGACAGGCAGCAGAATTTGATTATGCCGGAACACAGGCATGCCGTTCTTTAAAAGAGGAGGGCATTGAAGTCGTTTTGGTCAACTCCAATCCTGCAACTATTATGACCGATAAAGAAATTGCAGACGAGGTATATGTGGAACCGCTGACCGTGCCTGTTTTAGAACAGATTATTTTAAAAGAAAAACCGGACAGCGTGCTGCCTACGCTAGGAGGACAGGCTGGCTTAAATCTGGGTATGGAGCTGGCGGAATCCGGATTTTTAGAACAGCATGGCGTGCAGCTGATTGGCACGACGGCAGAGACGATTTTTAAGGCGGAAGACCGCCAGGCATTTAAAGATACCATGGAAAAAATCGGAGAACCCTGCGCTGCATCCAAAGTTGTGAACAATGTACAGGATGGGATTTTGTTTACCAATACCATTGGCTATCCGGTTGTCCTTCGTCCTGCCTACACCTTAGGCGGGAGCGGCGGCGGAATTGCCCATAATGAGCAGGAGCTGATTGATATTCTGACAAACGGCCTCCGGCTAAGCCGTGTCGGGGAAGTATTGGTGGAACGGTGCATTGCGGGCTGGAAAGAAATCGAATATGAAGTGATGCGGGATGGAAACGGCAACTGCATTACCGTCTGCAATATGGAAAATATCGATCCGGTCGGCGTGCATACCGGAGACAGCATTGTCGTAGCGCCTTCCCAGACCCTGGGAGACAAAGAATACCAGATGCTGCGTACTTCTGCGCTGAATATTATATCCGAGTTAAACATCACCGGAGGCTGTAATGTCCAGTACGCGCTGAAGCCGGACAGCTTTGAATACTGCGTGATCGAAGTAAATCCCCGTGTGTCCCGTTCTTCTGCTTTGGCATCCAAAGCGACCGGATATCCAATTGCAAAAGTAGCGGCCAAAATTGCATTGGGATATACGCTGGATGAGATTAAAAACGCAATTACCGGCAAGACATATGCCAGCTTTGAACCTATGTTAGATTACTGTGTCGTAAAAATTCCAAGGCTTCCGTTTGATAAATTTATCACTGCGAAACGTACGCTTACGACCCAGATGAAGGCGACCGGAGAGGTAATGAGTATCTGCAATAACTTTGAAGGCGCTCTGATGAAAGCGATTCGTTCCTTAGAGCAGCATGTGGACAGTTTATGCGCATATGATTTTGGAAACCTGTCAGACAGGGAACTGGAACAAGAATTGAAAATTGTAGATGACCGCCGGATGTTCTGTATTGCGGAAGCGCTGCGCCGGGGCATCCGCTATGAGCATATCCACGAGATCACCCGGATTGATCCCTGGTTTATTGATAAACTGGCAATCCTTGTTGAAATGGAGCAAAAGTTACAATCAAAAGAGCTTACCCCGGAATTGTTAAAAGAAGCAAAGCGTATGGAATTTCCGGATCATGTTATTGCAGAGCTGGCTGGGAAAACAGAAGAAGAAGTCAGGCAGATGCGCTATGCCAACGGGATTACGGCTGTATACAAAATGGTAGATACCTGTGCGGCAGAATTTGAAGCGGCGACGCCATATTACTATTCTGTGTATGGCGGAGAAAATGAAGCGGCAGCTTCCCAGACAGGGAAGAAAGTACTGGTGCTTGGTTCCGGGCCCATTCGGATCGGGCAGGGAATTGAATTTGACTATTGCTCCGTCCACAGTACATGGGCGTTTAAAAAAGAAGGATTTGAAACTATTATTATAAACAACAACCCGGAGACTGTTTCTACGGATTTTGATATTGCCGACAAGCTTTATTTTGAACCGCTGACGCCGGAAGATGTGGAAAATATTGTAAATATCGAAAAACCGGACGGCGCGGTCGTGCAGTTCGGAGGCCAGACCGCGATTAAACTGACGGAAAGCCTGATGAAAATGGGCGTTAGAATATATGGTACAAAGGCAAAAGATGTAGATGCAGCCGAAGACCGTGAACTGTTTGATGGAATTTTAGAGCAGACCGGGATTCCAAGGGCAGCGGGCGGGACAGTCTTTACAGCAGAGGAGGCAAAAGAAGTTGCGAACCGCCTGGGCTATCCGGTTTTGGTGCGTCCTTCTTATGTATTGGGCGGACAGGGTATGCGGATTGCTTATAATGCGGATGAAATCGAAGAATTTATTGATATCATCAATCAGATTGCACAGGATCACCCGATTCTGGTGGATAAATACCTGCAGGGAAAAGAAATTGAAGTAGATGCGGTATGCGATGGGACAGATATTTTGATTCCGGGCATTATGGAACATATCGAGCGGACCGGAATACATTCCGGAGACAGCATTTCCGTCTATCCGGCACAGACGATCGGCGAAGAAATCAAACAGATTCTGGTGGAATATACCAAACGGCTCGCGCAGGCGCTGCACGTAGTTGGTATGATCAATATCCAGTTTATTGTGATGGACGGCAGTGTATATGTGATTGAAGTAAATCCCCGTTCTTCGAGGACAGTTCCCTATATCAGCAAAGTGACCGGAATCCCGATTGTGGAGCTGGCGACAAAGGTGATGATTGGCAATACCTTAAAAGGAATGGGGTACCCGACAGGTCTTGCGCCGCAGGCGGATGATATCGCAGTCAAAATGCCTGTTTTTTCATTTGAAAAGCTGCGGGGCGCGGAGATTAGCCTTGGGCCTGAAATGAAATCCACCGGGGAATGCCTGGGGATTGCTAAGAGTTTCGATGAAGCTCTTTACAAGGCTTTTCTGGGAGCGGGGGTTACGCTTCCCAAATACAAGCAGATGATTATAACGGTAAAAGATGCGGATAAACCGGAAGCGGTAGATGTGGCAAAACGTTTTGCCGCACTGGGCTATAAAATATATGCGACCAGAAGTACAGCGAAATATTTAAATGCGCATGGAGTGGAGGCTCTTAGAATCAATAAGATTACCCAAGAATCTCCAAATGTTATGGATTTGATCCTGGGCCATAAAATCGATCTTGTGATTGATACGCCGACGCAGGGAAATGGAGATAAAAGCAGGGATGGATTTTTAATCCGCAGAAATGCAATTGAAACAGGCGTCTATTGTATCACGGCGATGGATACGGCGAACGCACTGGCAAGAAGCCTTGAAACGGTTAGCAAGACGCTGACTCCGATTGATATTGCAACGGTGAAAAATATTTAGAAAAAAGCCCCGCAGAGAATGGAAAACTCTCTGTGGGGCTTTGCTGTAATCGGTTATTTTTTGGCTAATTTCTGTGCCATGCGCTGTTTGTAGCGTTTCAGCGTACTCTGGAGCCTGGAATCTGCGGAGAATTGCTTTAGCGTATCCTCATCTACGACAATTCGGTTATCCATGGTCTTCATAATATCTGAAATCTGGATATCTCTGGCAACAACCGGATCACTGAGGTCATATGTTTTGTTGTCGCGGATATTTAAAATCAGCGGAGCCATAAAGTTATTCGGGTTTTCTACCAGTACAATTGCCTTGTCTCCGTTGGTCAGATCAATACTGCAGCCGGTCGGCAGGATATGTATGCAGTTCGCAAGGGCGGAAACTGCCTGCGGATGGTATAAGCCAGGCGATTTCCGAAGCTCCCGGATCGCGCAAACTTCAGATTCCGGCGCGTGGTTTAGGTTCATGGCAGTCAGCTGGTCAAATTTGTCCGCAACGGTCAGCACAAGCGCACTTTGGGAGAAATTTCTGACCTGCAATGCTTTGGGATCTGTTTCAGACAGGATCGCATGTGTCTGCTGAATAATATTTAGCACACCGGCGTCCAGCAGGTATTTGTTCGTCTCAGGATACAGAAGCTGGTAGCCTCTCTTGCGGCATTCCTGGATCACATGATAGTCTTCCGGTTCCAGTTCTTTCTTATCTAAAATCCGCAGCGGAACATACAGATAGCCCAAATCGTAGAGTAAAGCGGCTGTCACAAGATTCCGTTTGTCAGCAATGTTATAATTCAGTACATTTGCTATCATGGCGGCAAGAATTGCGGTGCTGATGGAATGTTTGTATACAAAGTCCACAGAACTGCGCAGATTCTGAGTGAAATTCATCTTATGATCCAAAGAGCCATAATGGTATAAGATGTCTTCGGCCAAATCGGAAAGAGTCTCCGGTTCTTTGTCATTGTGCAGGCAGTCCATAATTTCTTTGATACGGAACATATAGACGGTCTGTAACTGCTCGAACTGGAGATCTTCTTGGGAAAGAGGAGGAAGCGGTTCTGCCGGTTCCAGGGTGAAAATGCCGATCAGGCCAAAGTTTTCAATACTTTTGATTGCGGATATGGTCAGAAGACTGTTGCGATCGTATAACAGGACACCCATTTTGTTATAGATCGGCTTGGCAAGACGCATACCGGGTTTTAAATCTTTACTTTCTACAAACTGCATAGAATATATTCACGCTCCTTTTCAGTATTACAGTGTTATCTGATAGTTTTATTAAAAATTACTAATTATAATATAACATATTGAAGAGAAGAAAACAATCGGTTATACTGTAGAAAAAAGTAAAAAGTTGTTTTTGGGGCGTTTTTTATGGGTGGGGTTAGGTAAATGATAGTTGGATGTAAATGGGAACATTAGTTATCAGATGAGGTTAGTTATGGGACATAAGTGTTTTACGAGAAAAATTGCATATTTGCTGGCTGGTGTGGCGTTAGTGGTTTCTTCTTTTGATGTACAGGCTTCCCAGACGGGGAAATCGATCGATGAGCTGGAGAAGGAAAAGCAGAAGGCACAGGAGTGGGTTGGAGAATTAAATGAGCAGAAAAACAGCCTGCAGGGGGATTTAGAGGAGTTTAACAGACAGCTGTCGGATATTTCTGTCCAGATCAATGATTTGGAAGAGCAGATTAAAGAGAAGGAAACGGCAATTGAGGTGACAGGGGAAGAGTTAGAGGAGGCTGAGAGTACCAGGAAAAGCCAGTATGAGAGGATGAAGCTCAGGATACAGTTTATTTATGAAAAAGGGAATGTGAATATTATTTCGGTTTTTCTGGGGAGTAAATCATTGTCGGATTTTCTGAATAAGGCGGAGTATGTGGGGGAGATAAACCGTTATGACAATGAGCTTCTGGATACATATCAGAAGACCTGTAAACAGGTGGCGGAAAAAGAGGAGCAGCTGAAAACAGAAAAAAGTGATTTGGTCGCACTGCAGGAGGATATGGAACAGAAGAAAGAGGAAGTAAGCGGCCTTGTTGCCAGGACGCAGGAGAATATTCAGGCAAAGCAGAAGGAGATTACAGGCGCGCAGGGGACTATAAGCCAGTATGAAACGCAGATTGCCGAGATGAAAGCGTATGAAGAAGAGTTAGAGCGTAAAAAAGCGCAGGAAGCAAAGCGGCTTGCCGAGGAGCAGAAGAAAAAAGCGGAAGAACAGAAGAAAAAGGAGGAAGCGCAGAATGCCGCCTCCGGGCAGAATACGCAGTCCAAGCCCCAGACTGCTGCGCCGGCACAGGATACAAAGCCTGATAAGGAAGAAACGTCTTCCGGGGGAGGAGGAACAGCGCCTTCCAATGCCAGTGATCTTGCAATGCTTGCCGCTTTGGTGGAGTGTGAAGCGGGAGGAGAGAGCTACGAAGGGCAGCTGGCAGTAGCCAGTGTTGTAGTAAACCGTGTGAAAAGCGGGAGTTTTCCCAATACGATCTCCGGTGTTATTTATCAGGGCGGACAGTTTTCTCCGGTCGCCAGCGGACGGTTTGCCGTTGTCCTTTCCAATGGGGCGAACAGCAGCTGCACACAGGCGGCGAGCGCCGCGCTTTCCGGCGGTACAAATATCGGCTGCCTTTATTTTTGCCGCGCATCTTCAGGCGTAGCGGGAACGGTGATTGGGAATCATGTGTTTTATTAAAAATACACGGTTTAAACCTTGCAATACCGCAGGAAATGTGCTAATCTTAACAAGAACAAGTTAGACGTTCGAAAAGCTGTTTTATTATTTTTTTATAAGAGATTGTTAAAAAATTAACAGCTTACGAAATCATCAAAACAGAAGGAGACGAGAAAATGGCAAAGAAAGTAGTTTTAGCAGGCGCATGCCGTACAGCAATCGGAAAAATGGGCGGAGCATTGAGCAATACTCCGGCAGCAGATTTAGGCGCTATCGTAATCAAAGAAGCATTGAACAGAGCTGGCGTTAAGCCGGAGCAGGTGGATGAAGTAATGATGGGATGTGTTATCCAGGCTGCTCAGGGACAGAACGTTGCGCGTCAGGCTTCTATTAAAGCAGGCCTGCCGATTGAGGTTCCGGCATTTACGCTGAACGTAGTATGTGGCTCCGGTCTGAAATGCGTCAACGAAGCTGCCAGCTTAATCATGTCCGGTCAGGCAGACGTTGTTGTTGCCGGCGGTATGGAGAATATGTCTATGGCTCCATATGCGATGACCAAAGCTCGTTTTGGATACCGCATGAACAATGCGACTATCGTTGACACCATGGTAAATGATGCGTTAACCGATGCGTTCAATCATTACCATATGATGATTACAGCAGAGAATGTATGTGATAAATATGGCATCACCCGTGAAGAACTGGATGCATTCTCAGCAAACAGCCAGCAGAAATGCGAAAAGGCAATTGCAGAAGGTAAATTTGATGATGAGATCGTACCGGTACCTGTTAAAGTGAAGAGAGAAACCGTTATGTTTGCCAAAGACGAAGGACCTCGTGCCGGAACAACCGCAGAGAGCCTTGCAAACTTAAAATGCTGCTCCGGAAAAGGCGACGGACTGGTTACAGCAGGTAATGCTTCCGGAATCAATGACGGCGCTGCAGCAATTGTCGTTATGAGTGAAGAAAAAGCCAAAGAACTTGGCGTAACGCCGATGGCTACATGGATTGCAGGTGCGCTTGGCGGAGTAGAGCCGGAAATCATGGGTGTTGGCCCGGTTGCTTCCACAAAGAAGGTTCTTGAGAGAACAGGTATGAGCATTGACGATATGGATCTTGTCGAGGCAAATGAAGCATTTGCTGCACAGTCTATCGCAGTTGCAAGAGATTTGGGATTTAATATGGACAAAGTAAACGTAAACGGCGGCGCTATTGCGCTTGGACATCCGGTTGGAGCATCCGGCTGCCGTATTCTGGTTACATTATTACATGAGATGCAGAAGAGAGAAGAGGTTAAGACTGGTCTTGCTACGCTTTGCATCGGCGGTGGTATGGGCTGCTCAACGATCGTTGAGAAATATTAATGAAACAGAACTATAATTCGAGAGACAGAAAGCTGTCTCTCGGATCTTACTGTGTACATGTCCGCATTCAGGAACAAAGCTGCTTGCGGCAGTATGCGAAAGCTGCAGCGGGCAAATGGAAGAAAGCTTTTATGCCCGGTTTTAGTTAAAAAATGAAGGAGGAATTACAACAATGAAAGTAGGCGTTATTGGTGCAGGCACCATGGGACAGGGAATTGCAAAAGCATTTGCACAGGTTGACGGATATGAGGTTGCACTCTGCGATATCAAGCAGGAGTGGGCTGACGGCGGAAAAGCCAAGATCCAGAAAGGCTATGCAAGACTGGTAGAAAAAGGCAAAATGGCACAGGAAGCAGTTGACGCTATCCTTGCCAAAATCACACCAGGTTTAAAAGAAGAGCTTTGCGCAGACTGCGATCTGATCGTAGAAGCTGCTTTTGAGAATATGGAAGTTAAGAAAACAACATTCTCAGAATTAGATAAAATCTGCAAACCAGAGTGTATTTTCGCTTCCAATACATCCAGCCTTTCCATTACAGAAATCGGCAACGGCCTGACACGTCCGATGGTTGGTATGCATTTCTTTAACCCGGCAGACCGTATGAAATTAATCGAAGTAATCGCAGGTGTGAATACCCCGGCAGAGACGGTAGACGCAATCAAGAAGATTTCCGCAGAAATCGGCAAAACTCCGGTACAGGTAAATGAAGCTGCAGGCTTTGTCGTAAACCGTATTTTAATCCCGATGATCAATGAAGCTGCTTTCATCAAAATGGAAGGCGTTTCTGATATCGCAGGCATTGATGCAGCGATGAAGTTAGGTGCAAACCATCCGATGGGACCCCTTGAGTTAGGCGATTTTATCGGCCTTGATATCTGCCTTGCTATTATGGATGTGCTTTACAATGAGACAGGCGACAGCAAATACCGTGCTTGCCCGTTGATCCGTAAGATGGTACGCGGCGGCAATCTTGGCGCTAAGAGCGGAAAAGGCTTCTATATTTACAATGCAGACCGCACAAAGACACCGGTGGATGCGCAGTAATCAGGCAATTGTATACAGGGCTGCGGCAGATACTTTTGTAACAGTTCAGCCTTCCGGCTTCACTGTTACATACGTGTTGGCTGCGGATACCTGTTTGAAAATAATATGACATGGAGGAATAGGAAACATGGATTTCGGTTTAGATAAAAAACATGAAATGGCGAGATCTTTATTTAAAGAATTTGCTGAAAACGAAGTGAAACCTCTGGCTCAGGAAGTGGATGAGACAGAAGAATTCCCGATGGAAACGGTTAAGAAAATGCAGAAGTTAGGTTTCATGGGAATTCCGGTTCCAAAGGAATACGGCGGACAGGGCTGTGACCCTCTTACATATGTTATGTGTGTGGAAGAGTTATCAAAAGTTTGCGCAACTACCGGCGTTGTAGTATCTGCACATACTTCTCTGTGCATTGACCCGATTTTAACCTATGGTACCGAAGAACAGAAGCAGAAATACGTAAAACCGCTTGCAACAGGCGAGAAATTAGGCGCGTTTGCCTTAACAGAGCCGGGCGCGGGCACAGATGCGCAGGGCGCGCAGACAAAGGCTGTTTTAGACGGTGACGAATGGGTATTAAACGGCTCTAAATGCTTTATTACAAATGGTAAAGTTGCAGACGTTTACATTGTAATCGCTATCACAAGCGTTGTAGAAGACAAAAGAGGCAGAAAGAAAAAGAACTTCTCTGCATTTATCGTAGACAAAGGCGCTCCAGGATTCTCATTTGGTACCAAAGAAAAGAAGATGGGTATGCGCGGATCTTCTACCTATGAATTGATTTTTGAAGACTGCAGAATTCCGAAAGAAAATCTTTTAGGGCCGGAAGGCAAAGGGTTCCCGATTGCTATGCATACACTTGACGGTGGACGTATCGGTATTGCAGCTCAGGCGCTTGGTATTGCAGAAGGCGCATTAGATCGTGCAGTTGCTTACACCAAAGAGAGAAAACAGTTCGGCCGTTCTATCGCTCAGCAGCAGAATACACAGTTTAAGCTGGCTGATATGGCTGCAAGAATTGAAGCTGCACAGCTGTTAGTATACAAAGCAGCTATGGCAAAAGCAACGCAGAAGGTATACTCCGTAGAAGCTGCCAAAGCAAAATTATTCGCAGCAGAAACCGCTATGGCAGTTACAACAGAAGTTGTTCAGCTGTTCGGCGGATACGGATATATCAGAGAGTACGATGTAGAGCGTATGATGCGTGATGCTAAGATTACTGAGATTTACGAAGGAACTTCCGAAGTTCAGAGAATGGTAATTTCAGGCGCATTATTGAAATAGTCGCGATTCCAGCGGATTGAGAATGGCTGGCAGAAATGTCATGCCATGCTTGCATGAGCAGGACATTTATGACAGACATTTGAGAGCGCAACGCGCACTTGAAAATGCGAAGCATTTTCAAGTCAATCTGCGTTCGCAGCCGATAAACAAAATGATGCGGATTGAAAATGGCTGATCCGCGCGCAACCAATAAACAAAATTATAAGGAGTGAATACCGTGAAAATAGTTGTATGTGTAAAACAGGTACCGGATACAAAGGGCGGCGTGAAATTTAATCCCGACGGTACGTTAAACAGAGCTGCAATGCTTTCTATTATGAATCCGGATGACAAAGCCGGATTAGAGGCAGCGCTTAGATTAAAAGAACAGTATGATGCAGAAGTTACCGTAGTTACCATGGGACTGCCGAAGGCGGATGAAGTTCTCCGTGAGGCTATGGCAATGGGAGCCGATAAGGGAATCCTTGTAACAGACAGACGTCTCGGCGGCGCTGATACATGGGCTACTTCCACTACAATTGCAGGAGCAATCCGCAACCTGGAATATGATTTGATTATTACCGGCCGTCAGGCGATCGACGGGGATACCGCACAGGTTGGGCCGCAGATTGCAGAACATCTTGGACTTCCGGTAATTTCCTATGCACAGAATATTAAGATTGACGGCCATGCTGTTGTTGTTGAGCGTCAGTACGAAGACAGATACCATGAATTAAAGGTAGCTATGCCTTGTCTGATCACAGCTTTATCTGAATTGAATGAGCCGCGTTATATGACTCCGGGCGGAATTTTCGATGCATATGACAAAGAAGTTACCGTATGGGGCAGAGATGATTTAAAAGATGTAGACGATGCAAACATCGGTCTGGCAGGTTCCCCGACGAAGATTGCCAAAGCATCCGATAAAGTCCGCAAAGGCGCCGGAGAAAAAGTGACGCTTGCTCCGGATGAAGCAGTTGCATATTTAATGGGCAAATTCAAAGAGAAACATATTATCTAATTAAAAATAAGGAAAAGTGGTGAATACAATGGGTTTAGAAGAATATAAAGGCGTATATGTCTTTGCGCAGCAGGTAGACAACGTATTAGACGGCGTTGCATTTGAATTGCTTGGAAAAGGCAAAGATTTGGCAAAAGATTTGAATACAGACGTAACAGCAGTATTGATTGGCTCCGATGTAAAAGGCCTGGCGGATGAGCTGGCTGTTTATGGAGCAGATAAAGTTATCGTTGTAGACGATCCGGCGTTGAAAGATTACAGAACAGAGCCTTACGCACATGCACTGGCATCTGTGATCAATGAGTACAAACCGGAAATTATGTTAGTTGGCGCTACGGCTATTGGCCGTGACCTTGGCCCTACTGTTTCCGCAAGAGTAGCAACCGGACTTACCGCAGACTGTACTGTTCTTGAAATCGGCGATTTCCCGTTAGTTGCACAGCCTGGAAAAGAAGCTGAGCAGAAGCACAATCAGTTATTGATGACACGTCCGGCATTTGGCGGCAATACAATTGCTACGATTGCATGCCCGGATAACCGTCCGCAGATGGCGACTGTTCGTCCTGGCGTTATGCAGAAAATTGCTCCGATTGAAGGCGCAAAAGCAAATATTATTGAGTTCAATCCGGGATTTACACCGAACAACAGATATGTAGAAATTTTAAATATCGTAAAAGCGGTTAAGAATGTAGCAAACATTATGGATGCTAAGATCCTTGTATCCGGCGGCCGTGGCGTTGGTTCCAAAGAGAATTTCAAACTGTTAGACGATCTGGCAGAAGTTCTTGGCGGTACGGTAAGCTGCTCCCGTGCAGTTGTAGAAAACGGCTGGCAGCCGCAGGATTTACAGGTTGGACAGACCGGTAAAACCGTTCGTCCGCAGATTTACTTTGCAATCGGTATCTCCGGTGCGATTCAGCATGTAGCTGGTATGGAAGAATCTGACCTGATTATCGCTATCAACAAAGACGAAGATGCTCCAATCTTTGACGTAGCAGATTATGGTCTGGTTGGCGACTTAAATAAGATTGTTCCTGCTTTGACAGAAGCTTTAAAAGCGGCTCTCTAAAATTACAGAAACAGAATTAGAATTGGAAAAAACGGCCAGTTTTCTGGTCGTTTTTTTGTTATGAATTTTGAATTTTACCAAAAAAATATAATTTTTTCCGTTCCATATTGTGCAAAAAACACAGTATAATAAAAACTGTCAATTGGTGATTTCGTTATATTGTCTAAAGCGAAAACAATGACACGAAACTGACAGATGTAAGCTCGGAATCTTTTTGTGCCTGGTTTTTCAAGAGGAAAGCGATAACAGAACTGCTCCGGAGGATTACATAAATAAGCTCCTGACAGAGAAGCGGGACAGTTTTATATGGGAGGAAACCTGCCTGTAAAAGCAGGCAGAAGGGAGATTCCGAGAATGCATAAAAAGAAAGGGAGGAAAAAATTATGACAGCAACATGTAGAAAAGCAAAGAGACTGCTGGCCTTTTTGATGACGCTGGCTATGATGATTGGCATGGTCAATGTACCTGTTTTTGCGGCACCCTTAAGTGAGGCAAAGACAGATACGAAGAAGGTTACTGTAGGCGGTCAGGAGTACAGTTATACGGTAACGCTTCCGGTTGGTTATGATGAAGCGGTTAAGACCCGGAATTATCCCGTTATCTATGTTATGCCAGATGATGGACGTTCTGGCAACGCGGAAGTTTTTACATCAGCAATGGACAGTGCGCTTGCAACCAGTGACATTATGGATGTGATTGTGGTAAAGCCGGTCTTTCGGACTGGATGTGATGTATATGAGGTTGTCAGCGCCATTGTAAATGCGGTGGATACAGACTATAATACAGTCGCAGAAGCTTCTGCAAGAGCAGTTATAGGAACGAAAGTCGGCGGTTATCTTGCGACGATGCTTACCTATACAACAGAAACAGCAGAGCCGGTTTCAACAGCAGAAGACGCAGAAGTGATTAAAGTTGTGAAATGGAATGGCACGCCGAATCTTTTTGGTATGATGGCAAGCATTCATGGCGATTATGTGAGTGCAGCGAATATGTGGAAAGATACGTATGGAGATTTCTATAATATAGCTACAAATAATGGCCAGGGAAATGGAAATTTCAGCAGCCAGGTTGCAAATCGGTTCTATACATTTATGGATTCTGCAACAGAAGATTCACTGGCGTATGCAGATGGTGGCGTCAATGATATTATTTCATACTTTATTAGCCGTATCGGTATGGGAAGCTATTATTTTGGAGGAGATTCCTATATCTTAGAACTGACGGCAAAGAACAGCGCATATAACGATGCGTTTGTTACAAAATCTGTGAATGAAGCCATTCATGGAATTGGAAATAAGCTGGTTCAGAATATGATATCTGGCAAGCTTTTGCTTTCGCCTCAGGCGGCGCTTGCTTCTGTAGAAAATATTGAAGCTGTATATGAAATAAATGTAAATGAGCTTTACACAAAGTACTGTGGCGATACAGAAAATGAGATGAAATTAACCGTTTCGATGACAGATCCTGACACAGGCGAAGAACTTGCCAATAAGACGGATACGATCCATGTAAAGCAAACGGCTGATTCGCCATATACCAATGCAGGCAGCACATGGAAACTGCCGAATACCATTAACAGAGTCAGCACAACAGTTACTTTTTCAGCCGAAGTTCTTGGAAAAGAAATTGTACTGGAATCCAAGCCGCTTGTTCGTATTACTGCGACAGGTACAGAGCCGGAGGAGCAGCTGATCGATCTGCTGGGAAGCTGGAGATTTAAACCGTTTAAAGATTCCGAGCTGGTTTATGGAGAGCTGCCGGAAGCGGAAGAGTATAATGATACAAGTGAAGCTTCTAAATGGGAAGATGTTTATCCTTGTCTGGCATGGTGGAACAGTGATTTTGCAACAAAAACAGATATGAATAACTATGCAGGATATGCATGGTATGTGAAGGAATTTGAAATTCCAGCAAGTTTTCCGGAAGGAAATTATGTTGTTCCCGTCGGCTTTTTTGATGAAACAGATGTATGTTTTATCAATGGAAAACAGATCGGATGTACAGGGCTGGATGAAGCGACATGGAAACATAAAACCGACTGCTGGGATACGGAACGTATCTATTCCATCAGTTCAGAGGATCTGAATATTGGCGGCAAGAATGTTATGATTATTTTAACGCATAACAATTCTGGCGGCGGCGGATGGTATGACGGGCATCCTGGCCTTTATTCCGCGGCGGCTTATAATAAGATGACGAGTAAACCAAGCGAGTTTGCATCTCCGGAAGATGAAGCGATTGTAAAAGCTGCGGTAGAAACTCAGAAGCAGGCAATTATTGCAAAAGATATCAAAGCATACGCAGATACGGTTGACCCGGAATATTTCCAGTCCGGAGATACAAAAGAAATGCTTCTGGAAAAAACAGCATCTTATATGGAAGGCGATGGAACAATTACAATCAGCGATACGAATCCCTATGTTTTCGTATCAGATAATTTGTACTATTATCAGGCGTCCCGTACTATAACAACGGCAGCAGGGGAAACAGTAAATGCAGAGGTTACAGAGTATTATCAGATTGCGGATGGTAAAGCAATTTTATATGGACAGCATGACAGGTTTTTTAATCAGACAATTTCTTCCCAATACCGGGCAAGCGCGCTGAAATTAGAAGAAGAATATGTTGATGAGAATTTCCTGGTATACCTTCCGGAAGGGTATTTTGATCCGGAAAATGCAGATAAGAGATATCCGACAGCTTATGTGTTCCATCAGCTGAACAGCAGCAGTAATTCCTATGCAATTGACGGTATTGACAAACTTTTAGATGAAGGAATTTCAAGTAAGGCGATCCGGGAAACAATTCTTGTAATACCGGATAGTAATGCGAATGGGTTCTGGCAGGGGGATTGGGTAAATATGGTAACAAAAGAGATTCTGCCTTTTGTGGATTCCCATTACCGCACGATCGATGATCCCAGATACCGTTTTACAGCGGGCGCTTCCATGGGCGGCAGCGGTTCCTATAATATTGGTCTGACGAATCCAGATTTATTCTCAGGAATTATTAGCTGGTTTGGCGCGATTAATATGGGGGCAAATCCTTTGAACATTGCATTGAACCAGTCGAATGAGTATCTGGAATATTATACGCATTATCTTGTATGCGGCAACCGTGATTTATATAAATTCGGTGTACCGGCGCTTACGCTGGATAAGAAGCTTCGTACTACAAATGCTAAGCATTTTGTGGAGATTGAAGAGGGCGAGCATAACAGTGCGTTCTATTTACCATATGTGATTCCCGCATTTTCCTATCAGACAGAAGATATGCCGGCAGGGAATGCAGAAGATGCGAAAAAAGCAGTAAGCGGAGCCATTACAAGCCAGAATTTATCTGAGGGAAGAGCTGTAGTAGAAGCGGATATTACTGTAAATGCAGCTATATCAAACTATCTTGCAGCAATTCCGGCATCTGATTATACAAAAGATACAAATCCGGCATTAAAGATACCGGTTACATTGACCATTGCAAAAGATGGCAAGACAGTTCTTACAAAGACCAATTATATATCTGCCAAAGCAGCTGCAGCAGAGAAAGTAAGCTGGGATGTGGAAAGCTATGATCTGACCATGAATGAAATATACGATGCAAAGGTTACTGCTACGATTATGGATCAGACGGTTGCGCTCGCTTCTTGCGAGCTTGCAATAGATAGCCTGGTAGAAGGTGTAACTGTAAATACGACTGTAAAACCGCTTGGCCAGACGATGGACAGCTTTGAAGTAAAAGTAACAGACAAAACAGCATTAGAAGGCTTAACCAAAGACGATTTTGCATTTTCCGGACAGGCGTCTGCATGGGGAACTTCTGATTTACATGAAATGGAAGGCGTAACAATCACAGAGGTATCTGTAGCGGACGATATCCTGACGCTGACTCTTTCCGGTGTAACGGACAGGCATATTTATGTAAATAATTATAAAGTTACCTGTACGAATCCGGCTCTGAGCTTTACAAACGCTAAGGTGACAACGACCATTACTCCGGTTGCGGATGAGTTTGAAAAGGTTCGTAAAGCGGACGGCGCGGAATTTGATTATAATATTTATTCACCGGCAAATGCCGAGGAAGCGCTTCCGGTTGTAGTAGCATTTCATGGATATGGAGACAATGAGAACCTGTATCAGAACCAGCTGGCAGTTACATGGGCAGATCCTGAAAACCAGAAGAAATGGCCATGTTATGTAATTGCGCCGGTTGTTGAGAATTACTTTAGTGCAGAGTACAGAAGTGATCTCTATGAAAAAACATACAATCTGATTCAAAACATGGTAAAAGAACATAAGATTGACGGAGATCGCATTTATGTAGTAGGGAAATCCTTCGGAGGCATGGCAACATATGAATTTTTGGAGAAATATCCCGATGATATCGCGGGCTCCATCGCAATGTGCGGCGCGGCAAGCTTTTCAAAGACAGTTATGGCAGAAGCGGCTAAGATGAAAGATATTCCGCTTTGGATTGCGCATGCTGCTTCTGATGACACTGTAAATATCAGCAACAGCAGAGAATTGCACCAGGCGTTGCTGGATGCAGGAAGCAAGGCAGTTAAGTTTAAAGAATATACAGATGATGAAATGCATGCGGCTGGTGTAGACGGTACGGTGGTTGGATACCATACGGTGGAACTTCCTGTACTTGCAGATATGGAATACAGAGAATGGCTGTTTGCACAGAATAAGAAAACACGCGGTGAAGAGAAAGACGCTGAGATTGCACAGGAAGCAGCCAATGCTGCAGCAGCAAAACTCCCGGCAGAGATAACAGAAGGAACAGCTCTTCCAACGACAACAGAAGCAGGGGCAGTTATTGCATGGAGTACAGATCATGCAGGAGTTACCATAGGAACAGACGGTAAAGTAGTTGTTTCGGATAAAGTAACGGCAGATACAGAGGTTACATTTACAGCAGCAGTTACTTATAACGGACAGACAGCAACCATAACAAAGAAAGTTAAGGTAAAAGGAAAAACACCTGTTGTTGTACCAGCAAACAAAAATGAATTAAACGCAGCAATTGCAGCTGCAGCAGCTTTGAAAGAAGCAGATTATACAAAAGAAACATGGGCAGCGTTCCAGGCAGCGTTAACGGCGGCTAAGAACATGGCAGCCAAAGCAGACGCGGCACAGGCGGAAGTAGACGCAGCGAAACAGGCGCTGCTAGCAGCACAGAATAATCTGAAGAAACCAGAGCCAGCGAAACCGGCTGCTGTTTCAAAAGTAACATTAAATAGTAAGAAGCTGACCCTTGGCGTAAAAGAAACCTTTAAATTAACTGCAAAAGTAACGCCTTCCAATGCGGCAGATAAGAAAGTAACCTGGAAGAGCAGTAACACAAAGATTGCAGCAGTTAAGAATGGCAAGATTACCGCCAAGAAAAAAGGCTCTGCAAAGATCACTGCAACTGCAGGCGGCAAGAGCGTAAGCTGTAAAGTAACAGTAAAAGCGGCGCCGAAGAGCCTTTCCGTAACTCCAAAGAACAAGTCCGTCAAGAAAGGGAAATCTTATACCCTGAAAGTAAAACTTCCGAAGAATACGGCAAGTAATAAGATTACCTATACTTCCAGCAACAAAAAGATAGCAACAGTATCTGCTAAAGGAAAAGTCAAGGGTGTAAAGAAAGGAAAAGCAACGATAACGGTAAAAACATTTAATAATAAGAAAGTAAAAGTAAAGGTAACCGTAAAATAATCTATTTTGCACTGCAGGCTGAATTGTAATCAAGGATACCTTAGGAAGTAAATAACCGCTGCCGCATTGCTGAGAACTCAGACAATGCGGCAGTTTTTTTGGTTACTTTTCATACGAAAGCCAATTACTTGCGTAACGTTTTTTGGATTTTACCAAAAAAACAACTGATTTTTCATTCTGTTTTATGCAATTTATAGTGTATAATAATCCTGTCAGAACAAGTACTGTCTGAATCCCATAACTTTTCTCTTTCGGCGGTTATTGTGCCGGAGCTGCCTGTTATATATTCTGTGCAATGGATCGCCGGAAGGGAAAACGCAATTAGCTCCTTTTTCTTCTTTTTTTATAAATTCTGAATCTTTATTACAAAAGTGCAGGAGCCCGGCAGCGCCGGGCTCCTGTGCTGTAAGAGGGGGTTCTGCTTTCCATAATTCCGTTCCCTTTTGTGCAGTCCCTATGCTATAATAATAAAAAAATATCAGAGGAGAGGAATTATGGCAAAAAAAAGCACAATATGGCAAATTGTTTTATCTTTTGTCCTGCTCTTTTCCCAGTTACTGACTGGATGTGCAAGTGATGATTCTCCTGCCGTCATCCAGGAGACGCCTACAGAGAACGAACAGATTACCCTGAGCATCTATGCACAGTATTCCCAGGATGACACAAGGATTCCGTATGATTATGCAGTGGATAAGTTAAAAGAAGAGTATCCGGATGTTACCCTGAATTTAATTGTCCAGGCAGAAGACGATGGGGAAACATTGGAGACGCTGGCTGCAATCGGGCAGCTTCCGGATATTTTTCAGGCAAATACCAATATTATTAATATGCTTCGTAAGAACAACCAGATTATGCAGCTGGATGAAATTGCAGAATCGTCCGGTTTCCTGGACAAACTGTATCCCAGATATCAGGACATGATTTACAGCGATGACGGGCATATGTATTGTTTTCCATATGCGGGGGATGAATATGTGCTTTGTTATTACAACAAAACGTTGTTTGAGCAGTGTGGATTAAAAGCGCCCGCTACGTTTGAGGAGTTATTGCACTGTATAGAAGTATTCCGGCAGAACAATGTCGTACCTTTAGCGCTGTTCGGACAGGAAGGCTGGGTGACAGCAGCAATGTATGATGCAATTGCGACCCGGTTTGTCCCAGGAGGCATACGTTCTCTGGATCAGCAGGAGACGACGATTACAGACGGCGGATATGTGACGGCAGCAGAAATCTTAAGCCAGCTTGCAAAAGCGGGGCTATTTCAGGCCAATGTGACAAATACGAATTATGAACAGGCTTCAAAGATGTTTCTAAACGGGAAGGCAGCCATGTTCTTAAATGGGCAGTGGTATATCCCGGAAGCGGATCAGAAGATGAAAGAGGATGTAGACTGGATGTTTTTCCCGGCTTTGGATATGGAAGCTTATGAAACAGGCAAAACTGCTTTTGTCGGCGGAGGTTCTAACAGCGGCTATGCTGTGAATCCGGATGGGGAACATGCCAGGCTGGCAGGGGAAGTAGCAGAATTTCTGTCAGAAAAGTATTGTGAGGCAAAAGTTATGTTCCGGGGAAATCCTATGGTTACGCTTGATACAGGCGCAGAGCCAGTGGAGGAATATCAGCCCATGATGCAGAAACTGTATGAGATTATGCCTCAAATTACTTCTGCTACTATTTATACCTGGGGACTAGAACACGCCGTTTTGAACGAGAGTATTATGGCAAATACTCAGGGACTGGTTTCCGGCGAGTATTCTCCAGCGGAGTTTACGGCCAATGTATCGGATGCGATTTCAAAAATGAAAGAATAAAGTGGTAAATGAGAGAATGAAAATCTTGAAACATGAAAAAGACAGGACGGATTCCGGAAAAATAAAATCAGTATCCCTGCGCTACCGGATTGCAGCTATGCTCTTATGGGTCGTACTGATTTTGATTGTATTATTTGGCCTGATGATGACTTATAATTACAACCGGGCAGTTGAACAGCGCAGTAAAAAGCATATAGAGGAAAACATCCGGTTTATGTCCAGACAGATCAGCCAGGTATTTTCAGACGGGGTACTTTGTACCAATTATCTGACTCTGAGTATCAACTCTATTGAAAGTGAATTTGCGAAACGGCAGGTTGACAGGGATAACAGGATTTTATCAATTTTAAACCAGACAATCCTGATGTTTGACGGGATTGATTCTATCCTGTTTGTGGATGACAAAGAGCAGCTTTTTACGACGGCTGTGGCATACCATAACCAGAAAGAACAGGTGCTGTCTTCTTCTTATATGGCAGAACTTCACCATATTAACAATGGGAAAACACTGCTTTTTGATCGGGCGGATAACTGTATGCAGCTGCAGGAATCCAAATCTCTTGTAACAATGGGAAAAAAGGTTGTGGATATTCATTCGGGAACGATTCTGGGCTATTTGTTTATCAATATCGACAGCAATGCGCTGGAAGAATCCATCCAGAACCAGATCAGCCATTATCTTGTGCTGGACAGCGAAGGAAATTGTGTGGCAGGGATACAAAATGAACGCCTCCTGAGAGAATTGTGGAAAAAATGCGGACAGGAAAGCGAGTTGGGGAAAAAGGCTATCCGCTATGGCGGAGAAAAGTATCTGGTCGCACAAAATGTGCTGGACGATTCTGGCTGGACGATTGTGGGTATTACTAATTTAAATGAGTATAATGTGACAATGGGAGAAATGGCAAGGGTGATTCTTTTGTCCGGGCTGGTGACTGTGATTCTGATGACGCTTTTGATTGGAAATTTGTCAAGAACTCTGACAAAGCCGCTGGTTTTGCTGGAAGAGGGGGCGGAACAGATCGCGAACGGCGACATGAGTATCCGGTTTCACTTTCATACGCAGGATGAAATCGGGAAGCTGGGGAATATTTTTAACGATATGGTGGTAAAAATTGAAACCCTGATTCAAACGGCAGAAGATGTAGGAAAGAAAAAAAGGGAATATGAGCTTGCCTTGATCCAAGAGCAGGTAAAACCGCATTTTCTGTATAATACGCTGGATATTATTATTATTTTAATCGATATGGGAAAACCCAGAGATGCGCATCGTGTGACCAAGAAACTGGCGGATTACTATAAAAATTCGCTTTCCGCCAGTGAAAATGTGGTGTCCTTGGAAAAAGAATTTCAGATTACGGAGGATTATCTGGATGTGCAGATGATACGGTATGGAGATAAATTTTCCTATGAAATTCTGGCTCCGGATGTAGCCGCCAGTTTTCTGCTGCCCAAGATGACGCTGCAGCCGCTTGTGGAAAATGCCCTGTATCATGGCCTGAAGTATCAAAAGGGGTGGGGAACCATTCATATTGCAGCTTCGGAAGGGGAAAACGAAGTTCTTCTGGAGGTAAGCGACAATGGGATTGGCATGAAAGAAGAGCAGTTAAACGAGCTTTCCAGAGAGGATAAGCCGCATAAGCATTTTGGCGTATACAGTGTGGATCACAGGCTGAAGTTGTATTATGGCGAGGCATATTATATGGAAATACGGAGTGAGTACGAGAAGGGGACGCAGATTCTGCTGCATTTGCCAAAAAAGTAAGACAAGAAAATATGTATTGAGGGGGTATCGTATGATTCAAATAATGATTGTAGACGACATGCCGATATTTTTGGAATACCTCAAAAGTTTTATAGAGTGGGAATCATATGGATTTCAGATCTGCTGCGAGGCCGCAGATGGAAAAGAAGCCTTGGAAAAAATTGAGATATATCATCCGGATATTATTCTAACGGATATTACGATGCCCTATGTCAATGGGCTGGAACTTGCGGAACAGGTATCGCAGCTGTATCCCGATATTTTTGTGCTGCTGATTACCGGGAACAGCGAAATCGAGTATGCGAAGCAGGCGGTGGAGATTGGCGTGTGTGATTATATTTTGAAGCCGTTTGAAAAAGAGGAGCTTTTGTTTTCCCTTTTGAAGCTGCAGAACAATATCGATAAGGCTCTGGAAAGTAAAAACGGAAAAGAGGAGCAGGCATATCAGAAGCGGGAAGAAGCGCTGCAGAAGCTGCTGCTGCCGGATGCGGATATTGCTAAGGTGCATCAGCAGTTAAAAGAGGCCGGCGTTTTGTTTGAACATGAGTTTTTTATGGTTTGTACGATGCAGTTTCTGGTGGGTAACCCGGAAGAATTGAGTCAGGTGAATGACTGGAAGAAAATTATTATTGATATGCTTTCCGATATGCTGAAAATTGCGGGGACGTTTCAGGTGTTTTTGGATTTGGAGAATAACGTGGTTCTGATTTTGAATTTTGATTCGGAAGATGAGATGAAGGCTTATAAGATTTATGAATTGATGGATATTCGTAAGATTATCAAGTCACAGCTGCATTTAGAGACAGTGATTGGCGTCAGCAAGTATTGTTATGGGCTGGGGCAGGTGAAAGAGGGGTATGATCAATCGATGTACGCAGCCTGGGGCAGGATGAAGAACGCGAGGGAAGTAACGGAGCAGGCGAAAGAGTATATCCGCAGGCATTATATGGAGGGGGACTTGAGCATTGCGGATATTTCAAGGGAGCTTTTGATCAACCAGACGTATCTGCGGAAGATGTTTAAGGAGGAGACAGGGTATACGCTGAGCGCGTATATTACGGAATATAAGATGAGTATGGCAAAACAGCTGCTGCAGAATACGGATGATAAGCTGTCGGTGATTGCGTCGAAGGTGGGGTATAATGATGTGGGGTATTTTAGTAAGTGCTTTAAGCGGTTTTATGGGATTAGTCCGAAAAAGCTGCTGCTGGAATTGAAGAATGGGATTCGGAGATAGGAAGTACGAAAACAGAAATTATCATTGAAAAGATAGCGCGTGTCATTTATAATAAGTTCATTGACGCCTGGCTTAGTTGCAGGCAAATAAATAAATGGAGGAAAAATGAATGTACACATTGGAAGATATCCAGGCAGTGGATCGTGAGGTTGCGGACGCGATTACTGCGGAATTTGAGAGACAGAGCAGCCATATTGAGTTAATTGCTTCTGAGAATTGGGTTAGTCCGGCGGTTATGTCAGCTATGGGAAGCGTTATGACGAATAAGTATGCCGAAGGGTATCCGGGGAAGCGTTATTATGGCGGATGTGAATGTGTGGATGTCGTGGAGGAACTGGCCAGGGAGCGGGCAAAGAAGCTGTTTGGCTGCGATTATGCGAATGTACAGCCGCATTCCGGCGCACAGGCGAATATGGCGGTGCAGTTTGCCATGTTAAAGCCTGGAGATACGGTTATGGGTATGAACCTGGATCATGGCGGGCATCTGACGCATGGAAGCCCGGTGAATTTTTCCGGCGTTTATTTTAACATTGTACCTTATGGCGTAAATGATGAAGGTTTTATTGATTATGATAAAGTACTGGAAATTGCCATGGAGTGCAAGCCAAAGATGATAATTGCCGGAGCAAGCGCATATGCAAGGACGATTGATTTTAAGAAATTCCGTGAGATTGCGGATGCATGCGGAGCGGTTTTGATGGTGGATATGGCGCATATTGCAGGGCTTGTGGCAGCGGGCATACATCCCAGCCCGATCCCGTATGCGGATGTTGTGACGACGACTACGCATAAGACGCTCCGGGGACCGAGGGGCGGTATGATTTTATGCAATCAGGAAGCGGCGGATAAATATAACTTTAATAAAGCGATTTTCCCGGGGATTCAGGGCGGTCCTCTGATGCATGTGATTGCGGCAAAGGCAGTCTGCTTTCAGGAAGCGCTGCAGCCGGAGTTTAAAGAGTATCAGAAGAATGTGGCTGCAAATGCGCAGGCGCTTTGCAAGGGACTGCAGGACAGGGGGATTAAGATTGTATCAGACGGAACGGATAATCATCTGATGCTTGTGGATCTGACTCCGTACAATCTGACGGGTAAAGAGATGGAGAAGCTTTTGGATTCTGTCAATATTACCTGCAATAAGAATACAATACCCAATGATCCAAAGTCTCCATTTGTCACCAGCGGACTGCGCCTTGGCACGCCGGCAGTGACTTCCAGAGGCTTAAATACGGAGGATATGGATAAAATCGCAGAAGCGATTGCGATGATGATTCAGAAAGGCGAAGCGAAAGCAGAGGAAGCAAGGGCAATCGTGAAGGGTCTGACAGAGAAATATCCGCTGAAATAGTGAAGAATGGAAAGCGGCAGGCATTCATCTGCAAACTGAAATTGGGTAGCTGCCGTACAGGATGCAGAGAAAGACGGGCAAGAAGCGATTGCTTTTTGCCCGTCTTTCTTATACCTGTTACATATTAGAACCGCAGAGGATACGCTGGATATCCAGTTGGACATTGAATATGTTAATCAGGATTTCCCGAACTTTCAGAACTGAATACCATCCGCCCACCAGCGGCGCCACCGAGCAGGAAATCAAAAACGGTTTCCTGTTTTTCTTACTTTATAGGAAATTCCGACCTTTTGAGACACAAAGAAAAACATATGTTAGATAGATATGTGTTTAAGGTATACAAAACCGACAGTCAAGGATTTAGAAGATATAAAAACCTTCTTCTCCAAAATCGTCTTCAAACGGGACATGGCTTTCTCGTACATTTTTCCAGAGAAACACGGTTATGGTTAAAGTAAAGTTCTAAAAATAGCATGGCCGTACCACAGTCACACTTTTAAACCTGCAGAATTATATGAATTTGATATAAGACAATCCGACCATGCGTCTTTTTTTGATCTGCTTGACATCAATAGACTACTGTGGTAGTCTATATTTATAGACTATCGCAGTAGTCTGGCTGGTGTGTTTTCACAGCAGACTGGATTATCCGGAAAGGAGTATATATGGACATAAAACTATTTGACTCGGAATTGAAAGTGATGGATGTGTTATGGCGCGAGGGAGATGTGACGGCAAAGCATATTTCGGAACTATTGGGGAACGAGGTGGGATGGAATAAAAATACCACATATACCGTGATCAAGCGGTGCATGAAAAAAGGGGCGATTGAGCGTTTAGAACCTAATTTTTTATGCCGTGCCCTTGTTCCGAAAGAAGCGGTGCAGAAGGCAGAGACGGATGAACTGATTAATAGGGTTTATGATGGTTCTGTGGATAAACTGTTTGCTTCGCTCCTTGGCTGGGAGAAACTTTCCAGGGAGCAGATCGAACGGTTAAAACAGATGGTTGAAGAATATAAGTGAGGTGATTTGGGGTGAGCATCCTACAGATAAGTTTTTTGAGTGCGGTTTTGATTGTGATTATTGTATTAGCCAGAGCGCTGCTGATTTATAAGCTGCCGAAACGGACGTTTTGCTTTTTGTGGATGATTGTACTGATCCGGCTTCTAGTTCCGTTTTCATTTACTTCTGTGATTAGTGTTTATTCATTGATTCAGCGGAACGAGGCAGCTATGGATATGGTAAAACAGTTGCCGGCTGCCAGAATGTTTCCGGCCGAGAGAGGGGAAGGCGGGTTCAATTTACCGCAGGAGCTTCCGGAACTCAGCGGAGAGACAGCGGGAGGGGACTCAGTGGGATTGGTAATCTGGGCGTTTGGAGTATGTTTGAGTGCTGCTTTTTTTGTATCTGCTTATAGCAGGAGCTATCGGAAGTTCCGGATGTCGCTGCCGGTACAGCAGGAACTGGTTCAGACGTGGCAGTCGGCACATCCTCTGAAACGGACGATTGCCATCCGACAGTCGGATATGATAGAGACGCCGCTTTCCTATGGGATGTTCCATCCGGTGATTCTGATGCCGGAATCTACGGACTGGTCAGACAGTTCCCGGCTGAGATATGTTCTGGAACATGAGTATGTGCATATCCGGCGTTTTGACACTCTGACAAAGCTGCTGCTGGCAGCGGCGTTATGTATCCATTGGTTTAATCCGTTTGTGTGGCTGATGTATTTTCTGTTTAACCGGGATATGGAATTGTCCTGTGATGAACTGGTGGTTCGCAGATTTGGCGAGGATACCAGGTCTGCATATGCGATGGCTTTGATTGGCATGGAGGAGAGAAAAAGCGGTTTTATGCCTCTGTGCAATCATTTCAGTAAACATGCAATTGAAGAAAGGATACGGGCGGTTATGAAAATACGGAAAGTTACATTTATATCAGTTGTTTTTGCAGGGATACTGATTATTGCAATTACGTTGTGCTTTGCAGCTTCAGCGTCTTCCGATGACAGGCAGGATATGGCGCGAAGCCTGGGATCATCTCCTGTGGAGGAAGAGGAGATTTCTGCCAGGGCACAGGCCGCGGCGGCAGCTGTCGGTTATGATGAAAAGGCGATTGCGGCGCGTATGGCGGAACTGGATTTACAAATCCGTGAATGGGATGGAACCGAAGATACGGAGGATGCGCAGTTTATGGCAGAAATAGAGTGGATCTACCTGGATAGTATGCGGCAGGATCTGGAGCGGCAGGATTTTTTTGAAACATATTATGGAGAATATGATATCTGCTATCAGATTCCGGAGTGCAGATTATATAAAGGAGAAAAATCAATCCATCATTTCTATGATGAGCAAAACGGCGGAGCTCTGTGGGCGGATAATTATGGCGAAATATGTGTAGAAGTCGTCCGTGACGGGAATGGGGATATTGCGCGGCTGATTGTGGAAGACTCTGCGGCAGCCAGCAATGGAAAAGCAAAGCAGCTGACAAAAGAAACAGCGCAGACAGACAGCAGCGGGAATACGGATGCAAAAGACCGCACGGCGCAGGATGAAAAGCTGTCATATCATGCTGGGCGTTATCGCATGGCATACCAGGTTTCTCAAAATGAGCGGTTCGCAGAATATGAACAGTTTGGCATTTCCTATGACAGCGCCAGTGGATTTCTGATGTATAAGGGAAAGAACGTCGGTTATTTTAAGGATGAATATAAGCCGGGAGCTTATACAAGGTTTACGGATGAAGGCGGTGAGCTTGGGGTAGTGGTTGTCCGGGATGCTTCGGGAAATATTTTAGAGATACAGTCCGGTTTACTTAGTAATCAATCAGGAAAAGAGCCAGGCGCGCCTGCAGTGGAGGATGTATCGTATCATCCGGCATTTTCTGCGAAACGTCAGGCGATCATTGTTATATGTTAAAACAATGCAGACCGCCATACTGACTCATAATATATTGCGCAATCTTAGGATTTGTCTCTTTGATATGAACTGGATATTCCAGACGTTTTTCATAATTCCACATTAATTACAGCCTCCTTCCCAGGGCCAGGGATCTGATGCCCACTGCCAGCAATTGTTGTTTGGCGCCAAATCAACCGTAAGCGGCGTATAAGCAGAGGAATAAAGCTCCAGCGCTTTTTTCCGTTCATCTTTAAAATGATGGAAAAAAGCCATTGCATCCTCATCGTCAGGATGCGTATCCAGATACAGGGTGAGTTCTGTTACGGCGAAGCTGACTTCATTGATCCATTGCAGAAGCTGCGCCTGACTCATATTTTGTCTTAACATGAGCGTCCTCCTTTCCATCCCAAAAATGGTTTGTTCAGTTCAGGGAAGATGGTTCCGCACTGTAGCGCTTCGTTTGGTTCGTAAAGGCTTTGGAACTGCTGCATGGGAACATATGCCATGGCAAGGGCAAAGTTATCCAGGCACCAGGTATCTCTGGCGTTTTTGCCAGTTCTGTTATAGGCGGATGAAGTGGAATAAGAATGGTTCTTTCCACATCGTGGCTGGCTGCAAGTATTCATAGATATTCTCCTTTATATTTTATACCATTAACGTATGCATGTTATCAGGGAAAGTGACAGATAAAAATATAATTATATTCTCCGTGAACGAAAAGAAGAACAGGAAAGGGAAAAAAGCCATTGATTTTCGCTTCCTATCTATGGTATTATGCCTATGAAAAATGCTTATAAGAAAAGAGGTTGTATATGAGAAAAAGGATAGTAACAGCAATTATGATCATCGGAGCCGGAATGTGCCTGGCAGCAGGATGCGGCAGCAAGGGAAAGGAAGGAAATCAGTCCGGGACTTCCGGCAGCGATACAGAGTCTGCGGAGGAGAATGTATTTGATTATAATGTCAATGATTATGTAACACTGGGTGAGTACAAAGGACTTTCCGTGAGGTATCCGGTTCCTGCTGTGACTGACGATGATGTTGAAATGAGTATACAGGATTTGATTGATGAAAATACTACCTATAATGAAATTTCAGATCGCGCAGCAGATAAGGGAGACTATGTGAATATTGATTTCACAGGAACCATAGACGGAGAGGAATTTGAAGGCGGAAGCGCGGAAGATTATGAATTTACACTTGGCCAGGATGAATTTTTAGAGGAGTTTGAAACGAATCTGCTGGGAAAAAAGACCGGAGAGACGATAACCTTTAAGATGACGTTTCCAACGGATTATGATGAAGAGCTGGCAGGGAAAGAAGCCGAGTTTACAACAACGCTCAATTCCATCAGCGAAGTTGTCGTGCCGGAATATACGGACGCTTTTGTTGCGGAAGTGACGGATTATGATACAATCGAAGCATATGAAGAAGCTCTGCGCGAAGAGCTGATGGCGTCCGCACAGGAGGAATCTAGTTCTGCAGCCGGTGAAGATGCGTTGACGCAGGCAGTTGAGAATGCCTCTGTGAATGGCTATCCTCAGGCGCTGTATGATGCCTGCTATGAGTCCACAATGGACGAATACGCGTCGTTTGCGGAAATGTTCGGGATGGAATTAGATGATTTTCTCTCTGATTTTATGGGGGATGAAGATATTGACAGTGTAACTTTAAGCTGGGTCAATGAAATCCTGGTATCCCAGGCTATTGCTGAAAAGGAAGGATTTACCCTGACGGACAAGGAGTTTGAGGAAGAAGCGAAAGAACTGGCGATTGAGAATGACTATGCTTCCTATGAGGAGTTTCTGGAAGAATCCGGGAAAGTATCAGTTACTGCTACACTGCTTAGGAACAGGGCAATCAATTATCTGTATAAAAATGCCAATGTGGAAGAAGTATCACAGGAAGAATATTATGGGGAAGACTCAGATCTGCTTGATACGGAGGAAGAAATCGATAATACAGAAGCAATAATTTTGGAATAATTCTTGCAAAAGAGATAATATATGATACAATAAAAAAGAATGAAATCAATTTTGGCCGGGGAGGTCTTATATGGAAGATAATTCTGCAAAGGGCTTAAAGCAGGAGCGGATAAGACGCAAACGGATTGCCATGATGCGGACAGCCCTGATTTGTATCACGGGGATATGGTTTCTGCTTTCCATAGGCCTGTGTGCATTCCTGTTTCTGAAAGTACAGACGCTGGAGGAGAAAATGGATTATCTGCTGGATAATTTTACCATAAGCAGACAGATTGAAGATGAGTCGAAGCAGACTACCGCAAAGGCGGAAGAAAGCGCTTATTTTGATCTGGAAGGGACCGCAAAGGCAGAGGTAGGGGATGAGCCTGACGAGGAGGATTTTGCCGTCCCGGAGGAGAGCCAGAAGGAGAATCTGGCAGAAGCGGAGGATGTCCATAAAGTATATCTGACATTTGACGATGGCCCAAGTATTTATACCAGTCAGATTCTGGATATTTTAAAGCAATATGATATAAAAGCCACCTTTTTTGTTATTGGAAAAGAAGATGAAGAGTCCAAGGCACTGTATCGCCGGATTGTGGAAGAAGGACATACGCTTGGAATGCATTCCTATTCGCATCAGTACAGTACGTTATACAGTTCCATGGAAGCTTTTAAAGAAGATTTGTCCAGGATTCAGAATTATCTGTATGAGGTGACGGGCCAGGAATGTCTGTATTACCGTTTCCCTGGAGGCAGCAGCAATCAGGTCAGCACAGTTGCTATGGCGGATCTGATCAGCTGTCTGAACGATCAGGGAATTACATATTTTGACTGGAATGTATCCAGTAAAGATGCGACATCTCAGGCTTATACGCCGGCACAGCTGGTGGAAAACGTTATGGCGGATGTTGCGAAGTATAAGACATCAATTGTCCTTATGCATGACGCGAAGACCAAATCATCTACGGTAGAAGCGTTAGGGCCGATGATTGAGGCTCTGCAGAATATGGGAGCTGTACTGCTTCCTGTGGATGAGACGGCTACGGTCATCCAGCATGTGAAAGCGGAGGGTGCGCAAGGGCAGTAATGATGAAAGGAGATGGAGACTGGAAATGGGTTTTTTTAAAGGGTTCAAAGATGATTTTTCCCAGGCAGTAAATGATTTGATTCCGGGAGAAGATGGTTATACAGCGCAGGGAGATGAACTCCCGAATGACGATATGCTGGTAAATACACTGGATTTGGATGATGTGGATACCCAGGCAGGTTTTTCCCAGCTGAACGGATTGTTGGAGCAGGTTACAGAGGCTTCGGCTTCGCAGTCTGTCATACGGGTGCATCAGGCAGCCGGACTTGAGAAAGAATTTCATGAAGAAATCCAGAGAGTGGATGAAGAGGCAGAAGAAAGAACGCGACTGGATGAAGAGAGCATGCCAGTTAGTACAAAGCAGATCAATGGAGGGATTATGGAGGCAGTTTCAGAAGGGATCACTGTAATAACAGAAGGAACCAGTATCAAAGGTGATATTACTTCCGAGGGAGGCATCAGCATCCAGGGAAATATCCAGGGAAATATCACATGCAGCGGCAAGCTGGTGGTTACAGGAGTGTTAGAAGGCAACAGCAGTTCCGCTGAATTTTTTGCAGATGCAGCAAAAGTGGACGGTGAGATCAACAGTTCCGGCGTTGTAAAAATTGGCGGCGGCTCCGTTGTAATCGGGAATATCACCGCAACTTCCGCTGTAGTCGCAGGAGCTGTCAAAGGTGATATTGATGTGCAGGGACCAGTGGTTGTGGATACTTCCGCAGTGATTATGGGCAATATCAAATGCCGTTCCGTACAGATTAACAATGGCGCTGTTGTAGAAGGTTTCTGTTCGCAGTGCTATGCGGATATTGATATGCAGAGCCTTTTTGAAGAAAAGAAAGGAAACTGATCTATGAAACGGGTGTTATTAAAATTAAGCGGAGAGGCCTTAGCCGGAGCCAAAAAGACAGGTTTTGATGAAGCTACAGTGATGAGAGTCGCTGAACAGGTCAAAAAATTGACAGAGGACAACATACAGACAGGTATTGTAATCGGCGGCGGCAATTTCTGGCGGGGACGTACCAGTGAGCACATAGATCGTGCAAAGGCAGATCAGATTGGTATGCTGGCGACGGTGATGAACTGTATCTATGTGTCGGAGATATTCCGTTCTGCGGGTATGATGACGCAGGTTTTAACACCTTTTGAGTGCGGTTCTATGACCAAGTTGTTTTCTAAGGACCGGGCGAATAAATATTTTGCGCATAATATGGTGGTTTTTTTTGCAGGAGGAACCGGACATCCTTATTTTTCCACAGATACGGCTACTGTACTGCGGGCGGTGGAGATTGAGGCGGACGGTATTCTGCTTGCAAAAGCAGTGGACGGCGTATACGATTCCGATCCGAAGACGAATCCGGGCGCGAAACGCTATGATGAGATTTCCATTGAAGAAGTAATTGCGCAGAAGCTTGCTGTTGTAGATATGACGGCATCGATTATGTGTATGGAAAATAAGATGCCGATGTATGTATTTGCATTGAATGAGGAAAATAGTATTATTAAGGCGATTTCCGGTGAGTTCAATGGGACAAAAGTGACTGTTTAAGCAGGAAAGGGAGGTTTTGAAATGGATGCAAGATTAGAACCGTTTGATACCAAAATGCAGAAATCCTTAAACAATCTGGACGAGGAGTATGGCACAATCCGTGCCGGACGCGCCAACCCGCATGTACTCGACAGATTAAAGGTTGATTATTATGGAACGCCGTCTCCAATCCAGTCAGTGGCGAACGTTAATGTACCGGAGCCTAGAATGCTCCAGATACAGCCATGGGAGCCTTCTATGGTCAAGGTAATCGAGAAGGCGATTCTGACTTCTGATATTGGAATCAATCCGACGAATGACGGTAAGGTGATCCGCCTTGTATTCCCGGAGCTGACGGAGGAACGCAGAAAGGAACTGGCCAAAGAGATTAAGAAAAAGGGCGAGAATACTAAAGTTGCAATCCGCAATATCCGCCGTGAGGCCAACGATACCTTTAAGAAGCTTTCCAAAGGAGATGTGTCAGAGGATGAGATCAAAGGACTCGAAGAAGAGGCGCAGAAACTGACGGACAAATATATTGCCAAGATTGATAAAGCGGTGGAAGAAAAATCAAAAGAGATTCTTACCGTATAAATGAATGGAATGGGGTGTGGGGATATTGCATTATGCGTATCCCCATTTTAATAGCTGCAGAAGGAGAAAGACGATTTATGATACCAAAGCACGTTGCAATTATTCTCGATGGGAATGGCAGATGGGCAAAAGCGAAGGGAATGCCCAGAAATTATGGGCATACAATGGGCGCAAAGAATGTGGAAGTGATATGCCGTGAAGCCTATCATATGGGAATCAAGTATCTGACCCTGTATGCATTTTCCACAGAAAACTGGAACCGTCCGGCGGCTGAAGTTGGCGCACTGATGAAATTATTGGATTCTTATTTGAAAAATTGTCAAAAGACAGCGAAGAAGAATCATATCCGTGTCCGTGTGATTGGGGATATTTCCCGTCTGGATGATAAGTTCCAGCAGAATATAAAAGAGCTGGAGGCTGCTTCTGCAGAGTATGACGGGCTGAATCTGCAGATTGCCATCAATTACGGGAGCCGGGATGAGATTTTGCGCGCAGTACGCAGGATGCTGTCGGAATATGACAATGGAATGCTTGCGGCGGAAGATTTGGATGAGGCAAAGTTTGCGTCCTATCTGGATACGGCAGGGATTCCGGACCCGGATCTTTTAATCCGTACCAGCGGAGAGCAGCGGCTGTCGAATTATCTGCTCTGGCAGCTGGCATACAGTGAATTTTATTTTACGGACGTTCCATGGCCGGATTTTACCAAAGAGGAATTAAAACGGGCAGTGGACGCATATAGTGCCAGAGACAGAAGATTTGGCGGAATTGAAAAGAAAGAAGAAAAATGATGTTTAAGACAAGGCTGTTAAGTGGGATTATCCTGGTAGTCCTGGCATTGGTTCTGATTATTACCGGAGGAACGGTATTGCTTGGAGCTTTGCTGGTAATCTCACTGATTGGGATGTATGAATTATATCGTATTTTGCAGATAGAAAAAACTGTGCTGGGAGCGATGGGATATCTGGCGGCTGTTTTGTTTTATGCGGATCTGTGGCATTCTGTTTGGCAGGATTCTATGGTTTTCGTTATGGGGACACTGATTCTTCTGATGTTTGTGTATGTATTCAGTTATCCGAGATTTCGGACGGAACAGGCGCTGATGGCTTTTTTTGGCATATTTTATGTGGCGGTGATGCTTTCCTGCGTGTATCAGGCCAGGATGTTAGAGCGGGGCGCCTATATTGTATGGCTGATAGTTCTCTGCTCCTGGGGGAGCGATACCTGCGCATATTGTGTGGGCGTTTTATTTGGCAGACATAAGATGTCGCCGAGGCTTAGCCCGAAGAAATCCATAGAAGGAGCGGTTGGCGGCGTTGCAGGCAGTATGCTGCTGACGCTGTTGTATGTGTGGGTATTTCGGGCGCCTATGCAGGCGGATATGAGAGATATGCTGCTTTTGGCGGTAATCAGCGGTGTGGGAGCCTTGATTTCCATGGTTGGGGATTTGGCGGCTTCCGCGATTAAGCGAAATTATGACATAAAAGATTACGGGACACTGATTCCGGGCCATGGCGGGATTCTCGACAGATTTGACAGTGTGATATTTACGGCGCCGATTGTGTATTATCTGGCATTATTTTTTGTCCCATAAGGAAGGATGTGTGTTGCGGTGAAGAAAATAGCGATATTGGGCGCTACGGGTTCCATTGGCACTCAGACTCTTGAAATTGTCCGCAGGCAAAAGGATATTCAGGTTACGGCTCTTGCGGCAGGAAGTAATATTTCTCTGTTGGAGGATCAGATCCGGGAATTTCAGCCTGTGCTCGCTGCTGTTTGGGAGGAGGAAAAAGCGAAGGAATTAAGAATCCGAACAGCAGATTTGAATGTGAAAATTCTTTCTGGAATGGAGGGGCTTTTGGCGGCTGCCACAGAGCCGGGGGCAGAGATTTTGGTGACGGCGATTGTGGGGATGTTAGGGATCCGGCCAACGATTGCTGCGATTCAAAATGGAAAGGTAATTGCGCTTGCCAATAAGGAAACATTGGTGACGGCGGGGCATATTATTATGCCGCTGGCAAAGGAGCGGAATGTACCGATTCTTCCGGTAGACAGCGAACACAGTGCGATTTTCCAGTCTCTGCAGGGAGAACGGGGAAATGCGATCCACAAGATTATTCTGACTGCTTCCGGCGGTCCGTTCCGTGGGAAAACAATAGGTGAGCTGCAGTCTATCCGGCCGGAAGACGCTTTAAAGCACCCAAACTGGGCGATGGGCAGAAAGATTACCATTGATTCTTCTACGCTTGTAAATAAGGGGCTTGAGGTAATTGAGGCAAAGTGGCTGTTCGATGTGGAGCCGGATCAGATTCAGGTAACGGTTCATCCGCAGAGTGTGATTCATTCCGCGGTGGAATTTGAAGACGGCGCTGTGATTGCGCAGCTTGGGACGCCGGATATGCATCTGCCGATTCAGTATGCGCTGTATTATCCCAAGCGCCGCAGCTTAAAAGGGAAGCGGCTGGATTTGTTTGATTTAAAAAGCCTGACCTTTGAGCGGCCGGATACGAAGACGTTCCGGGGGCTTGTCCTTGCCTTTGAAGCAATAAAGCGGGGCGGCAATGTACCGACGATATTTAATGCGGCGAATGAAAAGGCGGTGGCTATGTTTCTGGCAGGAAAGATCGGGTATCTTACAATACCGGAGATAATTGAGGAATGTATGGAGCAGACCAGGTTCCGGGCTCATCCGGATGTGGAAGAGATTCTGGAAACCGAAGCGGAAGTTTATGAATTGATAGAGAGCAGGTGGTAGTTTGAAATTTATTATTGCAATTTTGATTTTTAGTATTATTATTTTATTTCATGAGCTGGGACATTTTCTTCTGGCCAAAAAAAGCGGTATCCGGGTGAATGAATTTTGCCTGGGGCTTGGACCTACGCTGTTTGGTGTACAGAAAGGGGAAACTTTTTATTCCATTAAGCTTTTGCCGTTTGGAGGCGCCTGTATGATGGAGGGGGAAGATGGTGACAGCGATGATGCGGGAGCGTTTGGACACAAATCTGTAGGAGCCAGAATCAGTGTTGTGGCAGCAGGCCCGGTGTTTAATTTTATTATGGCATTTTTTCTTGCATTTATCCTGATCAGCTGTATTGGGATTGATGTTCCGGTGCTTTCTGGAGTGATGGAGGGATATTCCGCCGAAGCTGCGGGGATGCAGGAGGGAGATGTAATTGTCAGGCTGAATCATAAACCGATTCATTTTTACCGGGAAGTCAGTATGTATACGTATTTCCATGCGGGGGAGCCGCTGCAGGTGACATATTTAAGAGATGGGGAACGTTATACAGCTGATATAGAACCGACATATGATGAGGAGAGCGGACGGTATCTGCTGGGTATTACGAATAATTATGCCAGGGAAAAGGTTGGCGTCCTGACCGGATTGAAATACAGCGTGTATGAAGTGAAATACTGGATCTGGTCTACGCTGCAAAGCTTGAAAATGCTGGTTACAGGTCAGGTTAGCGCGAATGAGCTTTCGGGGCCGGTGGGAATTGTGAAAAGCATTGGGGATACGTATGATGCCAGTGTTCGTGACGGGTATTTTTATGTATTTTTAAATATGTTGAATTTTTCGATTCTTTTAAGTGCGAATCTGGGCGTGATGAATTTGCTGCCGCTTCCGGCGCTGGATGGGGGCAGGCTGGTGTTTTTGATTGTTGAGGCGGTACGCAGGAGGAAGATTGATCCGGAAAAAGAGGGGATGGTTCATTTTGTTGGGATTATGATTTTGATGGGGTTGATGGTGCTTGTGATGTTTAATGATATTCGTAAGTTGTTTATTTGAGATATTTTGGTTGTGATAGAAGGACGCTCAGAGCGGGGCGCTATCTGTCTGCAGACCCGCTCTCGCTCTTAGCTGGCTATAGAATCATAGAAGGTAACTATCTGAGGTTTGAACGGTAGTAATGTGGCAAAAATGAGGTGATACTGATATGGGAAGAAATGAGACGAAGGCGGTAAGGATCGGGAATTGTGTTATTGGAGGCGGGAATCCGGTTTTGATTCAGTCTATGACGAATACGAAGACAGAGGATGCAGCGGCTACTGTGGCGCAGATTCAGAGACTGACGGCAGCTGGTTGTGATATTATCCGGTGTGCGGTTCCTACGATGGAGGCTGCGGAGGCTTTGGCTCAGATTAAGAAAGGGATTACGGTTCCATTGGTGGCGGATATTCATTTTGATTATCGTCTGGCGATTGCCGCTATGGAGTATGGGGCGGATAAAATTCGCATTAATCCGGGAAATATCGGTGGAAGGGACAGGCTTTTGGCAGTTGTAAAAGAGGCAAAGGCACGGAATATTCCCATTCGGGTAGGTGTGAACAGCGGTTCTCTGGAAAAGAATCTGGTGGAGAAATACCATGGAGTTACGGCGGAGGGAATCGTGGAGAGCGCTTTGGATAAAGTGGGAATGATAGAAGAGATGGGATATGATAATCTTGTGATCAGTATTAAGTCTTCGGATGTATTGATGTGCGTAAAGGCGCATGAGCTGATTTCAGAAAGAACAGATCATCCGCTGCATGTGGGGATTACGGAAGCGGGGACGGTTATCAGTGGAAATATTAAGTCTTCTATAGGGCTTGGGCTGATTTTGCATCAGGGAATCGGGGATACGGTCCGTGTTTCGCTGACGGGCGATCCGTTGGAGGAGGTGAAATCGGCGAAGCTGATATTGCGGACGTTGGGACTTCGGAAGGGCGGTATTGAGGTGGTTTCCTGTCCTACCTGCGGGAGGACGCAGATTAATCTGATTGAACTGGCGAATCAGGTGGAGACTATGGTGGCGGATATTCCGCTGGATCTGAAAGTGGCTGTTATGGGGTGTGTGGTAAATGGCCCTGGAGAAGCGAAGGAAGCGGATATCGGGATTGCTGGCGGGATTGGAGAAGGCCTGATTATCCGGCATGGAGAAGTTGTAAAAAAGGTTCCGGAAGAAGAATTGCTTCAGGAACTGCGGCAGGAATTATTAAATTGGAGTGAGTGATGTGTCTAAGCTTTTTTTTGAAGTGTTTCCAACCCTGGCGGTAAAGGATGAGATGAAAAAGCTGCTGCTCGAGACGCAGATCACGAAAGTAAGTGCGAATCGTCAGAAATCTTCGATTCGCATTTATCTTTTGGGGAAGCGTCTGATTTCCAAGGCGGATATTTTCTGGCTGGAAGATGAGATTGCAAAGCAGCTTTTTCCAAAACGGCAGTTGGAAGTTAAAATTATTGAAAAGTACCAGCTTTCTGCACAGTATACGGCGAAGAAGCTAATGGAAGTTTATGGGGAGAGTATTGCAAACGAGCTGCAGCGGTACAGTTTTTTGCTTTATAATGTGTATCACAGCGCAGATATTTCTTTTGAGGGAGAGAGCAGAATGAATCTTGTGCTGGCGGATACGATGGTTAGCAGGGAGCGGGCGAAAGAGCTGGTGGAGATTCTGGAAAAAATCTTCTGTGAACGCTGCGGAATGGATTTGATGGTGCAGCTGTCGTATCAGCCGTCGAAGGGAAGCGGCAGAATTGCCCAGGCGGATCAGGCGATCCGGCAGGAAATTTTAAATGTCATCCGAATATCCGGTTTTGCAAAAGAAACGCCGCAGGAGACGCCGGCTCAGCAGGAATCTGCAAACCAGGTGCAGAAAATGGAGCAGCCGGGGCAGGGAACGGAATTTCGCGGCAGACGGGAGGCTTTTTCCGGCAGAAAAACGTTTCATCCCAAGTCAAACAATCCGGATGTTATCTATGGCAGGGATTTTGATGATGATGTGATTACCATAGATAAAATTGTGGGCGAAATGGGAGAAGTGACGATTCGGGGTCAGGTGATTGAGCTGGATATGCGTGAAATCCGCAATGAAAAGACGATTCTGATCCTTTCTGTGACGGATTTTACAGATACGATTGTGATTAAAATTTTTTCCAGAAATGATGCGCTCCCGGAATTGAAGGAAGGGATAACAAAAGGAGCCTTTCTGAAGATAAAAGGTGTTACTACGATAGATAAATTTGACAGTGAACTTACGATTGGTTCGATTATCGGAATTAAGAAAATTCAGGATTTTCGCAGTAAGAGGATGGATAACAGCCCGGTAAAACGGGTGGAGCTGCATTGTCATACCAAGATGAGTGATATGGACGGGGTTTCGGATGTAAAAGATATTATTAAGCGTGCAAAAGAGTGGGGACATAAGGCGATTGCCATTACCGATCATGGAGATGTACAGGCATTTCCGGAAGCGAACCATGCAGTCGGAAAAGATGATTTGAAAGTGATTTATGGTGTTGAGGCGTATCTGGTGGATGATTTGAAGTCTTTAGTGGAACGTCCCGCAGGCCAGAGTTTTCAGGATACCTATGTGGTATTTGATCTGGAGACAACGGGATTTAGCCCGAATATCAATAAAATCATTGAAATCGGCGCAGTGAAAGTGGAACATGGCAGGATTTGTGATCGGTTTTCTGCGTTTGTCAATCCACAGGTTCCGATTCCGTATGAAATTGAAGAGCTTACCAGCATTACAGATGATATGGTGCTGGACGCAAAGCTGATTGATGAAGTTTTGCCGGAATTTATGGAATTTTGCGGGGACGCGGTTATGGTGGCCCATAATGCAGATTTTGATATGAGTTTTATCCGTCATAATCTAAAGGAACTGGGAATAACCGGCAAAAATGGGGAACGGGAGTTTACGGTTCTCGATACGGTGGCGCTGGCAAGGTATCTGCTGCCAGGGTTAAACCGTTTTAAGCTGGATATTGTGGCAAAGGCGCTTGGAATTTCTCTGGAGCATCATCACCGTGCGGTCGACGACGCGGCATGTACGGCGGAAATTTTTGTGAAATTTATTCAGATGTTTCAAGACAGAGGCATGGAAGATCTGGATCAGCTGGCTTGCCTGAATGCTTCCACGCCGGAAACAATTGGAAAACTGCCGACGCATCACGCTATTATTCTTGCGGCGAATGATATTGGAAGAATCAATCTGTACCGGCTGGTGTCCATGTCCCATCTGAAGTATTTTAACAGAAGGCCGAGAATTCCAAAGACGGAGTTTTTAAAGCACAGAGAAGGGTTGATTCTGGGTTCTGCCTGTGAAGCAGGGGAATTGTATAAGGCGGTTTTAAACGGCCGGCCGCAGGAAGAGATTGTGCGTCTGGTGGAATTTTATGATTATCTGGAAATTCAGCCGCTTGGAAATAACCGCTTTATGATTGAGAATGAAAAATTTCCGGTGGAAAGCATGGAGGATTTACAAGAAATCAACCGGAACATTGTAAAACTCGGAGAGCAGTTCCATAAACCTGTGGTGGCGACTTGTGATGTACATTTTCTGGACCCGGAGGATGAGGTGTACCGCCGGATTATTATGGCAGGCAAAGGATTTGATGATGCGGATAACCAGGCGCCTCTGTTCTTACGCACGACAGAGGAAATGCTGGCGGAATTTGCTTATCTGGGCAGTGAAAAAGCGGAGGAAATCGTAATTGCCAATCCGGGAAAAATAGCGGATATGTGTGAAAAAATCGCTCCGGTACGGCCGGATAAATGTCCGCCGGTGATTCCGGATTCCGATCGGATGCTGCGGGATATCTGCCAGAAAAAGGCGCAGGAAATGTATGGGGAGAAGCTGCCGGCTGTTGTGGAAGAGCGTCTGGAGAGGGAACTAAATTCTATTATATCTAACGGGTATGCTGTCATGTACATTATTGCGCAGAAATTAGTCTGGAAATCAAATGAGGACGGATATCTGGTTGGATCGAGGGGATCTGTCGGCTCCTCGTTTGCGGCTACAATGTCCGGAATTACTGAGGTAAACCCGCTGCAGGCGCATTATCTTTGCACGAATTGCCATTACAGTGATTTTGATTCTCCGGAGGTAAAAGCGTTTTCCGGGCGCGGAGGCTGCGATATGCCGGATAAAAACTGTCCGGTCTGCGGGAAACCGTTGTCTAAGGAAGGCTTTGATATTCCGTTTGAAACGTTTCTGGGATTTAAAGGGAATAAGGAACCGGATATTGATCTGAATTTTTCTGGAGAATACCAGAGTAAGGCGCATGCATATACGGAAGTTATCTTTGGCTACGGGCAGACATACCGGGCGGGGACGATAGGTACGCTGGCGGATAAGACGGCGTTTGGATATATTAAGCATTATTATGAAGATCGGGGCGTACATAAGCGGAATTGTGAAGTAAGCCGGATTGTGCAGGGCTGTGTCGGCGTCCGCAGAACTACCGGGCAGCATCCGGGGGGGATTATCGTACTTCCTCTGGGCGAGGAGATAGATTCTTTTACTCCGGTGCAGCATCCGGCGAATGATATGAACACGAATATTATTACAACGCATTTCGACTATCACTCCATTGATAACAATCTGCTGAAGCTTGATATACTCGGACACGACGATCCGACCATGATTCGTATGCTGCAGGATTTGACAGGGTTAGATCCGCAAAAAATTCCTCTTGATGATGCTTCGGTTATGTCTTTGTTTAAAAATACGGAGGCGCTGGGGGTGACGCCGGAGGAGATCAACGGCTGTCCATTAGGAGCGCTTGGTATTCCGGAGTTTGGAACAGATTTTGCTATGCAGATGGTAATTGATGCAAAGCCGCAGGAGTTTTCGGATCTGATTCGGATTTCAGGCCTTTCCCATGGGACAGATGTCTGGCTTGGAAATGCGCAGACGCTGATTGAAGAGGGAAAAGCGACGATTTCCACGGCGATCTGTACCCGTGATGATATTATGGTATACCTGATTCATATGGGATTGGACAGTGAGCTGTCGTTTACCATTATGGAATCGGTTCGGAAGGGGAAAGGATTAAAGCCGGAGTGGGAAAAGGAAATGCTCGCCCATCATGTACCGGACTGGTATATCTGGTCATGTAAGAAGATTAAGTATATGTTTCCAAAAGCACATGCGGCAGCTTATGTAATGATGGCATGGCGGATTGCTTACTGCAAGGTGTTTTATCCGCTGGCTTATTATGCGGCGTATTTCAGCATCCGTGCTACAGGATTCAGCTATGAACTGATGTGCCAGGGAGAAGAGCGGCTGAATTATTTTATGCGGGATTATGAGAAGCGGAAGGATGCGCTGACCAAGAAAGAGCAGGATACTTACCGGGATATGCGGATTGTGCAGGAGATGCTTGCCAGGGGATTTGAATTTTGGCCATTAGACATTTATCAGGCAAAAGCGACGCGATTTCAGATTATTGATGGGAAACTGATGCCATCCCTTGGCACGATTGAAGGCATGGGGGAGAAAGCGGCGGAAGCGGTGGAAGAGGCTGCGAAGAATGGGAAGTTTTTATCGAAGGATGATTTCAGGGAGAGGACAAAAGTGAGTAAGACGGTGATTGATCTGATGGGGGATCTGGGGATCTTAGGGGATCTGCCAGAATCAAACCAGCTGTCATTGTTCGACTTTGCGGGGTAGCGGAGGGAAGCGGTTCAAACCGCGGGCTAAACTTTTAGTCTGCAGCTGCGCAGTTAGCAGCTAATTACGCGAAACAGCCAGGAATCCGGAAGGCTGAATTGGGTTGCATTTCACACCAGATGATACGAAATATTCGCCAAAACTGGCGTGGGTGTGAAATGTAACTGAACTGGTACAAGATGGTTCTGCGATTGTAGTCTGACAGTTGCCACAACATATAGATTTTGCTATAATCAATCTGTGTATAAAGATGGATAGCTGTATCTATGTGGCTCTGGCAGCCGCAAATTACAGCAGAAAAAACTGAGGATGGAGGATTTTTATGAATAAGAAATCATTTTATTCTTCTTTTTCTGAGGAGGAAAAAGAGTTTAGCGTTGTAATGATTAGCGGTGTATCGGGCGGAAAAGCGGCAGGCGACGCCTGCTGGACAATGAATGCGGATTTTCTGGCATATGAATGTGATGGGAAAGTTTCTGAGAACAGAGGTTATCTTTGCTGGCTTGCTTCAGATGAGGAAGAAGCAAGAGTGAGTGAACGCGATAAGTTTAAAAGCAAATGTATTTACCGGATTAAGGCAAGAGAATTAAAGGTAAAACAGACGGACCGGTACAGCAATCGTTTGCTTGTTACGCAAATTTTGGATCAGGATGTGGCTTCGCCTGAATTGGAAACGATATTGGCGGAGTATGAAAAACCTGTTACGATGGAAGACGATATTTTAGGGATACTTACTCTGGATAAGCAATACTTTGAATTGAGCGCGGAGATTCCATTTGGAACTGGCAAAGAGATCGGCATATCAATAGATGTGGGAGACGAAGATAGGAGCAGTTGGACAGAACTTGTGAACACTGCGCGCAGGCTGGTTCAAAATATGAAACAATTAGATACGGATATGCGAGAATTTGCGGCAGAAGAGCTGACAAGCCTTGCAAATGAATGGCAGGACAATTTAGAGGAAGATATACCAGAGATAACACAGGAACAATTTGCCGGACGTATTGGCCTAGAATCGATCCATATAGAAGAAAATGGCTATTATACGGCTTATTATGACGACGATGATATGTTTTTTGGACATGTGGTCGTCGTTGATGGAAATATTGACACAGGGTTTGAGTCGTCCTATATTGAGGGATAATCGTTAATACTGTTGAAACAGGCGTTTATATCCGAACCAGTAAAAAACGACTGCAAAAATAATATGCCCTCTGTACTGGATTTTACACGAAACATTAATGTCAGGGTAAAAACAAACAGATGGGCATAGTATTTATAGTAATATCTAAGCCGATAGTCGGACTCGAACCGACGACCTACGCATTACGAATGCGTTGCTCTACCAACTGAGCCATATCGGCATATCCAAACCGGACTTTAACAGTATATACTCTTTTTGAAAAAATTTCAATTGTTTTTTTGTATTTTTTTAAAAAATACAATCGTAAAGGTATTTGAACGGTTACTTGGAATTTGTAAATGGGAGATACAACAATATGCATACTACAGATGGAATCGTATATTATAGTGCAGTAACAGAACCGGGAAGCGAACGGAAGCTGGCGATGCGGATGTTAAAACAGGGATTCGCGGAATTTTTTGATATGGAATTTTCGGAAGAACTTATAAAAAGAAACGGGTATGGAAAACCGTATTATCATGGCGTGGGAGAACAGATTCAGTTTAATATCAGCCATTGCAGGAATGCTCTGGCAGTGGCGGTATCCCATAGGAGAGTTGGGGTTGATGTGGAAGGAATGCGCAGTGTAAATTACAGAACGGCAATAAAATGCTGCAGCCGTGAAGAATATTCCTATGTGCTGGGATGGGATGCAGATTTGGCGCCAATTGCTTTGCAGATGTGTGATGCAAAAAAGGAATCCGGCCTGTATTTACCCAAAAACCATATGTCTGAGGAAGCAGTAAAGCGCTTTCTGCAGTTGTGGACACTAAAGGAAAGCTATGTTAAAATGACAGGCGAAGGGCTTAGAAAAAAGATAAATGAGGTGAATTTTGCCCTGACGGATACGCAGGGGATATGGAAGCGGGAAGTGCAGGCTGTTATGGGCAGTCAGAAGGACAGCAGACATTTTCTGTATTCACCTGGGGAGTTTGTACTGGCGCTGACGGCGGAATATCCGGAAGGCATGGGGCAGGCAGAATTTATCTGGAAAGAATATAACGGGGCAAAATTGGAAGAAAGGGTTGTGTAGTATGGGCAGTTCGGAAAAGAAATGGACATCTGCGATAGAGAAAGAATTATCCAAAGTATACAAAGCGGAAATGCGTCTTCAGAAAGCCGCGCTAAAAAGCGGAGCTCTCCGGGAAGACAGCGCGGTACGCACCGGAGTTCATTTGCCAAACAGCGAAAAGAGGACAAATGCGCCATGGCGGGAAAAGATAGAAGATAAGATTCCCAAAAAGGCACGCGAAGGTCTGGAACAAGCATTTTGTAAAGGGTTTGCACTGATGTTTGAGAAAGGGAAGATTGTGGTGGAAAAGACGTTTGACAAAGATTCTTTGGCGAAAGATCAGGAGATCCGGGAATTTGCGATCCGGCTTAAGGGAGGACGCAGGGAACTGCGCAGTCTCCAGAAAGCAGCCGGGAAGACAAACCTGCGGAATCTGGCGATGACGGCGGTGGAGGGAGCCGGACTTGGCGCTCTTGGGATCGGCCTGCCGGATATTGTTGTATTTACGGGAGTATTATTAAAAGGGATATACGAAACCGCGGTACAGTATGGAGTAGAGTATGAGACGCCAGGAGAGCAATGGCTGATGTTAAAGATGATGGAAGCGTCTATGGCAAAGGGGGAACACTGGCTGAATCTTAATCAGGAGATCGATCAGTATCTGAGTGAAGATATTTCTGTTATTCCGTCGCAGGAGATCCTGCAGGAGCAGATCGAACAGACGGCTAAGGCATTTGCGATGGATATGCTGCTGTTGAAATTTGTGCAGGGAATTCCCGTTGCCGGGATTTTAGGAGGAGCGGGAAATCCATATTACTACCGGAAAATTCTGCGGTATGTGAGTGTAAAATACCAAAAGAGATACCTGTTAAAACTGAAACGTATGGGACCTAAGTAAAAATGCGCGAACGATTCAGCTATCCATTTATGCAGGCTTATCATAGAATAAACGGAGGATTACAGGTTTGTTCCGACGGAAATTGAATAGGGCAAATCAAGAGCGAATGCATAAGGGGCTGCCGGGAAATGAAAATCCCGGCAGCCCCGTTTTATGCGGGCGTACAGCGGAATAGAATCAGGCTGCTTTTTTTTCCAGAATCCGAATCCCGCCATACAGTCCAATTGCAATCACACACAGAATTAAAATTGACAGAATCACCCAATCCAGCTTAAACACCTGGCTTCCATAAATAATCAAATATCCAAGCCCGCACTTAGAAGCGATAAATTCCCCGATAATTACCCCTACCAGGCAAAGTCCGATATTGCTTTTCATAAGCCCGATTAAATTTGCCCGGTTTGCCGGAAGGATGACCAGAAACAGCATATGATGCCTGTTTCCGCCCAGTGTTTTGATGAGCCTGATTTTTTCTTCATCTACTTCGGAAAATCCGATATAGAGATTTAAAATTGTGCCGAAAATCGCGACGGACATACCGGTTAATATAATTGTTTTATAAGTTGCGCCAAGCCAGACAATTAAAAGGGGTGCCAGGGCGGATTTTGGCAGGCTGTTTAAGACGACCAGGTAAGGGTCCAGGGTATCGGTCAGGGTTTTGCTGTACCAGAGCAGGATAGTGACGAACAGAGAAACTGCCATCACCAGAGCAAAGCTTACCAGTGTTTCAAATAATGTAATTCCGATGTGATAAAATAAATTGTTTTCTTTTGTCATATGATAAAAGCAGCTAAGCAGTTTTGCGGGGCTGCTGAAAATAAAATCATCGATCCAGCCCATCCGGGCGCTTAATTCCCACATGCCAAGAAACAGCGCCAGTATTCCAATGCGGTATAGCTGGATCTTTCGTTTGCGGATTTGGCAGGATTTCAGATAAGCTGCCTGTGCCGCAGATATGGTATCATGGCTCATTCGGGTTCATCTCCTTCCAGATTTGATTGAAATATTCGGTAAATATGCCAATGTTCCGGCGTCCTAACGGGGATACGTTTTTGGGAAAATCTGTTGTTATAATCGTCTGTATTCTGGCGGGAGGCGGCGTAAGAATGATAATCCGATCCCCAAGGCTTACGGCTTCTGAAAGATCGTGCGTGACCAGAATTGCCGTTTTTCCTGATTTTCGGATAATGCTTCCAATATCATCACTGACCTTAAGCCTCGTCTGATAATCCAAAGCAGAAAATGGTTCGTCTAAAAGCAAAAGCTCCGGATGCAAAAGTAACGTGCGGATCAGCGCTGCCCGCTGGCGCATTCCGCCGGAGAGCTGGGAAGGCTTTGCGTCTTTAAATTCATATAGCCCATAGAGTTTCAGCAGATGATCGGCTTCCTGCTTTGTTTCTTCTGACATTTTTTTCTGAATTTCCAATCCAAGGAGAATGTTTTTCCGAACGCTTCTCCATTCAAACAGGTGATCGTGCTGCAGCATATATCCGATGCGGGCCCGGCTGGTATCGGTAATGGGATCTCCCTGAAACAAAACAGAGCCGGATTCTGGCTGCAAAAGACCGCACAACAGGGAGAGCAGCGTCGATTTGCCGCAGCCGGAAGGCCCGACAATACTTACAAATTCCCCTTTTTCTACCTGAAAATCAATATCGCACAATGCAGGAGTTTCCCCCTGTAACGTATGGTATGTATAATTGACGTGACTGCATAAAATCAGAGGTTCCATAGAGTTTCCTGCCTTATTGCTGTTCTGTTATTTATTTTATGTAAGTTGCTATTTTTTGACACATACGTTAAAATATTTGTGAATATAACTATGTATTTTAGAGCTTGAGAGCAAGTTTGGGACAAATCGTGCCCTGTAATTACCGAAATACGGGAGGTAAGATATTGTTGAATCGAAATAAATTGGTATTCTGGAGCCTGCTTGTACTGATAGATCTTGTAATAGCCGCACTCTTGCTTTCCGGAATCCTGTTGAAAAAGGACTACTCTTTAAACCAGAAAGAAAACGCGTGGTTTATCGGGGAAAGTTATATGACAATGAATAATGAATTTTACAAAATCATAAGTGAAGAAATCAGCGCAAAAGTCGAGTTAGAGGGGGACAAGATAATTCTCAGGGATCCGGCGCTGAATGCAAAGCGGCAGATTGAACAGATCCGGGAAATGCTTGCAATGGGAATTGATGTGCTGGTAGTGGCTCCGGTGGACTGGGAGAGCCTGGCCTCTGTTCTGGAAGAAGCAAAGGAACAGGGAACGCTGATTGTTGTGGTAGATACTAATGTTTATGATGAGGATCTGGCTGACTGTACGATAACCTCCGACAACTATAATGCCGGAGTTATTGTAGGGGACTATTTTCTGAAACAGTGTAAAACGGCAAAACTTATGATTATGACCCACGAAACGGCGAAATCCGGCCAGGACAGAGTACAGGGATTTCTGGACAGAATTGGAAGACAGGATGGGATTGAAATTGTGGGGGAAATTGAATGTGAGGGACAGCTGGAAATCGCCATGCCAAAGCTGCAGGAGGCAATTGACGCGGGCGCGGATTTTGATAATGTATTCTGCTTAAATGATCTGGCAGGCGTAGGCGTAGTGGCGGCGCTGGAAAAAAACGATATGCTTAAGAACGTCAATGTCTATGGCGTGGACGCCTCCCCGGATTCAAAAGCGCTGATCAAAGAAGGCATGATGGCAGCGTCCGCCGCGCAGTTTCCTTCTGAAATCGGCAAACAGGCGGCGGAGGTTATTTACCGCCTGTTAGAGGGAACAGATACGCAGAAGAATATATTAGTGCCGGTAGAGCTGATTACACAGGAAAATGTAGATGAATTTGGGATAGACAGATGGCAGTAGAAGGGAGGCCGCAGTATGGAGGAGAGCCGCAATTCCGATTATCTTTTTATACTGATGAAGAATCTGAATCTGATTACAATTCTGTATATTTCATATATCATGGCTTATAGTCTGTATGGGGTGATACAGGAACATTCCGCGTTGGATTTTTTGGAAAAAATAGACACGATGCCGCCTGTGGGATGGAAGATACCGTTACTTGCCATTGGTTTATATTGCAGCTGCTTACTTCTGTTTCAGATACAGAATACATATGCATTGGGCTTTGTCTGCAAAGTCTGCCTGGAACTTGGAATCGGTTTTTGCATTTGCTTTGTGACAGGTTTTAGCTATACGGGGGTCATACTGCTGATTCTGGCAGATGTTATGCGGTATTTTCCAAGGTCAAAATGGAGATTTCCATTTGCCGTAATTATCAGTATGTGTTATCTGCTGGTGGACTATAATCTGGTATCAGTGTATCGTAATATCACGCCGCTGGAGATTTATCTGGATTATTTTCAAAAGGATGTGCGTTTTTTGCTTCTGGGAATAAAAAATGCGCTTAATTCGCTGAATATGCTTTTGTTTCTTGTCTATATGATTATGCTGATGCGCATACAGCTCAGTGAGAAAGAGCGGATTCTGCATTTAAACGAGACGTTAAACCATACCAATGAAGAGCTGCGCCAGGCGAATATGCGGCTGGAAGAATACGCAAAAGAATCGGAAAAAGCGGCGGAAGCAAGGGAGAGGAACCGCCTTGCGCGTGAGATTCACGATACCCTTGGCCATGCGCTGACCGGAATTATCACCGGAATTGAAGCCTGTACCGTGTTAATGGATGTGGCGCCGGAAGCGACGAAAGCGCAGCTGAATGCGATTGCGGAAATGGCAAGGCAGGGGGTAACGGATGTCCGCAGCTCAGTAAACGCGCTGCGGCCGGATGCGCTGGAAAAACTGGATTTGGAGAAAGCGCTGACGCAGATGATAGATGAGATGAGCCGTTCCACAAATGTTGAAATTGCATACCAGTGTACAGCCAGGCTGAATGGCTTTGATGAGGATGAGGAAAATGTAATTTACCGGATTGTACAGGAATGCATTACCAATTCCATCCGGCATGGGAAGGCGAAGCGGATTCAGATTGGAATTGACAAGGAATATAATATGCTGAAACTGCGCATTACAGATAATGGAATTGGGTGTGGAACTATAAAAAAAGGGTTTGGGCTGCATCATATGGAAGAGCGTCTGAATCTGCTGCATGGAAGTTTGAAATACGGCGGCGCGGATGGATTTACTGTGGAAGCGCAGATTCCGATTCGGTGGGGAACGGAGGAAAAGAAGGATGATTAAGATATTGATTGCAGATGATCAGGAACTGATTCGGCAGAGCCTTCAGATTATTCTGGGAACAATGCCTGATTTTGAAGTAACGGAATCGGTGGAAAACGGCAAAGAGGTAATACGTTCGATCCGGAGAAATAAGCCGGATGTAATTCTGATGGATATACGGATGCCGGAAATGGACGGCGTGGTCTGTACGCAGATTATCAAAGAAAACTATCAGGATATTAAGATTATTATTCTGACTACATTTGATGACGACGAGTATGTGTTTAATGCGTTAAAATATGGAGCCAGCGGATATTTGCTGAAGGGAATCCAGACAAAAGAACTGGTGGAGGCTATCCGCAAGGTCTATCAGGGGACTTCCATGATCAATGAAGACATTGCCTTAAAGGTTGTAAAGATGTTTTCACAGATGGCCAGGACCAATCTTGCCATACAGATAGATGAAAAACAGACAGCGGATCTGAAACATACAGAATGGCAGATTATATCTCTTGTAGGAAGCGGCCGTTCCAATAAAGAGATAGCGGGAGAGCTAAAACTTTCTGAGGGGACGATCCGCAACAGCTTAAGCACGATTTTAAGCAAGCTCGATTTAAGAGACCGGACACAGCTTGCAATCTGGGCCGTGCAGACCGGTGTTGTAAATAAAGTATTTGGAGAGGAAATGTAATGGATGGCAGGAAAAAGATCAATGTAGTTTTGAGTTTTGCATGTGCGCTGCTTTTGCTCTGCTGCTGGTGTATTTATACAGATGCATTTCAGTTCCTTCTGGGATTCCAGAAGGATGTGCTCACAGTCGGCGTATTTTCTGACAGTTACTGGGAAGTGCAGAATGGATATTCTTATCAGATTTTAGAGGATGCGATTGGGCTGTTTGAAGAACAGCATCCAGGGGTACAGGTAGAATATGCCAGTGGAATTTTAAAAGAGGATTATTCTAGCTGGCTTGCGGAGCAGCTGCTGGCAGATACTCTGCCCGATGTATTTTTTGTATTGCCAGAGGACTTTAATAATTTTGCTGAGCTTGGCACACTGATGGATTTGGAGCCGCTTATCCGTAAGGATGCAGAATTTCACAGGGAACGGTTCTTTGCTTCTGCCTACGAATATGGGCAGTACAATGGGATGCAGCGTTCCCTGCCGTATGAGTGCGCGCCTAAATTAATGTTTATCAACAAAACAATTCTGGATAAGGAAGGGATTGCGATTCCGGAGGAAGACTGGACGTGGTCTGAATTTTATCATATCTGTGAAAAAGTTACAAAGGATACTGATGGAAACGGGACAATTGATCAGTTTGGAGTTGTGGGATATACATGGGAAGAGGCTTTTGAATCCAATGGAGTGCAGCTGTTTAACCAGCAGGGCACAGAATGCTGTCTGGCGGATGAGAAGGTGGAACCTGCTCTGGCTTTTATAGAAAAGCTGGAGACTTTAAATGGCGGATATACGGCTGCCTACAATGATTTTGATTTGGGGAAGGTTGTATTCCAGCCAATGTCATTTTCTGAGTACCGGGCTTATAAACCATATCCATTGAATATTAAAAAATATACCAGCTTTGAATGGGGCTGTATTCCGATGCCTGCAGGACCAGACGGAGGAAATAACTCTACACTGGACACACTGCTTCTGTCGATGAATGAAAAGACGCTGCATTCTGAATATGCATGGGATTTTATGAAACTGCTGACCTGTGATCCGCAGATCCAGGCTGAGATTTTTGATTATTCGGAAGGCGTATCTGTTTTGAAAGAAGTGACGGAATCGGATGAGACGCTGCAGCGTCTGATTGAAAGCTCCGGGGACAGTAATATACTCAATCTGGAAATCTTAAGCAATGCCGTGGAACATGCCGTAACGGTTCCAAGATTCCGGAATTACGACAGAGCGTTAGAAGAGGTCAGTAAGGCAGTGGGAGATATTATCGACAGTGACTCCAATATTCATATGGCTCAGATTATATGGAACCGGAGGATCAATCAATCTCTGGAAAACTGAATAGCGGCGGGAAATGACAAAAATCATTCCAATTTATGACAAATGTAATGTGAAAAAGGTGACATATGTGAGCTGATCATATGTCGTCTTTTTTTTATACTTAATACATCAAAAGTTGAAGGACAACTGAAAAGAAAGGTGAGGTGCAAAATGAAATATGTAGTTTTAGTCAGCCATGGAATGCTGGCGTCGGGACTGCACAATGCTCTGGCAATGCTTGCGGGAGAAGGAAGGGAAGATATTCGTTCTACAAGCCTTGAGAACGGTATGAGCTCTACCGTATATGCAGAAAATGTACGCAAATGCATTTCCGGGATTACCAGTGAGGATGAAATTCTTTTGTTTGGGGATCTGGTAGGCGGTTCTCCGCTTACAACCGCAGCGAATGTCATTGCTGAGGCAGGCCTTATGGATAAGACGGCCATGGCAGGCGGTATGAATCTTCCGTTAGTCTTAAGCGCAGCCATTTCAAAGGATGATATGGACACAGAGGAACTGATGGAAATGCTGATTACAGAGTCAAGAGAAGAATTGAAGAGATTCCGGATCGAACCGACGGAATCAGAAGATGAAATATAGGAGGATGAAAAGATGGCAGTTTCTTTTATTAGAGTAGACGATCGAATGATACACGGACAGACCTGTACAAGGTGGGCGCTGGAATATCCCTGCGACGGTCTGATTGCAGTAAACAATGCGACAGCAAAAAATCCGGTTTTAAAATCCGCTTATAAAAGTGCAAGCGGTAAAAAAACATTTGTATGGACGTTGGATGACTTTAAAGAAAAAAGTGAAAAAGTATTAAACAGCAAGGATAATTATTTTCTGATTACCAAAAATCCGCTGGACATGGAAACCATTCTGGTGAAGCAGGGTTTTAAGTCGGGCATTTCAACGGTTATTATCGGCCCCTGCAATGACAGGCCGGGAACAACGAAACTGGGAAATAACCAGTCAATCACCCAGGAAGAAGCGCAGGCGCTGGAAAACATTATGAAAGCCGGTTACGAAGTGGAATTTGCGTTATTAAAAGACGAAGCAATCGGGAACTGGAAGAAATTCAGAGGACAGTTTGGATTTAACTAAGGAGGGAAAGGTTTATGGAAATCAGTTGGTTACAGGCGATTTTATTAGGACTGTTCGCATGTCTGGCCAGTATGCCTGGTATGGGTGGTTCCTCAATCGGAAATTATACTCTGGGACGGCCGTTGATTGGCGGACTTGTATGCGGAATAATTTTAGGCGATATGTCAACAGGAATTTTAGTAGGTTGTGCCATGCAGGTTGTTTATATTGCACTGGTTACACCAGGCGGAACTGTTTCAGCAGATGTCCGTGCGGTCAGTTACATAGGTATTCCTCTTGCGATGGTAGCATTAAGCAGTTATGGGTTAAGCGCGGAATCTGCTGAGGGAGCAGCGCTGGCAACCTCGTTCGGTACCATGGTCGGTACATTGGGAACCGTATTATTCTATGGAACAGCTACAATTAACCTGGTATGGCAGCATATTGGATGGCAGGCAGTGGAAAAACGGCAGTACAAAAAGCTCTATGTCGTAGATATGGTTCTTCCGTGGCTTTCCCACTTTGCATGTTCCTTTATCCCGACTGTAATTATGTGTAAAATGGGAGCTGGCGTTGTTGAATTAATTAAAAATACATTGCCGATGGACGGCATTGCAATGATGACATTATTTACAGTCGGCTCCTTGCTTCCCTGTGTCGGAATTGCGATTCTTTTAAAGCAGATTGTAAAAAAAGCAGCCGATTTTGTACCGTTTTTATTCGGATTTGTACTGGTGGCATCCATGGGAATCAACCTGGTATCCGCAACTGTAGTTGCAGGAATGTTTGCAATTATCAATTACAAAATTAAAATGCTTTCCGTAAAGGGCGCTGCAGTCGCAGTAAATGACGATGAAGAGGAGGAGATCTGATATGGAAAAGAAATTATCAAAAAAAGCGTTATTAAAATCTTTCCATAACTGGTTTTATGGACATCTGACCTGTTTTTCTCAGGAACATATGCAGACATTTGGGTATCTGTGCGCAATGCTTCCGTTAGTGGAGGAACTGTATCAGGATGAAGAAGAAAAAGCAAAGGCAATGAATACCTATACGGCTTTCTTTAATACGGAGCCGCAGCTTGGTACCGTCGTAATCGGCATGACTGCAGGTCTGGAAGAAGCAAGGGCAAACGGACAGGAAGACGTGGATGATGAGACGATTAACGGTTTACGCGCAGGTCTGATGGGGCCTATCGCAGGTATTGGAGATTCCCTGGTTGTGGGAACTGTAATCCCGATTCTTCTTGGTATCGCAATGGGTATGTCCGGCGGCGGTTCCCCCTTGGGCGCAATTTTCTACATAATTGTATGGAACCTGTTTGCGTATTTTGGTATGAGGTTCCTGTATTTTAAGGGCTATCGTCTTGGCGCACAGGCGGTTGAGTTTCTGATTGGGGCGCAGGGCGAAGCAATCCGGGATTCTGTAGGTATCCTGGGCGGTATCGTTATCGGCGCCGTATCCGCAACCTGGGTAAGCGTTACGACTTCCCTGACACTGGTAAATGACGCCGGGGAGCCTTATCTGGAACTGCAGAGCAAACTGAATGAAGTATTTCCGGGATTGTTAACAGCTGTATTTATTATTATCTGCTGGTTCTTAATGGCGAAAAAGCAGCTGTCACCGATTAAAGTAATGTTATTGTTGGTAGTAATCGCGTTTCTTGGAGTATTGGTTGGATTCTTTAATCCAGGATTAGCTTATTAATTTGGAGGTAGTGCCATGAATGCCGCAGAACGAAGAAATTTATCGAATGAAGCCAGAATGCAGATAACTGCTTTGAAAAGAATTTATCATTGGAGAACAGCATCTCTCGCCATATCTGCAATTGGCGTTGCCCTCACTTATGCCGGAATGGCCGGCGCCAACCGGAATCTTTTTCTCGGCATTTCTGGCATTATTATCATAGTGCTTTGTACAATTACCGCTATTATTTTAAATCTTGGGGTGCGGAATGGAAAAAGAAATGTTGAAAAAATATTGGATATATTAGAACTAAAATAGAAGTATGTACGGGCACATTGACACGTTCATTTGCATCTTATTCCAATAAGCGGCCAGTTTTGCAGTTCTCCCCTGCACACCTCCTTTCGGGCCGGGCAATATGAACGTGTCAAAATTTCATAAAGGAGTAAAAAAATGTATTATAAATTAATCTGTGTTGATATTGACGGAACATTGCTGGATGATAAGAAAAAACTGCAGCCGCAGGTAAAACAAAGCCTGCAAAACGCTGCGGACATGGGGATTCTGATTGCCCTGGTATCCGGCAGAATGCCTTCCGGTGTGGAAAAAATCGAAAAAGAACTGGGGATTGAATGCGTTAAGGTATGCAACGCCGGAACCTATATCCTGATGGGGGAAGCATGTATCGGCGCGGAATATCTTCCGGATTTTGTTCTAAGGGAGGTCTATCGGGAAGTCGCGGAAAAATATCAGATACCGCTCTGGATATTTCGGGATAAAGAATGGTTTGTCACAGGAACAGATGATTTTATCAGAAAAGAAATCGGATATGTTTCCTATCAGCCAAAGCTGGTGGATGCCCTGGGGCTGGCGGACAGATGGGACAGGGAAGGGAAGGCTCCCAGTAAACTGCTGGCAGCCGCTGAACCGGAGCGGATACAGAATATTTACAGGGAACTGAAAGAACTTGCCGCAGGAAGATTTGATATGGCCTGCTCTGCCGATACCTTTCTTGAGATTTTTCCCAATGGAGTAAGTAAAGGAAAGGCGCTTAAGACAATCTGCAGCAGGCTGGATATCAATATCGAGCAGACAATCGCTTTTGGAGATCACGAACTGGATCTTCCTATGATTGAAGCGGCTGGCGTGGGGATTGCCATGGGAAATGCAATTCCGCTGGTAAAAGAAAAAGCGGATTATGTAACAAAATCCAATAATGAAGCAGGAATAGCGTATGCGCTGGAACACTATCTGAAAAAATAAAGGGAAGGAGATCACTATGGTATCATTTACATTTACAGTAAAGGACGAAATGGGATTACATGCAAGACCGGCGGGGGCATTGGTAAAAGAAGCGGTAAAATGCACCAGTAAGGTTACAATCCGGAAAGGGGACAAAAAGGGCGATTTAAAACGAATCTTTAATGTAATGTCTCTTTCGGTAAAAGGAAATGAGGAAGTGGAAATTATCGTAGAAGGAGAAAATGAAGCAGAAGAAGTTGCCGCACTGGAAAAATTTGTAAATGAAAATATTTAACGGAAGAGCGCTTTTATAAATCGTGTGCAGAAAGTTGGGGTGAAGGCAAAACGATGGAAACAATAACCGGCAAATCGATTTTAAAGGGAATTGCCATTGGCAGAATCCTGTTTTACCAAAAAGGACAGCAGCAGGTAAAACGAGTCAAAGTAGAAGATACCGGCAGGGAAATCGGCCGTTACGAAATGGCAAAAGAAACGGCCATCCGGCAGTTAAATGAGTTATACCAGAAAGCCGTAAAAGAAGTGGGAGAGGCAAATGCAGCCGTATTTGAAGTCCATACGATGATGATAGAAGACGGGGACTATGTGGACGCCATTGTCAATATTATTGAATCACAGCAGGTCAATGCGGAGTTTGCGGTTGCAACCACCGGAGACAATTTTTCCAAGATGTTTGCAGAAATGGACGATGAATATATGCAGGCAAGGGCTGCGGATGTAAAGGATATTTCAGAACGGATTGTTAATATTCTCTCAGGAACTGAAAGCGGAGGAATCCTTGGAGATGAGCCTGTGATTGTGGCGGCGGATGATTTGGCTCCAAGTGAGACGGTGCAGATGGACAAAGAAAAGCTGCTTGCTTTTGTGACACGGTACGGTTCCGCCAATTCCCACACGGCAATTCTGGCCAGAACGATGAATATTCCTGCATTGATTGACGCCCCAATCCAAGAAGAGTGGGATGGAAAACTGGCAATTGTAGACGGATATTCAGGAACGCTGTATGTAGATCCGGAAGAAGGCCTCTTAAACCAGATGAAGGAGCGCCAGGAAGAAGACAGAAAAGCCAGGGAAATGCTGCATGAATTAAAAGGAAAAGAAGATATTACGCTGGACGGTAAGAAAATCAGGTTATACGCCAATATCGGCGGGGTAAAAGACGTACCAGGCGTATTGGCCAGCGACGCGGCTGGAATCGGGCTTTTCCGAAGTGAATTTCTATATCTGGAATCCGAAGATTATCCCAGTGAAGAAAGCCAGTTTATCGCATATAAGACAGTAGCGGCAAATATGGCCGGCAGGAAAGTGATTGTACGGACACTGGATATTGGCGCAGACAAACAGGTGGATTATTTTAAACTGGCGCATGAAGAGAATCCTGCGATGGGATACCGCGCCATCCGTATCTGCTTGGATCGGATCGATATTTTCAAAACGCAGCTGCGCGCATTGTTCCGGGCAAGCGCTTTTGGGAATATATCGATTATGTATCCGATGATTATTTCTGTAGATGAAGTACGGCAGATTAAAAAAATCGTAGATCTGGTGAAGAAAGAACTGGATGTGCAGGGAGTCCCATATAAAGATGTAGAGCAGGGAATTATGATTGAAACGCCTGCGGCTGTAATGGTCAGCGAAGAACTGGCAAAAGAAGTGGACTTTTTCAGTATTGGCACCAATGATCTGACACAGTATACTCTGGCAATAGACAGGCAGAACAGCAAGCTTGACAATATATATGACTCTCATCATCCCGCTGTGCTGCGCATGATCCAGATGACGATTGAAAATGGGCATAAACATGGCTGCTGGGTAGGAATCTGTGGAGAACTTGGCGCGGACCCCGCCCTGACGAAGACATTTATTGAAATGGGAATTGACGAGCTGTCCGTGTCGCCGACCTTTGTACTGCCTACCCGTAAAAATATACGCGAAATCAGAATTGAGAAGGAAGAGTAAGATGAGAATAATATGTAAAACCAAAGGAGGATTTATATGATACGCAAGAAATTACTGGCAAGAATTATGTCAGTCGTGCTGACGGCTGCAGTAGTTTGCTCCAGTCTGGCAGGAGCGCCCGCAACGGTGTACGCAGCGGAAGAAGACGAGATATCATCAGGCAGTACACAGTCCGAAGGACTGACGGATTTTACTGGCGATGATGTTACTGTAGATCAGGAGAACCATACAGTTACTTTATCAAAGTATGATGGGGAAAATAAGACGGATCATTTTGCTGTTTATAATGGGTTAGAACAAAAAGCAAAAGATTTTGTATTTGAAGCGGATGTACAGCTAAAGGGTGATGGAATTTCAGCCGCATTGATTCTTACTCAGAATAAATCGAATCCTGCTGAGAGCTGGATAGGGGCAAACTTTAATACGGATGATTTGGATAAAAAAGGCCAGTTCCGTATCTTTGGGGTAAACAGTAATATTCAGGAAAACTCACTTCCATTTTGGGATGGTTTGAATAAAACGGCGCTGATACATCTGGAATTAGATGTAACTGCGGATGGGAAGTATATCTACAGATTTGGCAATAAGGGCGATCAAGAATTGCATTCTTTGCAAGGGACCATAAGCGACTGGGATGGAGCTTATGCCGGTATACTGACTTTTAAATCCGAAGCGGAATTTTCGAATATTACCTTCACCGAGAATCCTGATAGAGACAATACCGGAGGGGATGATAACCAGACGGGTCTGATAGATTTTACGCCGGTGAACGCAGCGCAATGTGAAATTGACACTGCAAATCATACGATAACGCTTAAAAACAGCGGTGGAGATAATTTTGCAAAATATAATGGCCTGGTGGAAAAGGCAAATGATTTTGTATTGGAAGCGGATGTGGATTTGATAGACGGAGAAAAATCAGCTGGACTGGTATTTAACAGAGGCAGCAGTTCTATCAATGCTGACTGGGGAGCCGCAAATGTTCATCCGGGCAACGCCGGTTCAGAATTTCGTGTATTTGGCACAGGAAATGAGGAAGCTAAAGATGGGAAAGGTTTAGAGGGCATTGATGTGGCAAAGACACTCCATTTAAAACTGGATGTAAAGGCGGATGGAAGCCTTACATATACGTTTGGCAATAAAGATGGGCAGACCCGTACCATACAGACAATGATTAGCTCCTGGCAGGGCGGTTATGTCGGACTTCTAAGTTTTAATTCGACTGTAAAATTTTCCAATATTTCATTTGAAAACCGTACGGCAGATGCAGGTTATACGCCGATTACACCGGAGGAACCATATCACACAAATCTGACAAATTTGTCCGCTATGGCAAATGGAAAATGGAACGTAACGGAAGAAGGCCTTTACAGCAACGCTGTGGACAAGGGTGACAGTTTTCTCTATTCTTCTGCACAGGGAACAGATTTTGTATATTCTACAGACGTAACCTTTAAGCAGAATAAGGGAGCGGCGTCACTGGTATTGCGCAATGCAGATTCAAATAAGAGCCAAAACTGCTATATTCTGAATATTGATGCAGGCTCTAAAGAATGCAAGTTCTGGAAACTGCAGAATGGCAGCATTTATGATATGTCCCAGGTGGATAAGACAAAAATTGAGCCAAAGGAGGGGAATCAGTATACGCTGAAGGCGGTGGCAGTCGGTTCCTGGATTTCCTGTTATGTCAATGATATTCTGGTTGCAAGTACAGGCGACTATCTGCTGCAGGGGACGGAAAAAGGGCAGAGTACCAGCATTGATCAAGGATATTTCGGTCTGCTGAACTGGAATGGCGAGATGGTTTTCCAGAATACATACTATAAAGAAATTACAGATGCAAACAGTCCTCTGATTACGGACGTTACAGTTACTTCAACAGGGGATGTGGAGCCAAAAGGGCAGTTTTTCCCGGAAGAGCCTACCCATTTCCAATATGCAAAAAATAATGCGAAAACGGTAAATCTTACAGTAACAAAGAAGAATGAAAATGCAAGCATCAAGGTACTGGGCACAGATGGCACGACAGAGTATCCAAACGGCCAGAATATTCCTCTGGAAGTCGGCCCAAATTTCCTCACGGTTATCAGCAGCTCTTCTGTTGACGAGGCAGGGACAACAGCAGTCCTGACCTACCGGGTGAATGTACACCGCAGGCAGGCGGATGAAGTTTACTACAATGAGCCGTATCGCGGACAGTATCATTATTCGGTAAAAGATGGCTGGGGCAACGACCCGAATGGTATGATTTATTATAATGGCAAGTATCACTTTTTCTATCAGTTCTATGAAGGCACAAGCCATGGCCCTATGCACTGGGCGCATTCTGTCAGCACAGATATGATTCATTGGGAAGAAGAGCCGATTGCATTCTATCCGGATGAAAGCGGAGTGATGTTCAATGGATATATTGTACAGGACGAAGAGAATACCTCTGGATTATTCAAAGAGACGGATACATGCCGCTGGGTAGCGCTGATTACGATCAATGGAAACGGCCAGCGTTTCAAAGCAGCGTACAGCACAGATGAAGGTAAGACATGGACAAAAGTTAAGGAGATTGCAGCCGATTGGGAAGATGATCCGCTGGGAAGCCGGGATTTCCGCGATCCGCAGATTTTCCGTTATGAAAACAAATGGTTTTTAACTGTTGCGGGCGGTCCGCTTCGTATTTATTCTTCTGACAACCTTTTGGAGTGGAACTGTGAATCCGCTTATGGCAGCTTCCATACGGAGTGCCCTGATTTATTCCCGCTGCAGGCGGAGGATGGAACGGTAAAATGGCTTCTGAACGGAGGCGGCAGGTTCTATAAGATTGGTGATTTTAAGGAAGTAAACGGCCGCTGGACATTTGTTCCGGATGATGACTATGGCACGATGGATAACACTGCGGACAGTGAAGTGATGAATTTCGGAAAAGATTCCTATGCGACGATGCGGTATTACGATGATCATGACTTTGGCACTGCGGCAAATCCGGTATCTAAAGATATTATCGTAGCAAACTGGATGAATACATGGGAGTACTGTACGGCAGTAGGAAAAGCCGTAGGGCAGGACTTCAACGGAACTTATAACCTGACCTTAAAACTTGGCCTTACGAAAAACAAGAACGGCAAATATATCCTGACGCAGACTCCGATTGAACAGTATGAGACGTTAAGAGATACAGAACACAAGACGGAACTAAAAAATGTGGATATTACTGAACATAATGACCTGCTGAAAGACTTTGCAGGAGACAGCTATGAAATTGTATCTAATTTCAAACCGGCGGCAGGTACAAAAAAAGTCGGGTTTAAACTTCGCACAGACGGCAGTGAAGAGACTGTTGTAGTATACGATCTGGAAACAAAGAAAATAGCAATTGACAGAAGCAAATCTGGTATTATGGTTTCAGGCGGCTTTGGCGATCCTGTCAGCCAGACCGTGGAACCAAATGATGACGGAAGCGTAGATCTTCATATTTATGTAGATCGTGCAAGTGTAGAAGTATTTACAAAGGGTTATACGGCTGCCGGCGCGGAGCAGATTTTCCCGTCAATTACAAGTCTTGGCGCAAGTGTGTTTGCAGAAGGAGAGGCGGCAAAAGCGGATATTATGATTTATCCGATGCAGAGCATCTGGAAAGATAAATTGTCTATTACAGAAGATACAATGCCGACTGCAATTCAGTCCTCTTCTCCGGAAACCAGTAATATTAATGTCGGAAGCGAATTGCAGCTGAGCGTGAATCTTCTTCCGGTGGGCGTGAAACAGGATGTTACATGGTCTGTAAGTGATGACACTGTGGTATCCATTGCGCAGGGAAGCGATAAATCGATCTGCCGGCTGAAAGGACTGAAGAATGGGACGGCGAAGATTACGGCGGTTTCCGTGAAAAATCCTGATTTAAAGAAAGAATTTACGGTTAATGTATATGAAAATAATTTTGATACCAATATTACTTCCTTTATTGCAAATGGAAACTGGTTTATCAACGATAAAACATTAAGCGTTGCGAATACCGCTGCAAACGACAGCTATATGACGGCAGAAAAGATACCGTATGAAGAATATACCTTAGAGACGAGCATCAAATATACAAAAGGACTAATCAATATTTTCTTTGCATCCGAGACGGTAAATCCAAGCGGTGCATATGCCATTCAGCTTGGAGACAGCCAGAATATCCGCCTGTTCTTTATGGCAGGTGATACAATTAAAGAAGCGGGCATGGGAAAGAACGTAAATGATGGCCAATATCATACTGTAAAAATTGATAAGACCAAAACAGATGTTACGGTATCTGTAGACGGAGCAGAATGTCTGAAGCATACGTTTGAGGAACCGAAAGCATATTACACAGATGCATACGCTGGAATCGGGCTTTGGGACGGTGCATTGGAAGTACAGAAATTTACAGTGGCGAAACTGGGTGAGGCTATACAGTACACCGTTACGTTTGATGCAGATAACGGAAGCAATCCGGTATCCGTAACTGTGGATGCAGATGGAAAAGCAGTAAAACCGGCAGATCCAACAAAGGAAGGCTATATATTTAAAGGCTGGTACGCGGCAGACAGTGGGGAAGCATTTGATTTTAACACAGTGATCAGCGCAGATATTACTCTAACGGCAAAATGGGAAGCGGAGCAGACAAAAACATTCCATACGGTAACCTTTGATCCTGCAAACGGAAGCAGCAAAACAACTGTAACCGTAACAGCCGGAGGAAAAGTAACAAAACCGGCAGATCCGGTAAGAAGCGGATATACATTTAAGGGCTGGTATGCAGCGGGCAGTACGGCAGCATTTGATTTTAATATCACGATTACAGCAGATATTACCTTAACTGCAGTGTGGGAGAAAACAGCGGGCCAGGATACGAATCCGGCAGCAATACAGATCAGTGCATCCAAAATTACAGTTGCAAAGGCTGTTTACAGTGGAAAAGCATTGAAACCAAAGGTAACTGTAACATACAACGGCGTTACTCTGAAAGAAAAAACAGACTATACCCTGAAATACAGCAATAATAAAAAGGTAGGACAGGGAAGCGTGGCTGTTACAGGAAAAGGAAATTATACCGGAAGCAAAACCGTGAAATTTAACATCCTTCCCAAGGCAAATAAAATCAGTAAGCTGACCAATAAAAAGGGCAAAAAACTGGTTGTGAAATTCAGTAAATCCACTGGCGCAAAAGGCTATGAAGTATCTTATTCCACAAATAAGAAATTCAAATCAGCAAAGAAGAAAACCACCAAAAAGTCCAGTATTACTCTGATAAAATTAAAGAAAGGCAAGACCTATTATGTCAGAGTGCGGCCATATGCCAAGATTGGGAAAAAGAATGTATACGGCGCGTACAGCAAGGCAGTAAGAATCAAAATTGTAAAGTAGGCAGAGCGCCAGATTTACCAGTATAACGTTCGGATAGTCGGAAACTATTTTTGCAGGCCGGATAAGACAGAAAAAGTTGTGTCTTGTCCGGCTTTTTGCAGTAGTTATATTTTACGTCCACACTCTAAAACATCTTGACAGGAGCCTGTTTTGGGCTTACGATCGGACTTGGGAAGGAGGGACGTTATGGTATCATTTGCATTTACAGTTAAAAGCGAGAAAGGATTGCATGCAAGGCCTGCCGGCGCATTGGTAAAAGAAGCGATAAAATGCTCCGGAACGGTCACAATCCGAAAAGGAGACAAACAGGAAGATTTAAAACGTGTTTACAATGTGATGTCTCTTGCAATTAAAGAGAATGAAGAAGTAGAAATTACGGTAGAAGGTAAAAATGAGGAGGCGGAAGCTGCTGCCCTTCGGAAGTATATCAATGAGAATTTGCAGGCAGCGGCAAAGCCCTGACAGAGAAAAAACGATTTCAGAAAGGATCAGGTGAGGCAATGGGAAGCATTTGGCATGATATAAGTGAAGACAGGATTTTTCCGACGGATTTTATTTCTGTTGTTGAGATATCGAAAGGGAGCAAGAAAAAATATGAACTGGATAAGGAAACAGGACTGATCATTTTAGATCGTATATTGTATACATCTACCCATTATCCGATGAATTATGGATTTATTCCGCGGACACTGGGGGATGACGGAGATCCGCTGGATGTGCTGGTGATGTGTTCCGAACCTTTAGAGCCCCTGACACTGGTGCGGTGTTATCCGATCGGCGTGATGCAGATGATGGATGGCGATGCAAGGGATGAAAAAATCATTGCGATTCCCTGGGCAGATCCTACATACGATATGTATACGGATATTTCGGAACTGCCGAAGCATATATTTAAAGAAATCCGCCATTTTTTCAGTGTCTATAAAGATCTGGAAGGGAAAAAAACGGCAGTCAACGAATTTGAAGGCGCAAGCGGAGCGATTCGGGTCATCGAAGAATGTATTGCGCGTTACAAAGAGAAGTTCGGAAATCAGGAAGAAACGGAATAAACATTATATTTCATATCTTCTGGTGGGGAAATGGAAAAATGCTGTTATTTGTCGGAATATGCACTATAATAGCATAGAACAACAGGGAAAGGATACATTGACAGTTATGACATTAAAAGAGCTTCCTGTCGGGAAAAAAGCGACGATCACTATGGTCGGGGGCGAAGGCGCGCTGCGGCAGCATTTTCTGGATATGGGCGTGATTCCGGGAACGGATATTGTACTGGTAAAATTCGCGCCATTTGGCGATCCAATGGAATTTATGCTCCATGGCTATGAACTGACGCTGCGTATTGCAGACGCGGAAAAAATCGGCATTGAAGACGTTCGTGATGCCGGGGAAGAGGCTGTTGGGGAGGAAAAGAGACGCAATAGAAAACGTATGGAACACCCTGGCCTTGGAGAAGGCGGAAAATATCATGTCAAGGCGACAGAGAACCCGCTGCCGGAAGATACCGTTCTGACGTTTGCTTTAGCTGGCAATCAGAATTGCGGAAAAACGACGTTGTTTAACCAGCTGACAGGTTCCAACCAGCATGTGGGAAATTTTCCCGGTGTTACAGTGGACAGAAAAGACGGTGTAATCAAAGGGCATTCCAATACGCTGATTACAGATTTGCCGGGGATTTATTCCATGTCGCCTTATAGCAGTGAAGAAATAGTAACCAGGGCGTTTGTAATGAATGAACATCCAAAGGGCATTATTAATATTGTGGACGCTTCTAATATTGAGCGGAATCTCTATCTTACGATGCAGCTGATGGAGCTGGATATTCCTATGGTGCTGGCGTTAAATATGATGGATGAAGTCCGCGGAAACGGAGGCTCTGTCCGGATCAACGAAATGGAAACGATGCTGGGAATCCCGGTGGTGCCGATCTCAGCGGCCAAAAATGAAGGAATTGACGAGCTGGTAAATCATGCGCTTCATGTTGCCAAATATCAGGAGAAACCAGGACGGATTGATTTTTGCCGGGAAGATAAAAACGGAGGAGCGGTACACAGATGCCTGCATGCGATTATGCATCTGATTGAGGATCATGCCAGCCGCTGCGGCATTCCGGTCCGCTTTGCAGCAAGTAAGCTTGCAGAAGGAGACAGTACAATCTTAGAAAGCCTGCAGCTGGATCAGAATGAAAAAGAAATGTTAGAGCATATTATCTGCCAGATGGAAAAAGAAGGGGGAATGGATCGGGCGGCAGCAATTGCCGATATGCGGTTTTCCTTTATACAGGATATCTGCAGCGCAGCCGTAATTAAGCCAAAAGAGAGCAAAGAACATATCAGAAGCGCCAGAATGGATCGGATTTTGACTGGAAAATATACGGCTGTTCCATGTTTTATCGGAATTATGGCAACGGTATTTTTTCTGACATTCAATGTGATTGGCGCATGGCTGCAGGGCATTATGGAAGCGGGCGTTGCCTGGTGTTCCGAGATTACGGATGCTGCGCTGACAGCTGCCCATGTCAATGAAGCCCTGCATTCCCTGGTGATTGACGGTATTTTTAACGGTGTGGGAAGTGTGTTAAGTTTC
>CAJUPF010000006.1 GCA_910588565.1 uncultured Lachnospiraceae bacterium
GCGAATCGGGAAATTCAGCCAGGATGAGGTTCCGGATCCGGTTCCGAAACGGTTTTCAGTGAGGGATCGGGTGATGCTGCTGTTGTTAGCGGGGCAGTATAGGAGAGGGCCGACGCTGTAGTAGAGTTTGGAATTTTTCATAAATTAAATCCTTTCGTTTTCATAGGCTCCTCCCACTGCCTTTAGGCGGTGGGAGGAGCCTTGTAAATCTTAAGTCGTTACCCTTGGCTTTCAATATATCTTTGTATTGTCGCAGACGATACTTCGCCAATACTACAAGCAAAATATCTTTTTCTTCCAATACTGCTTGGATAAAAACGAACTGTATTTCTGCCAAAGATAATATGCTGTTTCTTGTTTTACAGTCTTAACAATGTCACATTCTCTATCTGTCGCGTCGTAACTTAACAGAAAATGTATATGGTCTTTATCAGTTTCCATAACGATTATTTCATATCCATGAGTATTAGCTATATCATATATTTTCTGTTTAACATCATCGGCAATAGTACCATTAAGCAACTGTTTACGATATTTTGTTACAAGAACTATATGTACTCTTAAACTGTATTTACGTCTGTTATGACTGCTATATCTATTGTCCATAATCCACCTCAAAACATTGACTTTCACTATTTTTAGTATATTATATTTTTAGTGAAATATCAAGGAAAGGAGTGCATCTTATGGAACAAATGACTATAACTGCAAAAGTTCAAATAGCCGTATCGGATACAGATAAAGTTTTGCTTAATGAAACTATGTCTGTTTATCGTGATGCCTGCAATTATGTTTCTGACTATGTATTCCGTACACACGACCTGAAACAGTTTTCACTTAACAAGGTTTTGTACTCTGCTCTCCGGGAAATGTTTGGCCTTAAGTCTTAAATGACCCAGTCTGTATTTAAGACAGTTATTGCAAGATATAAAACCATTCTTGAAAATCAGAATGAGTGGATTAAGCCAGCGTTTAAAAAGCCTCAGTATGATTTGGTTTGGAATAGGGATTATTCCTTAACCCAAAACTGTTTTTCAGTGAATACTCTTGACGGCCGTGTGAAGCTGCCATATTTTACGGAAGGTATGTCCAAATATTTTGACCATACGGTATACAAGTTCGGCGCTGCTAAACTTGTAAACAAACATGGCAAGTATTATCTTCACATACCAGTAACATATGATGTTGAAGAAAATAACATTTCAGACATCTGCAATGTTGTAGGTATTGACAGAGGCATTAACTTTGTTGTTGCAACCTATAACAGTAATCACAAGTCTGGATTTGTTAGTGGTAAATCTATTAAACAGAAACGGGCTAACTATTCCAAACTTCGTAAAGAACTCCAAATGTGTCAGACTCCATCTTCTCGAAGAAGAATAAAAACTATTGGTCAACGAGAAAACCGTTGGATACAGGATATTAACCATCAGGTATCGAAGGCACTCGTTGAGAATAATCCAAAGCATACTCTCTTTGTGTTAGAAGATTTGTCGGGCATTCGTAATGCTGCAGAATGTGTTAGTACGAAAGACCGCTATGTTTCTGTATCATGGTCGTTTTATGACCTTGAACAAAAACTTATCTACAAAGCCAAACAGAATCTGTCTTCTGTAATTAAGGTAAATCCTCGTTATATGAGCCAGTGCTGTCCTATATGTGGACATACTGAAAAAGCTAATCGTAATAAGAAGATACATCTGTTTGCTTGTAAGAACTGCGGCTACAAATCTAATGATGACCGTATTGGGGCTATGAATCTGTATCGTATGGGAATCAACTATCTTGCTGATAGTCAAGTACCTAATACAGTTGTAGCAGAGTAAACTCTGCTATAAAGGGCGCTGTCAATCACCCTATGATGTAACGCCACTTTAGGTAGCAATACTTATCGGGGATAAAGGTCGGAGGCGTAAGCCGTTAGCACGACTGGGCAGTTACAAGCCCATTATCTTTAGGTGATGGGTAGTTGACAATATGTAAACCTCGTGTTTGTTATTGGTGTATGATTGGTGGTAGCAGTTGCGTTTCATGGGGATTGGGGGTTTTATGCTAAGTTGTTTGTGTTCAAAGGGGGACGCCCAGAACAGGTCTCTCTGTGTCCACAGACTCGCTCTCGCTCTTAAGAACCGACGTTTCTTAACGGTCTGTGGACAGAGAGAGACCTGCTCTGGGCTGGCTGTTGAATTATAGCTGACATTTATTATAGCTGGTACACAGACGCAGCTTGCGTAATTTCCCATATGTGTGAAATGTAACCATCAGTTACATAATATAGCACAAGCGGTGAATAAATGGTAGATAAAAAAGGAGGAATGTGGTAAGATTTGTTAAAGTTCAGTCTGCAACTGCGCACTTGTTGTGCAGTTCGCAGCCGATACAGCAGAATTGCCAGGAATCCGGCTCCTTTGTCGCGGGCAAACTTTAAATGAGCCGGATTCTGTAACAGTGAAGCCGGAAGGCTGAACTGTTACTAAGATTTTATTTAGATTCGCCTGCAGTTGTTTGCTGTGCGGTGAACGGGTGGTACAGGTTTTTTGGTTAAGATGAAGTCAAAGGGGTTTTGGTGCAATGGAACAGGTGATGCGTTTCAGACATAATGTAATGCATGTGAATTCACTCTCTGCGTTTGAATGTATTAAAGGAGGGGTGAATCAGAATTGTAAGGATGTATATTTTGTCAGGCTGGTGGGCATGAATGATACATTGGTTTCTGATTTGGAAAAAATGGATTATGATATGACAGTGCGTATGCAGAGCGGGCGGGGGATATACCAGCGCGTACAAAAGCTGCCGGTGCCGGGAAATCCGCAGGAGGCGGCGGAGTATGAGAAATGTTATCAGGAATGGCTTGAGCAGGGGAAGAAGAAGGCTCTGGCAAAAGTTTTACGGGATCAGGAGGAATATAGCAGCCTGCTTGGAACGGGTATCCGTAAAGTAACGGAGTTGTATGCTGCAAACAGGGCGGTCAGTGCGTCTATGGAGAAGAATTTTGTGGTAAAATTGTTGTTCTGGCATGATTTTTTATTGCAGGATGTGCTGTCTTTGTGGAGCGGGAATCTGTCGGTTAAGCTTGTCCTGGCAAATATCAGCAGGCAGCAGGAGTATTTGTTTGCGTATTTTCTGACATTGCTGGGGTATGATGTCTTGTTGGTGCAGAGTGAGCAGGATATTGCAGAGAAGGAAGAGTCGTTAGGACTTTCGCAGAAGATTCAGATTGGGGATTTTAGAAAAACTGCACTGCCGGAATATCACAGGGAGAAAATTCTGGCGGCTGTCAATGCAAATGTGTCTGCAGTCCGATCCGATAAGAGTGCAGCGTCATCCGTGTCCCATCCGGTATCGATTGTACATCCGGGACGAAGCCGGGGAGTATCCACGGGTTCAGTACCGTCCGGCCAAAGTGCGGTGGCGACCGGGGGAGCTGCGCCGCCAGTGGGTTCGGGTCAAAGGCGGGAGGCGTCCCGTCCGGTGTCGATCGTGCATCCGGGACGAAGCCTGAGAGCATCCGCAGGTTCAGTACCATCAGGCCAAAGTGCGGCGGCGACCAGGGGTTCTGTGCCGCCAGTGGGTTCGGGTCAAAGGCGGGAGGCGTCCCGTCCGGTGTCAATTGCCCATCCGTCCAGAAGCGCTGCGCCGCATACTTCGGCGGGAAATGCAGCGGCAGAGAAGAGCTTTGAACAGCTGGCACAGCTGGCGTCTTCTGTGGTGATGATTGCGATTCATGATAAAAAGGGGGATATTATCGGGACGGGCTCCGGGATTATGATTGGGGCAGGCGGGTACATACTGACAAATAACCATGTGGCAAGCGGCGGAAGGTTTTACTCAATCCGGATTGAAGATGACGATACGGTATATTCTACGGATGAAGTGATCAAGTACCATTCTGTTCTGGATCTTGCTGTTTTGCGGGTTGACCGCAGGCTGAACCCGCTTCCGGTTTACAGAGGAAAGAATCCTCTGGCCAGAGGGCAGAAGGTAGTGGCGATTGGGAGCCCGCTGGGGTTATTTAATTCGGTGTCCGATGGTATTATCTCCGGTTTCCGCAAAATAGACGGGGTGGATATGATTCAGTTTACCGCGCCGATTTCCCATGGCAGTTCCGGAGGCGCGGTGCTGAATATGTATGGGGAGGTAATCGGGATCAGCACAGCTGGTATCGATGCCGGGCAGAATATCAATCTTGCCATGGGATATGAGTGCATCAATCAATTTATAGCGGGCTTTGTATAGGTGAAGAATCCATGTTTGAGCATAAAAAAATACAGCGACTGGAAGATTATTTTCTTCCTCTGGCCAGCCGGAGGGAAAAAGGCGTCTATTTTTACAGAATCAATCAGTATAGTGAAGAGACCGGTCAATTTTTAAGAAAATATTATGAAACAGCGAGGCGTTTTGGTGTTATTATAGAGGGAAGAATTCCCAATCCGGATGAGAAGAACCTTTCTTATTATGAAGAAGTGATGGGACTGAATTTCCAGCTGAGTATGGGGTTTTTGACTGCGAGCCTGAAAAAATGGCTTCCGCGGATGAAAGACTGCCAGAGGAACAACGTTGCCGGAGCAATCTACGATTCTCTGGATATACTTCGCCGATCCGGGAAAAATGAAAATATGCAAAAGAATGCATATATTAAATTTATGTGCTGGCTGTATTATAAATTTGAGCGGGTGGTAAATCATCTGGGCGAGGAAACAGTGCCGAAACTGTTGTATGAAGGGGAAATCAGCAAGTATGAACTGATGCTGCTCTCCATTTTATCCCATGCCGGATGTGATATTATTCTGCTGCAGTACAAAGGAGACGGCGCTTATCTGAAATCAGATCCGCAGTCCCGGTATTCCGAGGTATTTCAGGTTCCGGGCGGCACGTCGTTTCCAGATTACTTTAATCTGAAATGGCTTCGGAATGAGATGTTGTCGCAGGCCAATACAGAACGGTTATATGGAACCAGACCCCGGCGGCAAAATTGTACCAATGCATGGATAGAAGGGAACGGTTTTGAAGATATTAAAAAAGAGCCAAAAGACAGAGGCAGCGATCCGAATCTGTTTTATAACTGTCTGATCCGGATCAACGGAGCAGAGGATAAACTGATTTATGAGAATGAACTGTATCAGTTTCAGCTGGCCATAAAAAAGGCCGGGCGGAAGCTTATGATTGTGGATGAAGGCCTTACGCCCCCTTCGCCGGAAGAGATTGGCAAAATAAAACGGAAAAATATCAGCCTGGCAGGCCGTCCGCCGGGTACATCTCAAGGTGCATCCGGCGGATATGCATCACAGGATCAGATGATTTTGGATCTTGCCGGCAATATCCGCGCTTCTAATCGGGAACTGCAGCTGCTGATGCACAAGGCGTTTGTGGATATTCTTCTGGAAGCGGGAAAGACTCCTGGAATCAGCGTCAGCAAACTGACGAATAAAGCGGTCTATCTGCTTTGCTGGCTGAACCGCTGCCAGCCAGAGCTGTTTTCCGGCTGGAACGAAGGGGATATCAGCTGTTTTATTCTTTTAGGAGGCTGTCGGAATGAGAATGAAGCATTGTTTTTGAAATTTCTGTCTCATCTGCCAACAGATGTATTGGTATTAAAACCCGATTTGGGCGGCAGCTGTGTTCTGCAGGATAATATGCTGTATGAAATCAACTATCCGGATTCCATAGCGGTGAACACATATCCCACAGAAGACGGCGGCCGGCAGGTTGCCACGGCGGCATACCATGCGGAGCGGGAGCTGGATTCGATTTTGTACCAGGACTCCGGTATGTACCGCAACCGGCAGTATGGCAGGGCGAATACCGTTACCCTGCAGACCACTTATGAAGAAATTGGAATTTTATGGGATCAGGAATTGAAGTATCGTCCAAGTTTTAGTACAATAGAGGGGGCTGTGTCCGTTCCGGTTTTGTGCGCCAAGGTTTCCGGTGTAAAAGATGGACAGGTACAGCCGTACTGGTCAGGAATTAAGGAGCTGATTACCCAGGATACACTGGTAATCCGGGGCGTTCCGTTTCTTCAGGCGACAGACGCCAATCCGATGAAAGCCTGCGCGGCAGAATTTTTCAAAAATGGAAAACTGCTGAGGGCAAAGATCAAAGCGCATAAGAATTATCCTTATGGCTACCTGCGGGATGAGATGCAGGAGCATATTCTGGACAAACTGCAGCTTTTGATCCAGCAGAAAACGATTCTGGGTACCTTTGAAACTGGGACAGAATACGCGATTATCGCAGTGGTATTGAACCTGCGGCAGGAAATTGTCAGGATGATTCAGAAGTTTGATTTTACAAAGAAGAATCCCAAGCTGATTTATCTGATTACGGCGGAAGCGATGCTTTCTTTGGAGGACTCGATTCTGGCGGCTTTTTTGAATCTGATCGGATTTGATATTCTGTTTTTTGTACCGACCGGATATCAGAGCGTTGAGAAATATTTTAACAGGAAAATTATGGAAGAACATCAGATCGGAGAATATCTCTATGATTTACAGGTTCCCGATTTTTCAAGAATTTCTTCCGGCACACGTCCTTCGTGGCGTGATAAACTATTTAGGAGAGGTAAATAATATGGGTCTTGATTTTAGCAAAACAGCGACAATGCAGCAGACGGCGGCTCCGGCGGCGAAGAATGAGATTGAGGTTGTGCAAAGCTATGATATTGCAGAAGACAGACAGCAGATGAATGCCGCGCTTGTCAACTCCCCGGAAGTGGACGCCTTAGTCAGTACCATTGAAATTGACAATTTAGAGACAATCGTATCGTTTGGCGCAGAGGCTGCAGAAGAGATCTCCAAAGCGTCCGATGTTGTCTTAAACAGTATGAATATGTCCCAGATCGACGATTCCAGCGAGATGTTAAATACACTTGGTAAAATTATGTCCAAGTTCGACATTGAAGAGATTCAGGAGAATCCGGGATTATTCAGCAAATTATTTGGCAATATGAGAAAACAGCTGGATAAAATCCTTGCCAAATATCATACAATGGGGGAAGAGGTGGATAAAATCTATGTCCAGCTCAAACAATATGAATCAGAGATCAAACAGTCCAACCGCAAACTCGATCAGATGTTCCAGGCAAATGTCAATTATTACCACGAACTGGTAAAATACATACTTGCCGGGGAGCAGGGGTGCAAAGAGATTGAGGAATATATTGCGAAACGGCAGGCGGATATGGAATCTACGGGTGATATGTCCATTCAGTTTGAGTTGCAGAGCTTAAACCAGGCGCTGCAGATGCTGGAACAGCGGACGCAGGATCTGCGGACTGCAGAGAGTGTGGCGATGCAGTCCGTTCCGATGATTAAGACGATGGAATTTTCCAATATGAACCTTGTTCGGAAGATTAATTCCGCATTTATCGTAACACTTCCGGTATTCAAACAGGCTCTTGCCCAGGCGATTATGCTTAAGCGCCAGCGGATTCAGGCGGAGGCAATGTCTGCTCTTGATGAAAAGACGAATGAGATGCTGATCAAAAATGCAAGGAATACGGTGGAACAGTCCAAGATGACAGCCCGTATGGCGTCCGGCAGCTCGATTAAGATAGAAACGTTAGAAACAACCTGGCGAACCATTGTAGACGGTATCAGCGAGACAAAGCAGATCCAGGAAGACGCAAGAAGAAAGCGGGTGGAGGATCAGGCAAGGCTTGAGAATATCAAAGCAGAGTTTAACAGGATGTATCATATGCCAAACAAAAAATAAGTGAGGGAGGTTCTTTTATGCCGATTAATTTATCAAAAGGACAAAAGGTGGACTTGACAAAAGGAAATCCGGGCTTAAAAAATATAATGGTAGGCCTTGGATGGGATGTAAACGCATTTGACTCCGGCGCTGATTTCGACCTGGACGCGGCTGCGTTTATGCTGGGTGACAATGGAAAATGCCCGACGGAAAAAGAATTTATTTTTTATGGAAACTTAGGGCATGCCAGCGAATCTGTACAGCATATGGGAGATAACCTGACCGGGGAAGGCGAAGGGGACGATGAAGAGATTCATGTAGATCTTTCCAAGATCCCGGCGAATATTTCCAAAGTGGCATTTACGGTTACGATCTATGATGCGGATGTGCGCAGGCAGAATTTTGGCCAGGTATCCAATGCCTATATCAGAATTGTGGATCAGACGACCGGGCAGGAGATTATCCGGTACGATCTGGGTGAAGATTTTTCGATTGAGACAGCGATTGTAGTAGGCGAGTTATACCGATACAATGGAGAATGGAAATTCAATGCCATTGGAAGCGGCTTCCAGGGCGGCCTGGCAGCGCTGTGCGGGCATTATGGAATAGAAGTGGCTTAACAGGACAAGAAAGGAGAGGCGCTATGCCAGTTAGTTTGCAGAAGGGGCAGAAGGTTAATCTTACGAAAGGAAATCCGGGGCTTAGCAAGGTAGTTGTAGGCCTGGGATGGGACGTCAATGCCTTTGATACAGGCGGAGATTTTGATTTGGATGCGGCGGCATTTTTGCTGACGGACGATGGGAGAGTAACAGGCTCGCAGGATTTTGTGTTTTATGGGAACCTGAAACATCCTTCCGGCAGTGTGGAGCATATAGGAGATAACCTGACAGGAGCCGGAGAAGGGGATGACGAGCAAATCCGAATCGATTTGTCTTTGGTTCCTGCGAATATTACCAAAATTGCGTTTACCGTTACCATTTATGAAGCAGAGGCAAGGCGGCAGAATTTTGGCCAGGTAAACAATGCGTTTATCCGGATTTATAATGAACAGACAGGAGAAGAACTGCTGCGCTATGATCTGGGCGAGGATTTTTCGATTGAGACAGCAGCTGTATTTGGAGAATTATACAAAAACGGCGGCGAATGGAAATTCAATGCGATCGGCAGCGGTTATCAGGGCGGCCTGGCAGCGCTGTGCGGAAATTTTGGCGTGGATGTAGAATAAAAGCAGCCAGAGCAGAACAGGAAGGGGACAAAACAGATGTCAGTTAGTTTGCAAAAAGGACAGAAAGTCAATCTGTCGAAAGAAAATGCAGGATTGTCGAATGTAATTATTGGTTTGGGCTGGGATGAGGCAACGCGGAAAACAGGATTTTTTGCACCCAAGCCGCAGCCGATTGACTGCGACGCTTCCGCATTGTTATTAAAAAATGGAAAGCTTACAAATATCGGAGATCTGGTATATTACGGCAACCTGCAGCATCAATCCGGCACCGTGCGCCATATGGGAGATAATCTCACCGGAGCGGGCGACGGGGACGACGAGCAGATTCTGGTGGATCTGGCAAGAGTTCCGGCAGAATATGACAGAATTGTGATTGTGGTAAATATTTATGAAGCGTTAAAGCGCAATCAGCACTTTGGACTGATTGAAAATGCATATATCCGGTTAGTAGATGGAAGGAATAACAATGAGATGTGCAAATTTAATCTTACAGAAAACTATTCCGGCATGACAGCCATGATCTTTGGGGAAGTTTACCGGCACAACGGCGAATGGAAATTCAATGCGATTGGCCAGGGAACACAAGATCCGGGTCTGAATGAGCTGAAAAACCGATATATCTAAATATAGTGGATCGGGCATGAGAAGGAGAAACTGTCCAAAACGGGCGGCTTTCTTCTTCTCTTCTGCCTTTTTTATAATGTCCAAAAAAAGACAAAAAGGAGGAAATACCCTTCGGGTATACCTCTATGTCCAAAAAAAGACAAAAAGGAGGAAATACCCTTCGGGTATACCTCTATGTCCAAAAAACAGAGACAAGAAGGAGGAAATATGAATTTTCAAGGATTGAATGATCAGGAGGTTGTATCGTCACGGGAGAAATACGGTTCCAATGTGATCCCTGATTCAGAGCCGACCACATTCTGGGAGGAGTTTAAGGAGACATTTGGCGATCCCATGATTAAGATACTGCTTGCCATAGCAGCGCTTATGATTGTGATGTTCTTCTTTGGCTACGCGGAGATTTACGAACCTGTAGGCACCATTGTGGCGGTGCTGATTGTAGCGTTTGTATCGGCAAAGACAGGTGTTGCCAGCGACACCAAGTACAGAGAATTAAAAGACAGCACAAAAAAAGACCAGTGTAAAGTACACCGGAATGGCATAATCACTGTGATTGATGTGGATGATGTCGTAACAGGAGACAAGATTTTACTGCAGTCCGGCGATAAAATCCCGGCGGACGGTATCTTAGTTTCCGGGAAACTGGCAGTAGATAACTCCGCTTTAAACGGAGAAGCGGAGGAGTGTAAAAAAACAGCGGCGACTGCAGATTTTCAGCTGGCGGATAACATTACAGGGGACACTTTTGTAGACAGCCATTCCCTGTTCCGCGGCGCGGTTGTATTTGACGGAGAAGGCGTTCTTGACGTCAGAAAAGTCGGATTAAAAACCATGATGGGGAAAATGGCGGAGGAAATGCAGGAAGAAGAGCCGGATTCTCCGTTAAAAGTGAAACTGGCGAAACTGGCTAATCAGATTTCTACGTTTGGTTATATTGGCGCAATTGTAATCGCGATTTTGTATCTGGCCTATTTTATGATGAATGCAGGCGGCGTATCCGCATTTTTCGCCCTTGGCGCGGAAGTGGTAATCAAAAAAATCGTAGAAGCCGTATCGCTTGCGGTTGTAATTATCGTCTGCGCAGTTCCTGAGGGCCTGCCGCTGATGATTTCTCTGGTGCTGATGCAGAATACAAGCAAAATGCTGGCTCATAACGTACTTGTCCGCAAGGCGGAAGGTATTGAAACAGCGGGTTCTTTAAATATTTTATTCAGCGATAAAACCGGAACCATTACAAAAGGAATGCTCGAAGTCGTGGATTTCTTCACAGCGGACGGCAAATCCATTGCGATCAGTGATTTAAGCGGGCACAGCAGTGTAAAAGGCTTGATTGACTATGCGATTGGGAAAAATACCCAGTCTATGTTTGACGGCGAACACAGAGTGATCGGCGGAAACGCTACCGATCAGGCGCTGATGAAATTTATCGGTGAAACGACGTTCCATGCTCTGGAGGCAGATAAAAAATGCCTGGTAACAAAATCCCAGGGATTTAATTCCACCAATAAATTCAGCCAGGCCAGAATTGACAGCCTGGGAAAAACCTTCTATAAAGGAGCGCCGGAACGCCTGCTTGCTTCTGCGCAGAAATATCTGGACGCAGACGGCCAGGTTCAGACAATAGACTCCGCAGTTTTGAATAAGAAAATCGATGATCTGGCTGCAAAAGCCATGCGTGTCCTGGCATTTGGCTATTCAGAATCTGAGCTTGTAGAAAATAAGATCAACGAAGATATCGTTATTATCGGCCTGGTAGGAATCCGTGACGATGTGCGCGCGGAAGCCAGAGAAGCGATCCAGGAAGTGCAGAATGCCGGAATCCAGGTAGTTATGATTACCGGAGACCGTTTGGAGACGGCGGTTGCCATTGCAAAAGACGCCGGACTGCTGAAGGATGATTCTGATAAAGCGCTATCTTCCGCACAGTTAAATGAAATGTCGGATGATGAAGTAAAGAAAATTATTCCTGATATCCGTGTGATTGCAAGGGCGCTGCCTACCGATAAATCCAGAATGGTGCGTCTGTGCCAGGAAATGAATCTGGTGGTAGGCATGACAGGAGACGGCGTCAACGATTCCCCGGCGCTGAAACGAGCCGACGTGGGATTTGCTATGGGCAGCGGGACAGAAGCGGCCAAAGAAGCCGGTAAGATTGTAATTTTAGACGATAACTTTAAGTCTATCAAAGATGCGATCTGGTACGGCAGGACGATTTACCACAATATATTAAAATTCTGTAAATTCCAGCTTGTGATTAATGTTGCGGCTGTCGTTGTCAGCGCGATTGCGCCGTTCTTCGGCGTAGAGGAACCGTTAAAAGTAACGCATCTTCTGTTTGTCAATCTGGTCATGGATGGGTTGGGCGCAATTATGCTTGGAAACGAGCCTGCACTGAAGAAATATATGCATGAGAAACCAAGAAGAAGAGATGAAAGCATTGTAAGCAAAAAGATGATGGCACAGATTATAACTATGGGCGTATGGCTGACGATTGTCAGTTTTGCATTCTTAAAGCTGCCGTTTTTTGCCAACCTATTTGGTGGCTGGGCAGTGGATGAGGCCGGACAGGCGCTGCAGGGTGTTCCAAACGGTAAACACCTGACAGGATATTTTGTATTATTTATTGTAAGCGCCCTCTTTAACGGCTTTAACGTAAGGGATGACGGATTCCGCATCTTTAAGGGCTTAAATGAAAATACCGGATTCTTAAAAGTATTTTTTATCATTATTCTGGTGCAGGCGTTAATTGTAAATGCCGGATTAGTACCCCTTGCTCCGTTTGCCTGGATTGGAAATATGTTCAGCTGCGTGCCTTTTGGAATTCAGGGGTGGATTGCGGTTGTGCTGCTGGCAGTGACGATGATTCCGGTGGACTTGATCCGGAAAGTGATTGTAGGAGATACGAAATCTTAAGATGATAATGTTTTTTACAGATTTGGACAATACGCTGATTTATTCTTATAAACATGATATCGGAATGGCGAAGCGGTGTGTGGAGGTGTATCAGGGCAGGGAAATCTCCTTTATGACAGAGGAGACATATACGCTTTTAAATAAAGTAAAAAAGGCGGTAACAATTGTCCCTGTGACTACACGGACCGTGGAGCAGTACGGAAGAATTGACCTGGGAATCGGGCAGTTTCCCTATGCGCTGGTGTGCAATGGCGGTATTCTGCTTGCAGATGGAAAAGAGGACGCGTTATGGTACAGGAAGTCGCTAGAACTGGTGTCAGACTGTACAAAGGAACTGGCGTATGGGGAAGTTTTGCTTGGGCAGGATCGAAACCGCTGCCTGGAAGTGCGGAATATCCGCGGGCTTTTTCTGTTTACAAAGAGCAAAAAGCCGCTGGAATCTGTGCGTTTCCTGAGAAAAGAGCTGGATACGGCAGCGGTGGATGTGTTTTGCAATGGGATGAAAGTGTATATTGTGCCAAAGAAATTAAATAAAGGGAATGCGGTATCGCGGCTACGGGAACGAGTGAAGGCGGATTATGTGATAGCGGCTGGGGACAGTGAATTTGATGTTCCCATGCTGCTGTCAGCCCAGCTTGCGTTTGCGCCGGATGCGCTTAAAGAGAGTGAAGTATTTGCGGAAATTCAGAGAAATTCGGATGTACGGCACGGCGGATCGGGAGAAGCGGTGCAATGTGCCGGGGGAGTGCATGAGAATATTGTGTTTATGCGGGGAGACAGAGTTTTTTCAGAAGAATTGCTGACGTATATAATCAGAAACTGCCGGAAAGGATAAGAAGTGAGAGCTTTCCGGCAGTTTTTTTGTGCTTGTCTGAACCGGAAAAAAATTCATAATTTACTAAGGAAATCACAAAAACAACCGATAAATAGTGTAAGAGCGAATGAGAATAGTTAGAGAAAGACTATTTTTCGTAGAAGATATTTCAAGGAAGAAAGGGGATCGGTTATGCGTATAGAGGCTTATAATCAGATGGCTGGTTTGTATAAGAGCAGTAAGTCTGGAAAAGTATCCAAATCGTATGATGCCGTGATCGGAAGGGACGAAGTGACTATTTCGCGGGCTGGTTATGATTATCAAATTGCAAAGCAGGCAGTAGCAGAAGCTTCAGACATCAGGGAAGATAAAGTCGCTCAGTTAAAAGCAAGAGTGGAATCGGGAAGTTACAGAGTCGATGCCGGAGATTTTGCCAGCAAGCTGCTGGAGAAATATAACGCCTTGAAAGGTTAGGAGGATACCAGTGGCTAGTTTAATGGATAATCTTGTAGAAGTCTTAGAAGAAGAAAATACCCAGTATGAGAAGCTTGTGGAATTATCCAAAGATAAGAAGCAGGCGATCATTCAGGCGGATATCGCTGCGTTAGAGAAGATCACGGAACAGGAGCAGGACGTTTCCAGCGTCCTGCTGAACCTTGATAACCGAAGGGACGCAGTTCTAAAAGATATGGCGGATGTTCTCGGCAAGGATTTTGAAGAGATGACCATTACACGGCTGATTGGGTATTTAGAACAGCAGCCAAAAGAGCAGGAACGCCTGTCACGGATTCGTGCCAAGATCCTGACGACAGGGAATCAGATGCAGGAATGGAACAAGCGGAATGAGGCTCTTTTGAATCAGGCGCTTGAAATGGTAGAATTCGATCTCACCTTGTTTAAAAGCATGCGGCAGGCGCCCGAGACGGCGAATTATGACAAGAATGCTTACAATACGGGTGATCTGCTGGGAAGCAGCGGATTTGACGCAAAACAATAGGAGGAAGAATCATGGCCAATTCAATGGGAAGTTTATTTATCGGGGCGTCCGGCTTACAGACGAGCCAGAACGCCCTGAATACGACTGCGAATAACCTTTCAAATGTCGATACGGAAGGTTATGTCAGAGAGCGGGTACTGCAGTCGGATCGCAATTATCTTACCTTCAATACAACGGCTTCCATCAGCCGCCAGCAGTCCGGGCTTGGCGTGACGATCGGGGATGTTGTACATGCGAGGGATATTTTTTTGGATAAAACCTATCGGACCCAGACAGGGCGCCATGGGTTTTATTCTGCTACATACGAAGCAATCAATGAAGTAGAGACATTGTTCCAGGAATTAGAAGGAACATCATTTCAGGAAATTCTTACTGGGAACAACGGTTTATGGGTGGCATTCCAGGAGTTTGCCAAAGACCCGTCCGACAGGACCAATCAGAATCTGGTGATCCAGAGAGCCAGCTTGTTTGCCAGCAGGGCGGAAGCTGTGTACAGCGGGCTGAAATATTATCAGTCGGATCTGAATCTGCAGATCAAAGAAGCGATCCAGGAAGTCAATGATATCGGCGCGAAGCTAAAGCAGTTAAACCTTGACATTATGAAGACAGAAGCCGGCGGCATCGAAACGGCGATGAATCTCCGGGACGTCAGGGATACGCTTTTAGATGAACTGTCTGCCTATGGAAGGATTGACTACAAGGAACTTGCGAACGGCATGGTCAAGGTGAATTTTGAAGGCGTGCCCTTTGTAGATGAGCTTCATGTCTATGATCTTGGCATGAAAGAAGATGAGATTACCGGATTTGTCACACCGTACTGGCCTTATCTGTCCGATACGGAAAAAGGCGAGTATTATCTGGCATATAATACAGCCGAAGAGATTTCCACAGAGCGAAAGACTGATATCGGAAAAATCAAAGCTCTCCTGTTTGCCAGAGGAGAAAAATATGCAAATTATAAAGATATTGAAAACATTTCCGTACAGAAATACGATCAGACGCTTGGCAATTCCGTGATGATGAATGCACAGGCAGAGCTTGATATGCTGGTGCATACCGTAGTGACTAAGATCAATGATCTGTTTGCCCCGAATATTACTTACAATGCACCGATTACCGGAAGGGATGAGAATGGCAATCCGGTATCTTTTCCGCCGGGACAGAAAATATTAGACGTGGATAACTGCTGTGTGGGTGCGGATGAAGCGCTTCCGCCGCAGGAACTGTTTACCAGAATCGGCTGTTCCCGTTATACAACCGTATATGGGGATGATAATAAGACATATTATGTATATAACCAGGAACCGGAAGACGATACTTCCAAACAGTATACCATTGGAAGCATCCGTATCAATGCAAAGCTTTTAGAGAGCGAGTCGCTGCTTCCGGCATTTGAGCAGAACGGGCGCGAAGGAGAACTGCCCATTGCCTATCGATTGGGAGAAGCTCTGGCGGCATTATGGGATGAAGACACCCTGTTCTTAAGCCCTCATGACACGACGCCGTGTACATTCAGTGAATATTATTCCAAAATGACTGGCGAAATGGCTACGTTGGGAGATGTATTTGGTTCCATGACGACTGGCTTAGAAGGCACTTCACTGGCCACCAATAACGCGAGACAGCAGATAATTGGCGTATCTTCCGACGAAGAACTGAGCAATATGATCAAATTCCAGAACGCATATAATGCGTCCAGCCGGTTTATCAACGTAATCAGTGAAATGATTGAGACGATTATCTACCGGATGGGTTCCTAAGAATAAGAAAGAGGTGTTAAGATATGCCATCAACATTTTTTGGATTAAATATAGCTTCTTCCGCTATGAACGCGTTTCAGGTGGCGGTAAATACAACGGCGAATAATATATCAAATGTACAGACGGAAGGTTACAGTAAACAGGTTGCGAACCGGCAGGCGTCCGAAGGGCTTCGGGTCTATCAGAAGTTTGGAATGGCCGGAACCGGCGTTACGACGGAATCCATTACATCCTTACGGAGCGTCTACTACGATACAAAATATTGGAACAACCAGGCTTCGGTTGGCAATTATAATACCAAACTGACCTATTTGAACCAGATTGAGAATTATTTTATTGACGACGGCGAGACGCAGCCAGGATTTTCCACGATTTTTGCAAACATGTTCAATCAGATGAACGCGCTGACCAGCGACGCGGGGAATATTGACAGGCGCAAGAATTTTGTCAGTGAGACGCAGAGCTTTGCCTCCTATTTTCATGATGTGGCGGCCGATCTGCAGGATTTGCAGAAAGACTGTAATGAACAGATCAGTTCTCTGGTGCAGCGGATCAACGCCAGCACACAGAAGATTGCTTCTCTGACCAAACAGATCAATACCATTGAGCTTGAGAACGGCATGAGGGCAAATGAGCTGCGGGATCAGCGTGCGCTGATTATCGATCAGATTTCTGAGATAGTGCCCGTCAGTGTAGAGGAAAGCCCGATTACGAACAGCAATTATCCGGATATGTATCTGGGCGGCACAAATTATATTGTAAAATTAGACGGCCAGACTTTGATTAACAATTATGATTATAAAACCCTGACCTGCGTACCCAGGGAGAATAAAGTCAACCAGACCGATGCGGATGGCTTGTATGACATTGTCTGGTCCGACACAGGGATGAAGTTCAATGTTAACGCAAAATCGATGAACGGCTCCCTGCGGGCGCTGTTTGACGTCCGGGACGGCAATCACGCGGAGAATTTTCAGGGAGACGTACTAAGCGCTACAAATAAATTTATTAAAATAAAACCCAGCACCATGACGACTGTAGAGTCGATGACAATGGCTGCCGAGGGCGTCATTACGATTAAGAACAAAGAATATTACTATTCAGGGTTTACGGCGGAGCTGGATGAAAATGGTAAGGTAATTTCTTATACGTTTGAGATGGAACAGAGCATGGAGACTTCTGCGGCGGCTGCTGTAATTGGAAAGAGTGCGCAGATTGGCGCGAGCGTGGAGGCCATGGGAATTCCCTACTATATGGCGCAGATGAGTGAATTTTTACGGTGTTTCAGCGGACGGTTCAATGCATATCAGAAGGGAGCCATGGATCTGAATGAAGATGAAATGGGCGCTTTCTTTGTAGCGACCGGATTTGACGGAACGGAATACAGTTTTAACCAGCATACCGTAGGGAAAGACGGCGTAACAAGCCAGGATTCTGTGATATCGTCTTCCTCGGACTGCTATTATCAGCTAACGGCGTTCAGCTTTAACGTAGCGGATGCAATTGTCCGAGATCCTTCAAAATTTGCGACTTCCATGGATGTTACCGGCGATAAGGTCGACGCGCATGAGATCATTGACGAGATGTTAAAGCTGCAGAATGAAATCAAGTTATTCCGCGGCGGCAGCGCGTCAGATTTTCTGCATTGTATTTATACCGATATTTCAGTAGATACAAATGAAGCCGAAATTTTCCAGAAAAATTTTAACGATATTGCAAGTGCAATCACAACCCAGCGGTTATCTATATCAGGCGTGGATGAAGACGAAGAAGCGCTGGATATCGTAAAATTCCAGAACGCATACAATCTGGCGGCCCGCATGGTTCAGTGCATGTCGGAAATGTATGATAAGCTGATTCAGGAAACCGGCGTATAATAGGAGGTAGGCTATGCGAATAACTAATAATATGATGATTAAAAATACAGCGGCCAATATCAACGGCAATAAAGGCAATGTCCTGGATCTGAATAATCAGATGGCGTCGCAGAAAAAGATACAGCGGCCGTCCCAGGACCCGGTTATTGCAATCCGTGCGCTGCGTCTTAGGACTTCTTTAAGTAAGATTAACCAGTATTATGAGAAAAACATCCCGGATGTACAAACCTGGTTTGAAAATACGGAGACGTCCTTGAAAAATATGAACAAAATCCTGACAGATATCCGTACCCAGTGTGTAAACGGCACCAACTCTTATCTGACCCAGGATGACAGAAAGACGATATTATCCGCTTTGACAGCATTAAAGTCACAGATTTACGGCGAAGGAAACTCCGATAATGCAGGAAGAACCGTATTTACCGGATATAAAACCAATTCCCAGCTGACTTTTATGGAGGATGAAGCGGAAACATCCTATAAAATTACACAAAGCTTTTCCTATAAGGATATTGAAGAATACACATACTACAGCGGCAGCATCGAAGTGCCTACGACACTGACGGAAGTTCAGGATACAACTAAAATCTGTGAGATTGATAAAGACAATTTTGACAGAATCCGTCTGGCATATGACGACTTAAAAGAGGATGATTTCAGCGTGTCCTACACGATTGACGGCACTACAACAGAAGACGCTCCGGTTACCATTTATGCTTCTGAGGAAGAATGGGCAGCAGCAGATCCGAATGGGAAAAACATCAAACAAGTCGGGGAAAACGAGATTATCTTTATCCAAAATACCGGAGATGTGATTTTTGGAAGCGCCATCAGCCAGGAGTTAAAATCAGGCAGGGCTACGATTGATATCGACTATCAGAAAGAGGGATTTGCCAAAGGCGAGCTCCGTCCGGAGTACTACTACAACTGTACGGATGTGAGCGACGCAGCCAATCCAATCGAATACACCAGATATGATGAAAATGGCAAGAAAATCTATGAAGACATCAACTATACGGTAGCTTTAAACCAGACCATTACCGTGAATATGCAGGCGGATGAGGTCTTTGATATGAGCATATACCAGGATGTGGTAGAACTTACCGACGCTGTTTCCGATGCCATCAATGCCCATGATAAATTAGACCGTCTGAAACTGATGAAAGAAGAAGCGCAGTATGTAGATCATCAGGAAGAAATACAGGCATGGATCGATGCGGCGCAGAAAGAAGCCGATTATGCGGATAACCGCCTGACGGAGCTTTACAGTGCGGGCATCGGCAACTTTGACAACTATATGTCAAAGCTCAATCAGGCATATACCGAGGTCGGCGCAAGAGGGGAGCAGCTTGAAATGATAGAAGCCCGCCTCAGCAACCAGCAGCTTGTCACAGAAGAGCTGAAATCTACCAATGAAGATAAAGAAATATCAGATATTATTATTGAATATACAGCAGCCTATAATGCCTATACCGCATCCTTAATGGCATCCAGCAAGATTAACCAGCAGACGCTGCTGAACTACATTTAAAAGCGAGGTTTAGGATGAAAGCAGATACAAGAATGTTTGGAGAAATTGATATCGAGGATTCCAAGATTATCCATTTAGAGCAGGGAATTGTCGGATTCCCGGATATGAAGGATTTTGCATTGATATTTGATGCGGACAGAGGCGAAGAATCTGTGATTAAATGGTTCCAGTCGATGGACGATCCTGTGTTTGCCATGCCGGTACTCGAGCCGCATGCAATGGCGGAAGACTATGCGCCGGCGATCAGCGATGAACTCTGCGGGACGCTTGGCGGGCTGACCCAGGAAAATGTTTTTCTCCTTGTGACCGTAACCGTTCCGGAAAATATCGAAGAGATTTCCATTAACTTAAAAGCGCCGATCGTCATCAATACCGACAACAACCAGGCGGCGCAGGTAATTATGGAACAGGATTATCCGGTAAAATATAAGATTTATGACAGGATAAAACGAGATTCAAAGGAAGGTGAATAGAGATGCTGGCATTGACAAGACGCAAAGGCGAATCCCTGGTTATCAACAATAACATTCAGATGGATATCCTGGAAATTCGGGGCGATCAGGTAAAAATCGGCATTTCTGCACCAAAAGAAGTCCCGATTTACCGTAAAGAGGTATACCTGCAGATCGAAAACGAGAATAAAGAAGCCATCAGCACGGAAGCTGCAGAGGCACTGAAAAAATTATTCTAAAAAAAATGCGGCGCTATGCCGATATAGAGAATAATAAATACATTCACTTTTTAAATCACACGGAGGTGGTTAACTATGGCAATAGAAGCAATTACAAAATCGGCTGTGGCATATCAGGGAAGCGTGTCAGCGCCGGAAGCGCCCAAAGTAAGCAGCGTTGAAAAGACGGGCGGCAATCCCGTAAACACAGAAAGCCCGGCAAGAGATTATGCTGGCGCCGTTGTGGCAAGCGGGAGCAATGATGCGGTTAATGTTCGTGCAGACGATGATTCATCTATCAAGGTGAACTCAGACAGCATGAAGAAAGCTGTGGAGGAGATTAATAAAAATATGATGAACTCCGAAGCGATCTTCGGGATTCATGATAAGACAAATCGCATTACAATCAAAATTATCGATAAGGATACGAAGGAAGTATTAAAGGAGTTCCCACCAGAAAAGACCCTGGATATGATTGCCAAAGTATGGGAAATGGCGGGTCTTATGGTGGATGAGAAGAGATAGGAGGAATTAATTATGCCAATTAGAATCACAGGAATGAATTCCGGACTGGATACGGAAGCATTAGTTTCTGAGCTGGTATCCGCATATCGGTTAAAGAGCCAGAAATATACAAAAGCACAGACGAAGTTATCCTGGAAGCAGGATGCATGGAAATCTTTAAACAGTAAGATTTCCACATTCTATTCCAAACTGACAGGCCTGAAATATTCTTCCGGTTATACAACGAAAAAGGCGACTGTATCAGACAGCACAAAAGCATCTGTTTCAGCGAACTCTAACGCGGTAAATGGAACGTATTCTGTAAAAATAGACCAGACAGCGAAAGCCGGGTATTTAACAGGTACAGAGCTTGGCGCCAACATAACGGAGAGCAGTACGCTGGCGTCTCTTGGATTTTCAGATTATGGTATGATCAGCCTGAATGTAGAAGGGAAGACTACTAATATATCCGTCAATGGTTCTACTAAGATTTCTGACTTTGTGAAATCTTTAAATGATGCGGGAGTCACTGCAAATTTTGATTCCAAGTATAAGAGGATTTATGTGTCAGCCAAAAAGACCGGAGTGGAAAATGACTTTACATTATCAGGCGTGAATATTGCGGGTAATGACGCTTTGGCAAAACTTGGGCTGAATGTAGACAGTAGTTCAGTTACAGATACATACAGGACCTGGGCTTCTTACGCAATGAATTCAGACGGCCAGAATTATGAATCCGGCAATCCTTTTGTAACTGGTTATGACTCAGATGGAAAGCCTATTACAAACGGTACGTATAGCAAGGAGAAGACATGGAAACGTATTGCAGAGATTCTGGCGGAGAAAGGACAGAAATCTGCGGAAATTACGAAAAACGAGGCGAATATCAAATATGCGGAAGCCTACCGTAAAGTAAATGATCCTTCCGCAGATACGACAACCCAGGACTATCAGGACGCCCTGGCGATTGTAAACGGCGATACAACGGATATAGATGTAACGGCGATTCGGAATGCGCATGCAGCAGGAACATTAAACAGCTATATTACGGATCGGCAAAATGAAATTGCTTCGGCGCAGGAGTTTTTGGATAGGCACAGCCTTCTGGATACTTCCGTATCTTCTGTATATGAGATGGAAGAGAAAATATCAGGCGCTATTGATATACTGAATGACACTACGGAAGTCAGCAGGGGAGCAATCCGGGTAAAAGGGCAGGATGCAAAAATTGTGGTAAACGGCGCAGTTTATACATCTGACAGTAACGAGTTTGATATTAACGGGCTTTCCATTACTGCCCTGGCTGAGGCGGCAAGTGAGTTTTCTGTCACAGTGGGTACAGATACGCAGGGACTGTATGATAAGATTAAGGATATTATCAAAGAATATAATACCTTGATTAATGAAATGACGAAACTATATAACGCGGATTCGGCAAGGGGTTATGAACCGCTGACCACGGAAGAAAAAGATTCGCTGTCAGAGACAGAGATCAAAGAATGGGAGACGAAGATTAAAGACTCCCTGCTTCGCAGGGACGACACTTTAAGTTCCATCCTGAGTTCCATGAAGAACGTTATGTTTTCTTCCTATACGGTGAATGGGAAATCCTATTCGTTGTCCAGTTTTGGTATTATGACGCTGGGAGTTATGAAAGCTCCGGACAATGAGGAGAATGCGTTCCATATTGACGGCGACGCTGATGATCCAATTACATCTGCTAATACGGATAAACTGATGGCGGCGATTAAGGAAGATCCGGACGCGGTTGTGGATTTCTTTAAACAATTAGCGACAGGTTTATATGATACAATCAATTCCAGGATGAGTTCCAGTACGCTGAGCAGTTATGGATCTGTGTATAACGATAAGCAGATGGCTCAGGAATACAGCGACTACACCACTACAATTAAAAAGTGGGATCAGAAATTAAAAGATATCGAAGAATCTTATTACAAAAAATTTGCAGCGATGGAATCCGCACTGGCATCTTTGCAGAGCCAGCAGTCTGCACTGGCAGGCATGTTCGGATTCTAGGAAGAACTGTCGTCATTAACAGGGAGGTTATCAGATGACAAACAAACAGGGATATGCAGCTTACGAGAACAACAGGATTATGACTGCTTCACCCGCAGAATTGACATTGATGCTGTATGAAGGCGCAATTAAATTCTGCAATATTGCAATTGTGGCAATTGAAAAAAATGATATCGAGAAGGCGCACAATAACATTATGAAGGTCGAAAATATTATTGAAGAATTTCAGGCGACATTGGATCATAAATACCCGGTTGCAGAAGATTTTGATAATGTTTACAACTATTTAAAACAGCGTCTTTTCACCGCGAATGTCAAGAAAGACAAAGACATTTTAGAGGAAGTGCTGAAACATCTGCGGACGATGCGTGATACGTGGAAAGAAGTCATGAAACAGGCAGGGAAACAGTAAAGCGCATATTTCTTAGTGCATACAGCAATGGAACGGAGAGAGATGATGGTGGAATCAGAATATATTCGCATTATGACAGAAAGCCTCGAAAAAAAACGGGATATTCTTGGAAAAGTTATTGAACTGAATAAACAGCAGAAGTTTTTACTGCAGGATCCGAATCTCTCACCGGAACAATTTGAAGAGAATATGCAGTATAAAGCAAATCTTGTGGATCAGTTAAACTTATTAGACAGCGGGTTTGAGAAATTGTTTAACCGGGTAAGAGATGCCCTCAATAATAACCGGGATCTGTACACATCCGAAATTCGCAGAATGCAGGAACTGATCAAAGATATTACCGCATTGCTGAATACCGTCCAGACACAAGAGGTACGCAATCGGGAGGAAGTCACCCGTAAATTTGCCAGTGTCAGGGAACAGGTAAAAGGCGTGCGCAACAGTCAGAAAGTGGTGAATCAATATTATCAGAATATGATGAAACGGGGAAATGTGGCGCCACAGTTTTTTGATAACAAAAAGTAAATATAGCATTAGGATAAAAATGGATCTGTGCTTTGCATAGATTCATTTTTCTTAAATTAGGTTTTTCGTTTTGGAGATTTGTGGTATATTGATTTTATTGAGAAACTGTGTAAGGAACAGAATCCAGAAAGGAGGCTCTTACATGGCAAGGACAACAGCAATTGGACATCAAGATTTTGAACGGGTAATAGAAAACGATTACTTTTATATTGATAAAACGTATTTTATCAAAGAATGGTGGGAGAGCGGGGATATTGTGACATTGATTACCCGCCCCAGAAGATTTGGGAAAACATTGAATATGAGCATGACAGAAAAATTCTTTTCTGTAAATTATGCCGGGCGGGGGGATTTGTTTGAGGGGCTGACTGTCTGGAATGAAGAGAAGTACCGCAGCCTGCAGGGAACATATCCGGTGATAAGCCTGTCTTTCGCGAATGTAAAAGCGGTAAATTATAAAAATGCCAGAAAAGAAATTTTTCTGATATTGACGAATTTATATACGGAATATTCTTTTTTGCTTGACAGTGATGCACTGGGGGAAGAAGAGAAGAAGCTTTTTGGCAATATTTCTACTGACATGGAGGATGTAGATGCAGTCTATGCGATTCATAATCTTTCCAAATTTTTAAATAAATTTTATAAGAAAAAAGTGATTATCCTATTAGATGAGTATGATACTCCTATGCAGGAGGCGTATGTCAGCGGATATTGGGAAGAACTAACAGCTTTTATGAGAAGTATGTTCAATGCTGCTTTTAAAACAAATCCATATCTGGAGCGTGCGGTTATGACTGGCATCACAGGAGTCAGCAAAGAGTCTATGTTTTCTGATTTAAATAATTTGAGAGTGGTAACGACAACATCGGAAAAATATGCAGATTGTTTTGGGTTTACGGAAGAAGAAGTTTTTAGAGCATTAGAAGAGTTTGGATTATCTGATCAGAAGCAAAAGGTGAAGCAATGGTATGATGGCTTTACATTTGGGAGTCAGCCTGATATTTATAATCCATGGTCAATTCTGAATTATCTTGATACAGGAAAATTTGCCGCTTACTGGGCAAACACCAGCTCCAACAGCCTTGCAGGCAAACTGATACGGGAAGGCGGACGGAGTATCAAAGAATCCTTTGAGCATTTGCTGCAGGGAGGGCATTTGTTTGTTCCGATTGATGAGCAGATTGTTTATAATCAGCTTTATGATAATGAATATGCGATCTGGAGCCTTTTGACAGCAGGCGGTTATCTGAAAGTGTTAAGCCATGAAGAATACGACGATGAGGGTCTGGTAACGGCGCCAAAATATGAGCTGGCGCTGACGAATGGCGAAGTCAGGCTGATGTTCAAAAACATGGTACGCGGATGGTTTTCCGGCAATGTTTCCGACTATAATGATTTTGTGAAAGCATTGCTGCTAAATGATGTGAAGGCAATGAATGTGTATATGAACAGAATTGCACTGACGATATTCAGCTGTTTTGATACAGGGAAAAACCCGTCAAAAACAGCGGACCCTGAGCGTTTTTACCATGGATTTGTACTTGGGCTGCTGGTAGAATTGGAAAGCCGGTATATTCTTACTTCTAACAGGGAAAGTGGTTTTGGCAGGTATGATGTTATCCTTGAACCAAGAAACCTGAAAGACGCTGCAATGATTTTGGAATTTAAAGTGCAGGACACAGAAGATGAGAAGGAGCTTTTGGATACGGTACAGGTGGCTTTGGATCAGATTGAGAAGAAGAGGTATGCAGCATCATTGACCGCAAAAGGAATCCCAGAAGAGAGGATACACAGATATGGGTTTGCATTTAGTGGAAAAAAGGTGCTGATTGGTACAGGCGGTTATTATTGGAACAGCTGATCACAAGGTGAAAATTAAATGGTCGAGGACAACAGCAATTGGATATCAGGATTATGAGTAGGTAATAGAAAACGAATACTTTTAACCCCAAATTTTAAATTCAGCTATAAAGTATATAAAAATTTGCCCGATATATATAACAGCAAGTAAACAAAATATACCATTACCTCAAGGGAGTGTCAAATGGTATAGAGGGATACCCAAAGGGTGTTACTTGGGATGCGGGTCTGAACGGAGCGTACGGCCGTAAGGATGAGCATTATATATTAAAACAAGTTTTTGCAGCATGGAAGCTGCAGTAAATTCAAGGAGGAAAATATTATGGCAATGGTAGTACAGCACAATCTTACAGCGATGAACTCTAACCGTCAGTTAGGCGTTATCACAAGCGGACAGGCAAAATCATCTGAGAAATTATCATCCGGTTACAAAATTAACCGTGCGGCAGACGATGCGGCAGGATTGAAGATTTCTGAGAAAATGAGAAGCCAGATCAGAGGCCTTAACAGAGCGTCTACAAACGCACAGGACGGCGTATCCTTACTGCAGACAGCAGAAGGCGCATTGAACGAAGTTCACAGCATTCTTCAGAGAATGAACGAGCTGGCAATTCAGGGTGCAAACGATACAAACCAGTCTATTGATCGTGACGCTATTAACCAGGAGCTGAAAGCCCTGACAGATGAGATCGATCGTGTATCCCAGACAACACAGTTCAACAAACAGGGTCTGTTGGATGGTACATTTGTAGGCAAATCACTTCAGGTAGGAGCAAACCAGAACCAGACCATTACATTGAACATTGCAGCAATGAATGCTACAGCAATCGGTATCAAACCAGTTTCCGTTGCTAAAGTGTCCGGCTATATGACGACGAATGAAGTTGTAAGGAATGCTGGCAAGACAACAGTTTCTGGTACGATCAGACAGTCTATCGGTGCATTGGCAGCGTGCAACGCACAGGTTGGCGTACTTTATTCTGCAAAAGCGCCTACAACTGCATATTATATGAGAGGTGATGGAGTAGCCGTGACTACTTCTGCTTCTGTTCGTAAATATGTCAGCAAACAGGCAATGTGCGCAGCTCAGATTTTCGTTGTAAATTCAAAACAGGCAACAAAAGTCAGCTCACCGAACGTAAGGGATTCCCAGCAGGCAACAGGAACCATTACAATGATCCAGAACGCGATCAACAATGTATCCGGCCAGAGATCCGCGCTTGGTGCATTACAGAACAGATTAGAGCATACGATTGCTAACCTGGATAACGTAGCAGAGAATACCCAGGCAGCAGAATCCCGTATCCGTGATACAGATATGGCTTCTGAAATGGTGGAATACAGCAAGAACCAGATTCTTGCACAGGCAGGACAGTCTATGCTTGCACAGGCAAACCAGTCCAACCAGGGCGTATTGTCACTGTTACAGTAATACGAATTTTAAGTCAAAGAGCCGGTGCTGCCGGCTCTTTTTGTAGTATGATTTAGGACAGGATATAAGTGGTGAAGCGTATCTGGCACCAAATAGATTAAAAAAATAAAATGGCTATAAAGTTTTTTGGAAATTTTACGATATATATAACAGCAAGTAAACAAAACAGGATTGTTTCCTCATATTTGCCGCATGGCACTGAGGAATACCTGAAAGATATTGCTTGAGATACAATCTGGATGGAGCGTACGGCCAGAAGGAGAAGTATTATACATCAAAACAAGTTTTGCAGCATGGAAGCTGCAGTAAATTCAAGGAGGAAAATATTATGGCAATGGTAGTACAGCACAATCTTACAGCGATGAACTCTAACCGTCAGTTAGGCGTTATCACAAGCGGACAGGCAAAATCATCTGAGAAATTATCATCCGGTTACAAAATTAACCGTGCGGCAGACGATGCGGCAGGATTGAAGATTTCTGAGAAAATGAGAAGCCAGATCAGAGGCCTTAACAGAGCGTCTACAAACGCACAGGACGGCGTATCCTTACTGCAGACAGCAGAAGGCGCATTGAACGAAGTTCACAGCATTCTTCAGAGAATGAACGAGCTGGCAATTCAGGGTGCAAACGATACAAACCAGTCTATTGATCGTGACGCTATTAACCAGGAGCTGAAAGCCCTGACAGATGAGATCGATCGTGTATCCCAGACAACACAGTTCAACAAACAGGGTCTGTTGGATGGTACATTTGTAGGCAAATCACTTCAGGTAGGAGCAAACCAGAACCAGACCATTACATTGAACATTGCAGCAATGAATGCTACAGCAATCGGTATCAAACCAGTTTCCGTTGCTAAAGTGTCCGGCTATATGACGACGAATGAAGTTGTAAGGAATGCTGGCAAGACAACAGTTTCTGGTACGATCAGACAGTCTATCGGTGCATTGGCAGCGTGCAACGCACAGGTTGGCGTACTTTATTCTGCAAAAGCGCCTACAACTGCATATTATATGAGAGGTGATGGAGTAGCCGTGACTACTTCTGCTTCTGTTCGTAAATATGTCAGCAAACAGGCAATGTGCGCAGCTCAGATTTTCGTTGTAAATTCAAAACAGGCAACAAAAGTCAGCTCACCGAACGTAAGGGATTCCCAGCAGGCAACAGGAACCATTACAATGATCCAGAACGCGATCAACAATGTATCCGGCCAGAGATCCGCGCTTGGTGCATTACAGAACAGATTAGAGCATACGATTGCTAACCTGGATAACGTAGCAGAGAATACCCAGGCAGCAGAATCCCGTATCCGTGATACAGATATGGCTTCTGAAATGGTGGAATACAGCAAGAACCAGATTCTTGCACAGGCAGGACAGTCTATGCTTGCACAGGCAAACCAGTCCAACCAGGGCGTATTATCACTGTTACAGTAATACGAATTTTAAGTCAAAGAACCGGCTATGCCGGTTCTTTTTTTGTATAAAATATCTAAGAGGAAGCTGATTGTGTATAGGGCAATTTACAGACATGCCTAAAGTATTTGTTTTGCTGTCCGATATATTATATAATATCTATACAAGCATGGAAGCTGTGCCAAATTCAGGGAGGAAGCATCGTGGCAAACAATATTCGGCAATATAATTCAATGATATTTTCCAATTACAAATGGATATAACAGAGAGTAGAAGTTGGTAGTTATCAGCTTTTTTTATCATGCAGGCAGAGTTGGCCTGAGGAGGTATTTTATGGACAGATTTTCAGAAGAATTACAGCGGCATATAGAAACTGTGGAACGGATAGGCGATAAGATTGAAAATGGAGAAAACTATATGGAAGACATGAAAGGCTATCTTCCGGCCCTGAACCAGATGATGACAGGGATTTTTCAGATATTGCAGGAGCCGGCTTCCCCACTAGGGTTAAATCAGGGATATGTCGTGCAGGTATTAAATGATATTCTGTACGGGATTGAACACAGAGATTCCGTATTTTTGCTGGATGTCCTGCGGTATGGCCTGTTAGAAATTTATCATTTTCTGGAAAAAGAATTGCAAAGCGAGGGAGTACAATGAATCAACTCATTTATGAAAAAAATATGGATGCTTTACGGACAAAATATCCGGTATGGGCTAAGATTTTAGAAGACGTAAAACGGAAAAAAAGAAATTTTGACGTAATGGCTGAGGAAAGCCTGACGGGTGAAGTTATTCTTAAAGTAAATCAAGAGGGACGGGTATTGTATCTGAATGGAAGATACGCGCCCGCCGCGGTGATAGATCGGTGGTTTGACCGCCAGGGGGATATTGAGGAGTACGCTCCTATCGTCATTATCGGCATTTCAAATGGTGAGCATATACGCCGGATTATAGAACGCGCGCCTAAGACGTCGAATATTTTGATTTATGAACCATCCTTTGAGCTTTTCCGCAGAGCGATGCAGGAGGTAGATATATCTTTTATCTTTCAGCCGGATATTCCCGTCGGGATTATTGTGGAAGGTATGAATGAGTATGAAATGGACGCTTTTTTTCACTTTTTCATTTCTTATGACAATATGGCGTTCCTTCGTTATTATGTATCAGGAAATTATCAGGAATTGTTTCCTGAACAGGTAGAAGATTTTGTTGCGGGGATGAAGAAATATATATCAGATATTCATGTGTCCTGGGATACGGTTTTGCGTTATGCAAATGTAAGAGCAGTGAACGTACTTGCAAATCTGCCTTATCTATATGAAGGATATAGTATGGGAGAATTATATGGTATGCTGCCGGAGGATATTCCGGTTATCATTGTTTCTGCAGGTCCGTCTTTGAATAAAAATATTATGGATTTGAAGAAAGCGGTAGGAAAAGCCTGTATCATTGCTACGGATACGGCTATGAAACCTCTTTTAAATGCGGGAATTAAGCCTAATTTATTTGTAATTGTAGATGGATTAAAGCCAGAGCTTCTTTTTTTGCATAAAGATATTTCAAAAGTTCCAATGGTTACGATGACGGCTGTATCTACAGAACCTATGGCATGTCATAAGGGAAAGAAGTTTTTTTATTATGCGGATTCTGGTTTTGAAAATGAGATATTAAAAGAGCTGGGGGAAAAGGAAGGAGCAAATAGAATGCTGCCTTGTCTGATGACCGGAGGCTCTGTGGCGACGTCCGCTTTTTCTCTGGCGCTGAATATGGGCGCGAGGACAGTGATTTTGGTTGGACAGGATCTGGCGATGACAGGAAACAGAACGCATGCGGATGGTACGTTTCAGGATAAAATGGATGAAATCAATACGAACAGCAGAGAGTATTTTGAAATAGAGGCGGCAGACGGCGGTAAGGTTTTAACCAGAGCGGATTTTAAGCTTTACTTGGAATGGTTTGAAAAATATATTAAAGAATGGGATCATATTACCGTTGTGGACGCGACAGAAGGAGGCGCGTTAATTCACGGCAGTAAAATTATGACGTTAAAGAATGCGATTAAAAAATACTGCAAACGAGAATTTAATGTGAAATGGCATATTGACCACTGCAAAAAGTTGTTTGTTGGGGAAAACCGTGAAATTGCAATCAATTGTTTTGCGAATTCTATTGAAAAATTAGAAGAGGTAAAAAAGAAAGCGAACGAGGGACTGCGTTATTATGAACGTTTGGAGAAGCTGGTAAAAAAACACAGGGATTCCGGTAAGGAATTGGGTAAGGTCTTAAAAAAGATTAAAAAGCTGAATCACTATATGGAATCAGATTATATGGCGCAGACAGTTATGGACAGTCTGGTGGGGTTGAATTATACGCTTCGGCCATTGGTATACCAGATGCAGGAAGAGCGTGCGGATGAGCTTCTGGATGTGGCGGCGCAGGGCAGAGTTTTATTGTACGGGGTAACAGTAGCTGTGGATGAAATTAAACTGATAGCGGAGAAAACGGTTGTGGAATATGCGAAAACACATCCAATTGAAAGGAAAAAGAATGGTAGAGAGGGCAATGATCAGTTATGATAGCGGAAGAAATATTAGCATACGGGATACAGCAATTTGAGGAAAAGAAATATGATGCTGCTTTAGACGCAATGGTGTTGGCTTTTACAAAAGGATATCAAAGGGAATGGATATTGGCAAATATTTATTCATGCTATATGGATGGCAATGAAGCTGAATTTAGGGAATGTTATAATACGTGTTGTATTTATAAGGATATTTCTTATACGGAATGCTGCTTGGATTTTATACCATATAAAGACAGCGAATACTATATTTTTGATAAGATGGAACAGAAGTTTTTAGGAATTGTATCTGTACAGGAAATGTTTCAGGCAGAGGAGTTAAAAAGGGAGTTTGATGATGTTGCAATTGAGCTTGATTGGGACTGGAGAAAATATAAGGAATCACTGAAATGGGCGTTCAAGCATAAGGTTTATGCAATATGTCATGACAGAAAGCGAGCGGCTTCATTTTGTAAAATTCCAGAATTTGTAGATTGTTTTAGAAAGATAAAGGCTTTTGCAGACAGGAAGGCATATCAAAAATATTTCCATGAGGACACAGGTGTTGTTTTACCAAGGTTTTTCCTAGGTGAAGAGGGGAGTCGGCAAGAATTTGTGCGGATATGGGAAGAGGAACATGCATACCGTATAACAGCAGAAGGCAGAAACAAGGATCATATTTTGCTGACAATAGGAATCCCTACGTTTGATCGCGGATTTCTGGCCTTACAAAAGGTGAGGAATTTACTGGAAATGACATATGACGCCGAAATTGAGATAGTGGTTTCAAAAAATGGAACGAAATTATACCAGGAGGATTATCAGCAAATTGCGGAAATATCAGACGCCAGGCTTCATTATGTGGATCACAATAGAACGCTGACAATGGAAGAAAATTTTAGGAACACAATTGCGTTGGCAAAGGGCAGGTATGTCTTGCTGGTGAGTGATGAAGATAATGTGCTGTTGGAGTCTTTAGACCATTATCTTGCTGTTTTGGCGCGAAATAAAAATTTATCTTATGTTAGGGCAAAAACAAAAATACAATATTCTCATATAAAGGATCATTTCTACAAAAGAGGAATCGAAGCCTTTTCGGGAGCGTTTCTTGCGGGCAATTATTTATCCGGGAGTATAGTTAAGAGAGAGTCGCTCTTGAAATTGCCATTAGATGAAATTAGAGAGTATGCAAAAAATAATGCGTTTTATATACATTATTGCCATGATTGGTGGTTTTCGATGCTTGCTTTTGAAGGTGATTTTCGGCAGGATGCTATATGTTTAATTGCAGAAGGCGAAAGTATATTAGATATGATGCAAGAGGAATATAAGAAAATAGGCGCAGAAAATCCAATTAATTATGGAAATGGAATGCTGGGATATGCAACATACGAGAGTAGATTGGAACAGTTTAAAGGATATATAGCGTTTTTGCATTTTATCAAAGATGTTGGATTGGATGTCATAAGGGCAGGCGTACACATAGCAATTGGAAAAACCGGTTATTTATTGCGCATAATCTATGTTATATGTAATTATAAACCGGAGCGGATTGGGGATGTAATGATGCAATTTTTTGAACTTTGCACACAGGCGGTTGATGAGTTCCCATTTGACGATGTACAGAAGAATGAATTATTATCATGGGCTGTTTTCAACATAGAGGCAATTGTAGCTAAGTAGGAGGATATTATGATAAAGCTGTCAGATTATATTTTTACATATTTTGAATCTATTGGGATGACCACAGTATTTACACTGACAGGCGGCGGCATTATGCATCTGGTAGATTCTCTTGGGCGCAGCAAGATGGAATATGTCTGCTGCCATCATGAACAGGCGGCTGCAATTGCGGCACAGGCTTACGCTATGTATCAAGAACAAATAAGCGTATGTTTAGTGACTACAGGACCAGGTGGAACAAACGCATTGACAGGAGCTGCAGCCGCGTATGTAGATTCTACGCCTGTACTTTATATGAGCGGACAGGTGAAAAGGGATGATTTTGCGAGACTGAGGGGAGTTAGGCAGTTTGGAGCGCAGGAAAATGATATTGTTGCAATGGCAAGGCCTGTTACAAAATATGCTGTATTAGTAATGGAACCAGAAGATATTGCTTATGAATTGGAAAAATGTATTTATCTGGCGACTCATGGGCGGAAAGGGCCTGTCTGGATTGATATTCCATTAGATGTGCAGTCTTCGATGATTGACGAAAGCAGGCTGCGGCACTATAAGCCTGATTTTGAGGAAGCGGAGGCAGATTTAAAGCAGTCGGCGGGGCAGACATTGGATATGCTCGAACATGCGAAAAGGCCGACGCTTTTGGTGGGGCAGGGAATGGTATCTGCGAAAGCACAGGCGCTTACGCGTCAGTTTGTTGAAATAACAGGAATACCGGTACTTGCCACATGGAGGGCGCTGGATTTTATGGGAAGCGGGGAAGCGGGATTTTTTGGAAGCCCAGGGCTTCAGGCACCCAGATATTCAAATCTGATTTTGCAGCATGCGGATGCGTTGCTTGTATTAGGAAGCAGAATGGACAATATGATTACGGCCTTTAATGAAGAACATTTTGCTTATCGTGCAAAAAAGGTAATTATTGATATTGATGAAAATGAAATAAAAAAACTAGCAATGACAGATGTTTTACCAGTCGTTGCAGACGTCAGGGAGTTTATGGAAGTTCTGTTAAATGAATGTATGATTCGGGATTTTAAACCGGATTATAGCAGATGGATTTGTAAATGCCAGGAGTTAAAAAACCGATTTCCCGTTTTAGAGGAAAAGCAGGACAAGGAAGAGAATGTCAGCCTTTATCAGGTTACAGAGGAAATATCGAAATATGCCAAGGTAGAAGATACAATTGTAATTTCATCAACCAGCCGCTGCAATACGGCAGGACATATTGCGTTTTCCCATAAAAGAGGACAGAAAACAATATCCTCTATGGGAATGGGATCTATGGGGTTTGCATTACCTTCGGCAGTGGGGGCATATTATGCGAATGGGAAGAACCGGGTGATTGTAATAGAAGGCGACGGAAGCTTTCAATTAAACATCCAAGAGTTGGAGACAATTGTATCGAATCATATTGAAGCCAAAATATTTGTCTTCAATAACGCCGGATATGCTGCGATTACTACAATGCAGGATCGGAATTTCGACGGTTTTTATGTCGGCAGTAATGAGAAAAGCGGATTATTTATGCCAGACTTGGAAAAGATTGCATTTGCCTACGGTATAAAATTCTGTACAATAGAAAATGATGAAGAGATAGAGAAAACAGTAAAAGATGTGATGGAACAGAAAGGCGCTGTGATTTGCAGTATAGAAGGCTCGCTTTGGTTTGATGAGATACCGAAATGCGTTTCTGCTGTAGATCAAAAGACAGGGAAGAGGGTATCAGCGTATTTAGAAAATCCATATCCATATTTAGAGGAAGAAGAGTTAAAAGAAATTGAGACAGAATTATTATGGTGACGGGAAAGGGAGAGTAATGCATGAGCGATAAAAAAGAGCTGCCGTTAGTCAGTATATTGATGCCGAACTATAATTATTCCCGGTACTTAGATCAGTGTATCCAAAGCGCAATTCATCAGACTTATCCTCATAAAGAAATTATTTTCTGTGATAATAGTTCCACAGACGACTCAGTAAAAGTGGCGGCAAAGTATAGAAAAGACGGGGTAATGATCTGCAGGAACCAATGCAACATTATGAATTATAATTACAGATTATTAACAGAAGAATACTGCAGGGGAAAGTATTTTATTTTGTTGTGCACGGACGATTATTTACTTCCAGATTTTATAGAAACGGCGGTTGCCATAATGGAAAAATATCCGGATGTGGGGTATGTACATGGAGAACGGGATTTTGTGACTTCGGAAAATAAGTTGGTGGAACAGGATCCCTTTTATAAATGTAGTTTTGTAGCGCCAGGAAAGAAGACAATGCCTGTCTATATGGTAGAGACAGTTGCCCATCCGTCACAGGGGGTAATACGCAGGGAGGCTTTTCAAAGCATTGGGGGTTATGATATGGAAATTGACTGCCTGAATGCAGACCGTTCTTTGTGGTTTTATTTATCTTATCAGTATGACTCTTCATTTATATGTAGGAAAATGAGTAGAATTCGTGTAGGAATTCAATCCGAGACAGCAATTCTTTTGCAGAATTTCCAAATGCCTGTTTTGTATCATCTTATTATAAAAGATTTTGTTAATTTTGCCCAAAATTACAATCTTCCAGAAGTATATGAGAGGGAAGGAGAGGCGTTGCAGCGGCTGGCAAAAGAATTTGTAGGATATGCAGGAAATATGTTATATATGAATCATGTGAAACAGGCAGAGGCTTATCTGAAATACGCCAAAATTGTATTTAGAGACGTAGTAAATGAAGGATTATATCAGGCGTTTAACAGTATGATTCAGAAAAATTTGGTGGATAAGCGTTTTATAGAACAACAGAATCAGGAATATAACGAGCATAAGAGGAGCTATGAGCCGCCACAGGGCTATATGGAGATTAACCCGGAGGAATTAGTACGATGGCTGAGGCAAAAATACAGATTTTAATACCCACATGTAACAGTGTGAATGATTTGGATATAACCGTGGAAAGTATACAAGAACAGAATTACGATCCTGAGAATATTTACATTACCATTGTGGATTTTGGATCAAATGATGGAACATATGAAAAAGCCTTAGGTTATAATGGGAAACATCTGGGGATATATTCAAGGCCGTTTCAGAAAAATTGGAGGCAGCGGCTGACGGATGCTGCAAGAATTATCGAATTTACACGTCCAGGCGGTATGTATTGTTTATCAGCAGTGATGTATCCAGGAGATATTATGTATTCGGACTGCCTTCAAACGATTTCGGACAAATATATAGAAAGTTTTCAGTTACATCCATCAATGGTAGTATGTGAAAGTGATATTTTTCTGGATAATGGCGAGATAGAGAAGCAAGGCTCGTTATTTGCAGAGGATTGCGTCATAGATGGGAGCAGGGAGATAAACAAATATGTTGAAAGAGGTTACCGGCATCAGATTTTCCAAATGACTCCAGAATTTGCCAGAGGGAGGCGTAAGGAGAATTATGAAATGAATGAAGGAAGAAGCTGGAATAAGCTCTTTTGGAGAAATGAGGAAAGGATGACCCTATATATACAGAAACCATTGGTGTGTACAAGAAGAATGATATATGAGGATGAGCTTCAGGAAATCTTGTATCGTTGGGACGCTCATATACATATTGTCCGTTGGTATACAAATAAATATGGACAGGTATTTGACAATAGGTTTTTAGATGTTGCAAATGCGAATTTAGCAGAGTACGCTCTCTGGAGAAGTTTTTCCCTGCATCAAAAAAAGGCGCAGTGGAAGGAAATAGAGGATTGCTTTTTGATTTCAGAAGTTATCTCTTCCACCATAAAGGAAAAAGAAATTTATTCTAAAATGCAAAAATTGATATTGGAAAAGGATTTGGCGGAGAAAAGCTCCATTAAACAATACTTTAGTAAACAGTATTAATTTTTGTGATATGTAGAGGGTTAACAATATAGCTGATTGTGGAAGGGAGATTAAAAAATGGATAATAATTTTGGCGGAAGGATCGACAGCGCTGTTACGGAGGAGCGTATTGATTTGGGAAAACTTGCGCCTTTGGGGCGGCCGTTGGTATTGTACATAGAACCGTCGGGGTATTGCAATTTCAGATGTAAGTTTTGTCCTCAAGGATTGTATCAAGGGCGTTTGAAAAAAGAAAATTTAACTTTGGAAACAGCAAAAAGAGTTGTTGATGAAATTGAGAATTGGGGATGGGGTAAATGGAAAAAGATAAGAATTACAGGGGTGGGAGAACCATTGATAAACCCAAAGCTTATAAATATTTTAAAATATATCAGAAAACGTGATATTGCCGATTGTTTGGAGTTGATTACAAATGGATATTTATTGGATGAAAACTACTGTAAGGAACTCCCGAAATATTTAGACATTATCAGAATTAGTATCAATGGATTGAGTGATGAAGAATACTGTGAAGTAACAGGCAGCAAGGTTAATTTTGAAGAGTTGGTTTTGAAAATAAGCGAGTTATATAACAAGCGGGGAAATTGTAAGGTATATATAAAAATTCATAGTAATGCGGTTCAGACACGGGAGAGGGCAGAGAGGTTTTTTGGGATATTTGATTTGATAAGTGATGAAATTGCGATAGAAAATCTTTCTGATATATGGCCGGGATTTAAGAGTGAATTATGCAGCAAAAATAAAAAGTTTAGGTATTCTTTGGATGGAGCAGGATTCGGAACATCTTTATATAAAAGCGTTTGTCCTCAAATATTTAAATCTCTTCAAATTTACGCAAACGGCGACGTTGGGCCATGCTGCGTAGATTGGGAAAGAAAGCTGTGTTTGGGTAATTTGAAAGAGAAAAGATTGTCTGATATCTGGAACGGAAAAGAACTTTTTGATTTAAGGATGCAACATCTTGAACTGGAAAAAGACAGAATTTCTGTTTGCCGGGAATGCATGGCAAATAATTATATGGAAATTGACAATCTGGATTATGCAATACAGGAAATAAAAAACCGAATGTTACAAGGGAGTAAGTAAAATGAGCTTTACAGAGTTATTGTTGGAGACAGCATACAAAAAAAAGCAATTGGTTATGAACAAGCTGAAGTATGCAGATAATATTGTAATTTGGGGAACCGGTATTGCAGCGGGAATCGTGTACGACAAATTTAAAGAGCTGAAAAAGGATATAAAATTTTTTGTTGAAAGCAGCCAAAGTGTTCCGAAGCAGAAGTTTAAGGATAAAGCAGTAAAAGATATAACGGATATTGTTCCATCTGACTTTGTGATAATTGCAGCTAATTTTAACTATGCCATACATAAAAAGCTAGAAGCGGCAGGTATAGAAAATTATATGTATTTAGACCCGCATTGGTTCAAGAATGCCGGTATGGACAGTTTCGACAGATTTGAATGTCTTTTGCGGGAAAATGAGGGGAAGATAAATCAAGCTTATGAATTATTAGAAGATCCTAAATCCAGAAAGTCCTTTCAAAATGTGCTTCTTCACAGAGCGGTACACGATATAACATTGTTGGAAGAAATATACGAGGAACCTGCATATTTTGGGAACGATGTGATTGGGGCTGTGGACGGTGTTTTTGTAGATTGCGGGGCGTTTCAGGGTGATACGCTGCAGCAGTTTTTGAGCCAGGGAAGGACGGAATATAAATACTATGCAATAGAACCAGAAGAATATAATTATGGGAAGTTAGTAGACTACTGCAGAAAATGCAATGTAGAGAATGTGGTTTGCTTAAATTTGGGCGTGTGGGACAAAAAAGAAAAACTATATTTTTGCGGAGAGCAGGGAGCGGATACGGGAAAAATTTTACCAGAAGGAAGCGCGTCCCAAATAGTGATTAATGCGGATACAATAGATCATATTGTAGGCGGGGAAAATGTTAATTTTATTAAGATGGACATAGAAGGCGCGGAAATCAACGCCTTGCTTGGCGGAATGAGAGTGATACAACAAAACAGGCCGGCGTTAGCGGTTTCTGCATATCATGAATTGGAGCATCTATGGGAGATCCCGCTTTTGCTGAAATCTTTTTATAGAGGATACCGGATTTATTTCAGGCATCATAGCTGGAATATGAGCGATACGTTATGTTATGCAATAGCTGATAAATAAAGAGGAAGTTTAAGGAGGGTACAGTATGGCAGGATTTGTTAAACCGTTATTTATTTTTGAAATGGCTAATAACCATCAGGGGAGCGTGGAACACGGTAAGAGTATTATTGGAGAGATTCGCAAAGTATGCGATTCGTTTCCAATGTTTGATTTTGCTTTTAAATTTCAGTACCGGGATTTAGATACTTTTATCCATCCGGATTATAAAGGGCGGGAAGATATTAAGAATGTAAAGCGTTTTCAGGACACCAGATTAAGTATGAAGCAGTTCCAGGAGTTATTAGACGAAGTCCGGAAGAAACAGTTTCAGGCAATTTGTACCCCATTTGATGAAATATCCGTAGATCGAATTGCAGAGCAGGGATATGATTATATTAAAATTGCAAGCTGTTCTTTTACAGATTGGCCTTTGTTGGAACGGATTGCTTCAAAGAAAATGCCGGTCATTGCGTCTGGGGCGGGAAGCAGTATGGAAGACGTTCGTAATGTGGTGAATTTTTTCCGCAATCGGAATATCCCGTTTTCTTTGATGCACTGTGTGGCGGAATATCCAACGGAAAACCAGAAACTTCAATTAAACCAGATTGATTACTACCATGCGCAGTTTCCTGATATCAGGATTGGGTTTTCTACGCACGAAGCTCCGGATAATGTGGTTCCGGTTAAGCTGGCGGTTGCAAAAGGAGCGGAGATTTTTGAAAAGCATGTGGGACTTCCAACAGAGACGATTCAGTTAAATGGATATTCTGCAAATCCAAAACAAGTGGAGTCGTGGCTTGCATCGGCAAAGGAAGCATTTGATATTTGTGGGATTGTTGGTGAACGTTATCATTCAACGGTAAAAGAGCAGGCTGATTTGGCCGCGTTAAAGAGGGGAGTGTTTACAAAAAAACCGCTGGAAGGAGGCGGATTTATCAGTACAGACGACATATATCTGGCGTTTCCATGTAAAGAAGGCCAGCTGGTGGCAAGTGATTTATCTAAATATAATAAGATTCAGTTAAAAAAAGGCATGAATGAACCTGATATGCCGATTATGGCAGAAAACACAGAAATGACGAATACGTCAAAGGATACACTGGATATAATGGAGCGGTTAATAGCTTTATTGGTAGAAAGTAATGTTGTGGTTCCGGCAGGAAGCAGCTGTGAAATTTCACATCATTACGGTATAGAAAATTTTGGGCAGACTGGAGTGGCAATGATTGATTGTGTGAATCGGGAATATTGCAAGAAAATCCTTGCCGTGCTGCCCGGACAGTCGCATCCTGGCCATTATCATAGAAAGAAAGAAGAGACATTTGTGGTTCTGCATGGGGAACTGAACATTGTATTGGATGGAAACGATACGGTTTTACATAAGGGAGATATTATGACAATTGAACGGAATGTGAGTCATAGTTTTTCATCGGAAAAGGGATGCATTTTTGAAGAGATATCGACGACACATTACGCAAATGATTCAATATATCCAGAAAGCGATAAGTTTGTAAGGCCGAGAAAAACTATGGTACACTTTACACAGGAGATGCTGAGAGAAATTAATGGGAAGGAAGCTTAAATAGATGAAAGTATTATTTGCAGACTTCAGGCCGATGCATAATGAGATCCGCAATGAGTTAGACGAGGCATATAGGAGAGTGTTGGAGCGCAGCTCCTTTATTCAGGGAGAGGAGTGCGAGGCTTTTGAACGGGAATTTGCATCATACTGCGGCGCGAAATATTGTGTTGGGGTTGCCAGTGGATTAGATGCGATTTATTTGCTTTTGAAGGCGCTGGGGATAAAGATGGGGGATGAGGTGATTATTCCATCGAATACATTTATCGCCACAGCGTTAGCTGTCTCCTATGCAGGTGCAGTTCCGGTATTGGTAGAGCCAGAAATTGAGACATATAATATAGACCCAAATCAGATTGAGGAGGCAATTACAGAAAAAACAAGAGCTATTATTGCCGTACATTTGCAGGGACGTGCGGCGGACATGGATGCAATACAGAAGATTGCAGAGAGACATCAATTAGTTTTGGTGGAAGACGCCGCACAGGCTCATGGAGCGGCTTATAAAGGGAAAAAAGTGGGAACGCTTTCGGATGGGGCGGCGTTTAGCTTCTATCCAGGGAAAAACCTGGGGGCATTAGGAGATGGGGGAGGCATTGTTACAAATAGTAAAATACTGGCAGATAAATTGCGTGCTTTGGGGAATTATGGATCTGATTATAAATACCATCATATCTATAAAGGCGTAAATAGCAGATTGGATGAAATGCAGGCAGCTTTTTTAAGGGTAAAGCTGCGTAATTTGGATCGTTGGAATTTGGGACGGCAAAAAATTGCAGAAAGATATTTGAATGAAATTGATAATCCGCGTATTCAGCTTCCATTGGCAAACAGCCGAGAATATGGGCATATTTATCATATATTTGCAATACGGTGTGAGAAAAGGGAAGAATTAGAAAGGTATTTAAATGGAAAAGGCATCTGTACCGTAAAACATTATCCTGTTCCTCTGCATATGCAAAAGGCTTATGAAGATTTAGGATTTTTAAAAGGATCGTTACCCATTGCAGAAGAAATCAGCAGGACAATACTTAGTATTCCAATGTTTTATGGTATGGCGTCTGATGAAGTTACTTATGTGATAGAATCGTTAAATACATTTAAATATGGAGAAAAAATATGCAGATTGTAAAATATGTATTTAGCCAGCATGGAGATGACAGAGGTCAACTCATTGCTTTGGAAGAATATAATGACATACCTTTTGAGATCAAACGAGTGTACTATATGTATGGCACTAAGGAGGGAGTAAGGCGTGGATTTCATGCCCATAAAAATTTACAGCAAATACTCGTATGTGTGCATGGGAGTTGCGATATTCTGTTGGATAATGGAACGGAAAAGAAAATTGTCTCTTTGGAGAAGCCATACGAAGGCTTGTATGTCCCAAATGATATGTGGCGGGAAATGTATCATTTTTCAGAAGACGCAGTTTTACTGGTTTTAGCCTCTGATATTTACAGAGAAGAAGATTACATTAGAGATTATGATAAATTTTTAGAATTTGTCAGCCATAAGGAGGGGGAAGAAGCCAAATGATAAGTATTGTGATTGGAGTATACAATGGTGAAAACTATCTTAACGCATGCATTGACTCTGTACTGAATCAGACGTATGAAGATATTCAGATTATCTTGGTGGACGACAAATCACAAGATAATTCAATGGCTATTTCCCAAAAGTATATGCGTGAGTATCCAGAAAAAATTAAGCTGATTGCACACGAAGAGAATAAGGGTACTGCGGCGGCTTTGAATACAGGGATATTAGCCTCGGATGGTGAGTATGTAATGATTATGGGAGATGATGACTGGCTTGATCCAGACTTATGTGAAAATATATATGATGTAACGAGCCAGAAAGAGGCAGACATTGTGTTTACGGGGAAAAAGGGATGGATTGGCGGACAAAGCATTTTATACAAGCCGTATCCAAGGGAATATTTGGGAATTATGACGGTAGAAAAGAAGAGAAAAACTCTGGTACATTTGGCTAATGATTCGGGATTTGTAATCGTAGGGGCGTATCGCAGATCGTTTTTAATGGAGAATAATTTGTTGTTTCAGCAAATGGTACCAGAGGACATTCCGGTTACGCCGCTCTGTGTGGTTTGTGCAAGTAATATTGAGATGGTAGATAATAGTTATTATAATTACAGGATTCATGACAACTCTGTGACACATAAAAAAAATTCGGATTTTTATTTGAATATTTATAAGGCCGGCTTGTTGATGAGGCAGAATTTTATTGACAGAAAGATTTACGGCATTTATCGTGAAGAAGTGGATTTTGCCTTTATATTAAGCACATATTATGTTACGATTTATAATGCTTTGGCGAGATATGATGAAAGGCCAATCGAGCTGATGATCAAAGTGAGAGATATCATTCGGGAATTGGCGCCGAATTGGAAAGAAAATGTTTATATTCACTTATGCTGGGTTCAATGGAAATATGAACTGTTAAAGCTTAACGATGAATCTCCACAGCGTTTGGCAGAGCGTTTTCCAGATTGTGATGAATTTATAAAAAAAGCGCGTAATGGAGAATTGGAAAAAGAATTTTCTGGGGGGGAGAGATGAAAGTTTTGGATTTTTTAATTTATTCAGGAATAAACGGCAATTCGTTAAGAACATTATAAAGGTGAAATGAACTAGGTATGTATAATTTGAAAAGGGTGAAAAATGGCTAGAATTTTAATTGCGGGAGCGGGAGGAGCACCTTCAGAGGGTGTGATTCATTCATTATTGCTAAGTCCGCAGCAGGAAGAAATAATCGGTATGGGGGCAGCAGCGTCGGATTTGGTATTATCAAATGCAAAGAGAAAGTATTTGATACCTTATGCAAACGATCCCGCTTATAAAAAAGAGCTGATAAAGGTATTGGATAAGGAACATCCAGATCTGATTCATTTTCAGAACGATTTGGAAATCTATCATGCATCTTTAATCAGAGATGATATTATGGCCTGCGGCACAAATATATATATGCCCCGGCATGAGGTTATTGAAACTTGTGTAAGTAAATGGAAGTCCTGGAGAGCATTTAAAAGAGCCGGAATTGTTGTGCCGCAGAATATATTTATTAGGGATGAAGCTGACTTAAAACTGGCTTTTAAAGAACTTGGGGATGAAGATGGCAAAGTGTGGCTCAGGGCAGAATCCATGGGAGGAGGCGGAATAGGTTCTATTCCCACAAATGATTATGCAATGGCGAAAGCCTGGATTGACAGATATCATGGATGGGGGAATTTTATTGCGGCTGAAATGCTTGGATGCCAGACAGTAACATTTCTTTCGATCTGGTGGAAGGGAGAGTTGATCTGCGGACAGACCAGGAAGAGAGCGGGCTGGATTCATGGCAATAGATCCGCGTCTGGCGTGACCGGAGTTACAAAAGTTGGAACAACTTGTAGTGATGAGATTGTTACAGATACCGCAATTAAATCAATTAAAGCTGTTGATCATGATCCGCATGGTATTTTTGGCGTTGATATGGCTTATGATAAGAATGGAGCGCCAAATCCTACTGAGATCAATATTTCCAGATTTTTTACGACAATTTTGTTCTTTACAAGAGCTGGATTAAATATGCCGGTAATTTTTAAGGATTTAGCGCTTTATGGAAAGCGGCCAAAATTGGAAAAAAGGATTAATCCATTGCCCGATGGGCTCAGCTGGTTTCGGGGGATGGACACAGAACCTAGATTGCTGGCAATGGATGAAATGGGCAGGGAGTTGATTCAATTATGAAAATATTAATTACAGGGGCTTCTGGTTTTGTGGGAAGTAAAGTATTGGACAGGTTAAAGCTGATATATGGAACTGAAAGTATAATTGCTCTTTCTTCAAGAAGTATTGAGGGCGTTAAAACAGTTGATTCTCATAACTATAAATTTGGCAGGAATTATTTGGAAGAAAGCGGCTGCGGGGATGTTAAGGTTTTAATCCATATAGGCGCCTTTATACCAAAAGCTGCAAAGGATGTAGATAATATGGAGTTAACAACAGAAAATATTGAAAATACGCAGCGTTTGCTGCAATCTCGAATGGAACAATTAGAAAAAATTATTTTTATTAGTACTATAGATGTATATGCACGTTGTCAGGGTACTTTAGATGAAACAATGTTGACTGTGCCTTCAACTTTATATGGTTGGTCGAAACTTTATTGTGAGGAGATGGTTAAAAAATATTGTATAGAAAAGAAATGCAGCTACGAAATTTTGAGACTTGGTCATGTTTATGGAGAAGGGGAAGAAAAATATAAAAAAGCAATGCCTTCGATGATAAACAATGCCGTTATGGGAAAAGATTTAAATATTTACGGAGATGGAAAAGCTGTCAGGACATTTGTTTACATTGATGATGTCGCCGAGGCAATTGTGAATGCAATAAATTTATACGAATCCGAGACGATTAATGTTGTTGGAAATGAAAGTGTCACAATAGAAGAATTAGCCAAAATGATACAATCCTTTGCCGATAGGCAGATTAATATTATACATACGCCTTCGGATGTGTCAAACGTAAATTATGTCTTTGATAATTCTAAAATGAGAATGCATTTGATTCAGTCGTTTACTCCATTAGAAGCAGGTTTAAAGAGGGAGTATGATTATATGAAAGAAAAGCTGGGACAATGAGTATTATATTTGATTTGGATGGAACTTTACTAGATGCATCCAAAAGAATGTATTCGCTTTTTTGCGAATTAGTACCAGACTGTACTCTAACAAAGAAAGAATATTGGAATTATAAGCGGAATCAGGTTAGTCACAAGATACTTCTTGAATGGAAGTACCCACAGGCTGATTTTGCGGATTTTAATGAACGATGGATGGAGCTGATAGAATCAGAGAGATATTTGAATATAGATACAGTCTATCCTGATACAATAGAAACCCTAGAAAAATTAAGACAGAGAACCACGCTATATTTATTAACGGCGAGACAACGAAAGGATAGATTATTAAATGAGCTTAGAAGACTGGATATAGAGAAATATTTTAAAAAAATACTGGCGACAGAAAGAAACTATTCTAAAGAGGAGTTATTGCAAAGGAATCCGTTGGCGGTTACAGATATTTCCAATAAAAAAAATTATTTTGTTAGCGATATGGGTAAAGATATTGCATTGGGGAACCAGATTGGATACCGGACGGTTGCAATTACACATGGATTTATGAACAGGGAGAGATTACAGGATTATAACCCTAAAGCGATTATAGATGAATTGAAAGAATTGCTGATGATTTGTGAAGGATGATTAGGGGAAGAATTAATTGTTTAAAGGTGGAAATAAGAAGATGGAGAATTTATTAAGAGAAGCGATTCTGACTAGTTTAGATGTAAATGAATGCGGCAATATATGTGAATTTTTGCGCTCTCCCAGAAAAAAAGTGTTCTTTGGCCAAGGCAGGCAAGCAATAGTATGTTATGAGTTGTGCAGAGAACTGGGAGTTGAAGTAGATGCTTTTATTGGGAACAACGAAAGTGATCGTTATCAGCATTTGCCAAAAGATATTGAATTTTTTGCTCCGGGAAAATTCCCATATAAGAAGGATGACTATGATGTTTTGCTTGCTATAAATGAAGAGTATTATGCAGATGTGATGGGACAGTTAAAAATACATAATTTTAAAAATATTTTTTATGCTAATAATTGGAAGATGGTAAATTATTTATATAAGAGAGCATTTTTGAAGGTTTTTTTAGAGCTGCAGGGGATTGATACAGGTAAAAAAATCTGGGAAAGTGAAGATAAAGGATTTCGAATTTATGGGATTATCGGACAATCTAAGGAATATATTACAGAATTGGTATTGTCAGGAGGTTTTTTTGATGTTGTTGCGCCCTCAATATTTGGTTGTTCTAGATATTTTAGAGAGGGTGCGTATGAATTGGATATGGTTCAGATTGAAAAGGAAGATATTGTTTTAGATTTAGGAGCAAATATTGGGATGTTTTCCTGTGTTGCAGCAACAAAAGGAAGACATGTTTATGCGTTTGAACCGACGCCTGGAACCCGAAAGCTGTTAGAACAGAATGCAGAGTTGTATCATAATTTTGATGTAATAGAATATGCTGCCAGTAATGAAGATGGAGACGCAATGTTTACGATTAATGATATGTCGACGGAAAACGCAGAGATAGGGCGGAATACATTGTTTGGAGACATCTTGGATAAAACATTTAATACTTGCCAGATAAAAGTAAAAACGAAAAAAATTGATACTTTTATGAAAGAAAATCATATTGCAAAGGTTGATTTTATAAAAGCCGATATTGAGGGGGCGGAAAGGTATATGCTGATGGGGGCGCAGGAAACTTTGAGAATATCTGCCCCTAAATTGTCATTGTGTACATATCATCTGCCTGACGACAGGGAGGTGATGACTGAGCTGATTTTAAAAGCGAATCCTGATTATAAGATTATATATAAAGAATATAAATTGTATGCATATGTGCCAGACGATAGGAAGCGGAAGTGAGTTTAGAGCATGTTATAGTATAAAAAATAGAAAGATGCATAAGGAGGCAGATAAATGAGCGAGACATTGAATAAATACGAACAAGCGGGAAGGAATTATTTAAAAGAGAAAAAACCATATGTGTTTGAAAAGGTTTCAAAATTTACAGAAAAATATAAACGTGGAGAAAGCATTGCAATTATTCAGCTTCAATATAACTATATGTGTAATATGCTCTGCGAGCATTGTTCTATAGAAGCATATCAGAAAAATGCTGCAGGAAAAAGGAGCCTGACGCCAAAAGATGTGGCAGGCTTGGCAAAACAGGCAGATGATATGGGGCTTGCACGATTTGTGATTTCAGGAGGGGAACCTACGGTATTTCCGGATTTGGACGAATTGGTGGCGGCGATTGATCCTGAAAAGTTTTTTATTAACAGCGATTCAAACGGATTTTTGCTGGCGGAAAAAGCAGAGCATATGAAAAAAATTGGAATAGATCGGATACAGTTAAGTATAGACAGCCTGAATCCTGAAGAACATGATGAGTTTCGCCGTAAGCCGGGGGCGTGGAAACGGGCAATGGAAGGAATTGATGAGTGCCAGCGGATAGGGCTTCCATTATATATACAGACTGTCGTAACAAAACAAAGGTTATATTCGGATGAATTTATTCAGTTTTTAGAGTATTTTAACCGACGGGGATTAAATGTATTTATTTCTTTTGCGAAACCGGTCGGCGCATATGCGGGGCATTATGAAAGCATGGTGGACGCTAAGGATCTGGCATATGAGCGTCAGCTGGAAAAAAAATATCAGCTTTGTACACATTTAACGCCGGGGTATGGATTGGATATGGGGTGCATTGGCGTAAAGGGGTTCGTCTCAGTTACACAATATGGCGATGTTCAGCCCTGCCCATATTTCCATTGTTCAATAGGTAATATTTTTGAGAAACCGTTTCAGGATATTATCGATACTGGAATGAATATTAAGTTTTTTGGAGAACACGTGGATACATGTCTGCTGGCGGCAGACCTTCCATGGGTAAAAAAATATGTGGCGGATAAAATATATGGGAAACCGGTGCCGGTTCCTTATAATCAGGTTTTTACAGAAGAAGACAGAACCGTAAAGCCTTATTGGAAAAATTAGAATTTGAAATGGTGTAAGAGGTACATAAACAGGTGGCAAAAAAAGAGAGAGTACTTGTAACGGGAGGAACTGGAGTTACCGGCGTGGCATTAGTACGGCATTTGCTAAGGAATAACAAAGAAGTAACCGCTATTGTGAGGCCGCACAGCAAGAGAAGCCGCTATTTGCCGGAAGACAAAGATTTACATGTTGTGGAATGCAGCCTGGCGGATTACGACAGGATCGGAGTGGAAGAATTAGGGAAAGATTATTCTGTATTTTATCATCTTGCGTGGGACGGTTCGACAGGAAAAGAAAAAGTGGACAATCGGAACAATATGCAGCTTCAGGCACAAAATATTCAATATGATATTAAGGCAGTGGAACTGTGCAGGCGGATAGAATGCCCCGTATTTCTGGCAACAGGAACACAGGCGGAATATGGTCTTTGCGATACGGTAATCAATGAAGAAACAGAAACATATCCGGAGAATGGCTATGGCTCTGCTAAGCTGTGCGCGGGCCAGATGACCAGAATTTTGTGTAATATGTATGGGATTAAGCATATATGGGCGAGACTGTTCAGTGTATATGGACCATATGATGGAACACAGAGCCTGATATATACCAGTATGATAAAATTGATGTCTGGTAAATGCCCGCAATATACAGCCGGAAAACAGATTTGGGATTATTTATATTCTTTTGATGCAGCCAGGGCGTTAGCTTTGCTGGGCGAGAAGGGCAGAGCAGGCGAAATCTACTGTGTAGCCAATGGCAAATCAGAGATACTGCGTTCTTATATTTTGAAACTTCATGAAGTTGTAAATCCTGAAATTCCTGGAATATTTGGGGAAATACCATATACTTCGAATCAAGTGATGAATCTACAGGTGGATACAAAAAAATTGCGGCGAGATACGGGATTTATACCAGAGTATACCTTTGAAGACGGCATAAAAGAAATTTTTGCATGGTGTAAAAAGGAACTTCAGATTTTGACTAAAAACGATCTAAACGAACTGATTTTCTAGAATGGTAATTATGAAATTTTGTTTCAAGAGGAGAAAATAATGCAAAAGAGATGTAGATGCTGTAGGGAAGAAATATCGGGAGAGCCGGTACTGAAATATTTTGATATGCCGGGAATGGCGCAAAATTTCCCGGACGAGGCGCATTTATCTGAAGATTCCAGCATAGATATCGAGCTGTATCAATGTGGGAATTGCGGCTTGATACAAATCCTAAGCGAGCCTGTAGTTTATTTCAGGGATGTGATTCGCGCATCCGCAGTATCGGATGAAATGAAGGTTTTTCGTTTGGAGTATTTTAAAGAATTTGTGGAAAAGTATGGATTGGCAGGTAAAAAGATTGTTGAAATTGGATGCGGTAAGGGTGAATTTTTAGAGCTGATGGCAAAGGCTGATGTGACAGCATATGGGATTGAACATGATTCGAGTTCCGTAAAAGTATGTATTGAACACGGATTGTGCGTGACAGAAGAATTTATGGAACATGCGCAGCAGAAACTGGCAAATGCACCGTTTGACGCGTTTTTTATTATGAATTTTCTGGAACATATTCCAGAGCCGAATACATTTCTGCAGGGGATCTATCACAATTTGTCAAAAGATGCGATTGGGCTTATTGAAGTGCCTAATATGGATTTTATATTGGAAAACGCAATTTTTTCTGAGTTTATGGCAGATCACTTGATGTATTTTACAGAGCAGACGCTGCGGCTTTTATTGGAAAAAAACGGATTTGACGTATTGGAATGTAAGGCAGTGTGGCATAAATATTGTTTGGCTGCAGTTGTAAAAAAAAGGCCGGTTTTAAATTTAAATGGATTTTATGAAAGACAGGAACTTATTGTACATAGTATTAATCATTTTATTTGGGAAAATCAAAATGAAGGACGTAAGATTGCTGTTTGGGGAGCAGGGCATCAGGCGCTTGCAGTGATTGCATTGTCGGGAATAAAAGATAAGATAGAATTTGTAGTGGATTCAGCTGTATTTAAGCAGAATAAGTATACGCCAGGAACCCATGTGTTTGTTATGGAACCGGAGGAACTACGCAGGCAGGGAATAGGCGCGGTTTTGATAATGGCGGCAAGTTATTCGGATGAAGTGGCAGGTATTGTCAGGAAGAACTATCAAAATATAACAATTGGAATTTTAAGGGATGATGGTGTTGAAGTCTGCCCGTTGTAAAAAGGAGAGACAGTATGTATTTTTATATTTTATGTCCAGCGGAATGTGAGTCGGGAGGCCCGGAGCTGGCGCATCAGCTCTGCCAGATATTAGTTGGATTGGGACATCAGGCATATATGTATTATGTGCGCGGAGGGCAGAAAGATCCAGTGGATGTGGATGCAGCTGAAAAATACCGGAAATATGGAACGGATCATGTAAGATGTATGCTTGATTTGAACATGGATTCCGTTGTTATTGTACCGGAAGCATTAACGACATGGATACCGGAAATCCCGGCTGGAAGAAAAATTGTTTGGTGGATGAGCGTAGACGGTTATTTTACCAACACGGGAGGATCGAACCTGAATTATTTGGAAGAGCATGTGCCGTACCATCTTGTCCAGTCTCATTATGCCCAAAATTATTTGCTAAATAATACTAAGATTTCGGCGGACAAAATTCTGTTTTTGTCGGATTATATTGGAGATAGTTATGGGCAGTTCCTGTTTCCGGTACAATATCGCCAGAATATGGTTTTGTATAATCCGAAAAAGGGACTTGCTGATTTGTATCCGTTACTGACAGCGATTGAAGGAATCAAATGGGTTCCGCTTGAAAATATGACGGAAGAGCAGATGATTGTTATGATGCAGGCGGCTAAAGCATATATAGATTTTGGGCCGCACCCTGGAAAAGACAGGATACCCAGAGAGGCTGCGAGCTGCGGCTGCTGCGTAGTTACGAATAAAAAGGGAAGCGCCGCATTTTATGAAGACGTGCCGATACCGGATCATTATAAATTTGAAGACGTACAGGCTTCTTACTTTGAGATTGCGGTTTTGCTGAAAGATATATGTGATAATTATGAGTCCCATTTTTCTGATTTCGCAGAATATCGGAAGTTTATTGCAGGGGAGAAAGCGCAGTTTATAGAGGATGTACGAAAGATGACAGATATTTTTCGGGAAAAATTTGGCCCGGAAAGAAGGAATATTCTGCTGGTCAAAAGTATTACCCCGTACGATTCGTCCGGCAGATATATCGACGAGATGGCGGCTGCTATGCGAAAATGCGGCTGCAATACGTATGTGCTGGATGCATGGTCTTTGGCGTCGCCGGAGAGCTATAAGCAGATTATTTCTAACTGTAAATTTGACGCGGTAATTGATATAGTAGGGATGCTTTGTGATTACGGCGCGACGGAAAAACTGCCGGCAGGAACCATATATGGGATGTACCTTTGCGATCCGCCGAAAGCGTTTGATAAGAATCTGAAAAAGGCGGATGACAGAACGGTTGTGTTTTGCTGTGATAATGATTTCCGGAATTATATAGATCGGTTTTACCAAAATATAAAACATACGGAGTTTATACCGTTATCAGGGAGCGCTTACCCAAAGACTATTCCCTATAAGGACAGAACCATAGATATTTTATTTACAGGTACGTATGAAGAGCCTGAGAACATAAGGCGGCACGCGCTTTCGCGATTTGAGGGAGGAACGCTGGCGGGGTTTTTGGAAGATATGTTTGCAGATATCAGGGTAAATACCTGGCATACGCTGGAAGATTGTCTTTCCGCTGTGTTACAGAACTATGGCCTGAATATAGATACAGTGGAATTTGACGAACTGATGGGAGAATTTATAGACGTTCAGTGGTATGCCAGAAGTTATTTTCGGGACAAACTGATTCGTACATTGCTGGGCGCGGGATTAAAGATTCATGTATTTGGAAGCGGTTGGGGCACATTTTATTCCGAATGGAATGACAATCTGGTAATACATGAAGGAGGAGTTTATGCAGCGGCGAAAGCGCTGGCAAATGCTAAAATCTCATTGAATATTATGCCCTGGTTTAAAGATGGGTTTCAGGAAAGAATTGCGGCGGCTATGCTGAGTAAAGCGGTTGCGGTAACTGACGGAAGTAAATATATCGATGCGAATTTTAAGGATGGACAGGACTTGGTGATTTATTCGCTGCAGGACATGGAGATATTGGCAGAACGTATCAGGTATTTGCTCGTACACCCAAAAGAGGCGGAAAAAATTGCAGAAAACGGCTATAAGAAAGCGCAAAGCCATACCTGGTTTTGCCGCGTGCAGGATATGCTGCGAAAGATGGAAGCGGATTTTGGAGTTCCTTTTATCCAGAATGGAGAAGGGCGGGAACTGCGGCTGGAAGCGGTATATCAGAAACAAAATATCATGTTATTGGACGCGGTTTACGAACTGAAGAAAATGGCTGATTTGGCGGATGGTATAGCGGAAATGGAAGAAGCAGCGGCAGTTGATCTTGAGCTGTTAATGAACCGGTATTTAAGTTTTACAAAACGGTTTGGGAATATTTTGGAGCTTCCGGAAATGAATGCGTATGTCTGGGATTGTATGCGTCGTGCGGAGCAGGAAATACCAGCGCATACGGCAGCATTTTTTTCAATACAGTGTCAGGCGATGATGAGTAATTTTTTGTTAAAAGTAAGCGGGTTGGAGCTGTAAAGCGGGTTGGACTGACATGAAACAGATGAAAGAGAACCTGAAAAACTGCGGGGGATAAGATGGAGAAAATGAAAAATATTTTATTGGTAAAGACTTTGTCGCGGTATGGATCGGTGGATAATTATATTGATAAAATAGCGGCCGGTATACGGAAAGCAGGCTGTAATACATGTGTTCTGGATGTGTGGTCCCTGGCGTCGCCAATGCATTATAATCACATGCTTTCAGCCTGTAAGTTTGATGTGGTAATGGATGTGAATGGGATGCTCTATAAGTATGGGGCGCCGGGAAACCTGCCCAAGGGAACGCTCTATGGGACATATCTCTGCGATCCCCCCAAACCGTTGAGCAGGCAGCTTGAGATGGCGGATGACAGAACGGTTGTTTTTAGCTGTGATAATGATTTCCGGTCTTATATCGATCGGTTTTATTCCAATGTAAAACATGTGGATTTTATTCCGTTATCCGGGGAGGCTTATCCGGAATATATCCCGTTTGAAAACAGGAGTTTCGATATTATATTTACAGGAACGTATGAGAATCCGGAAAAAATAAAAGAAAAAACGTTTGAACAGATACAAGGAAGGGAAGAACTTGTAAAACTTGCGGAGGATATGTTTGAGGATATTATAACAAATTCCCATCATACGCTGGAAGCGTGTCTTTCGTCTGTTTTAAACAGGCAGAACCGGAACGTAAGTAAAGAAGAATTTGATGGATTGATGGGAGGGTTAATGGGGGTACACTGGTATGCCCGCAGTTATTTCCGGGATAAACTGATCCGCACTTTATTAGAAGCTGGAATACAGATTCACGTGTTTGGAAACGGATGGGATACCTTCTGCTGTGAATGGAAGAACAATCTTATCCCGCATAAAGGCGGGTTTTATGCAGCCAGGAAAGCGCTGGCAAACGCAAAAATAGCGTTAAATATTATGCCGTGGTTTAAAGATGGATTCCAGGAAAGAATTGCTTCGGCTATGCTCAGTAAAGCGGTTGCAGTAACAGATGGGAGTAAATATATCCAGGATAATTTTGAAGACGGCAAAGAACTGGTGATATATGCTTTAGGAGATATCGGCGCGTTGGCAGATCGTATCCGATATCTGCTGGCTCACCCAAAAGAAGCGGAAGCGATTGCCCATAGAGGATATGAAAAAATACAAAACCATACGTGGGAGGAACGTGCGCACGATATGCTCCGAAAGCTGGAAGCAGATTTTTCAGTTTCCCTGGTTGGGCGGCAGGAAGGAAGGGAGCTGGAATTTGATATGGAATATCCGGATCAAAGAACCCTTCTCTTAGACGCGGTATATGAATTAAAAAAGCTGGCTGATTTTGTGGATCGTGATTTGGGGATTGCAGAAAAATTGTCAGGGACGGATGTAAGATATTTAAGGAGCAGGTTTGCGCGTTTTAACAAGCAATTTGGCGGCCGCGTAAACGGGATGGAAGTAAATCCGTATGTCTGGAAGCTTATGGAAAAGCCGGATGGCGATGTTCCAAAGCATTCGTTTGAACTTTTTTCTATGCAGCTTAAGGCTTTGATGAGTAAATTGCTGTTAAATATAAATGGATTCAATATATAAGCGTTATTTTAATATAAATGATTAACATAGTAATCTGGGAGGAATGATAAAATGCCGAATGTTTTGCTGGTAAAAGGAGATTCACAGTACAGCGCCATGCGTAATTATATAGACGAGATAGAAATGGGATTTCGTATGGCTGGTTATCATACAGTCGTGTTAGATGTAACAGAGGAATCATGGAAATTTCAGTATGCAGAAATGATGAACAGTCTTAGAATCGATATTACTTTTGTTTGTAATGCAATTTTAACAAAGCCGTTGGGACAGGCATATTATATGACTTATCTGGCGGATCATCCGGCATTTCATAAACATCGGTTAGAGGGGCTGAACGACAGGTCAATCGTCTTTGTTTGCGACAGGCGTCATAAATCGTATATGGAACGGTATTGTCCTAATATAAAATATGTGGAATATATTCCGTTATCCGGAGAAGCCGTAAAACGGCATATACCATATCGGGAACGCACCAGGGACATTGTGTTTACAGGAAGTTATAAAAAGCCGGAAGAAGCCTATCATGAAATTTTTACATGCGATCCGGCCTGCCATGAAATGTTACGGTATATGGCGGATAGTATAATAGAAAATCCACAGCAGGATCTGGAAATGTGTCTGCAGAATTGCCTGGATTATTTTGGATTAGAAGTATCCAGGCAGGAATTTGATTCTTATATGGAAGGATTCAGAGTGGTAGACGCATATGCAAGAATTTTTTATCGGGATAAAATGATCCGGTGTTTAGTAGAAAGCGGATTGCAGGTGCATGTGTTTGGAAATGGGTGGGAAGCATTTGAAGGAAATGGGAAAGAGAATCTGATTGTTGAAGCGGGCGATTATTATGTAGCCAGAAAAGCAGTTGCAGATTCAAAAATTTCAATTAATATTATGCCTTGGTTTAAAGATGGATTTCAAGAACGGATCGCTGCGGCAATGTTGAGCGGAGCCGTTGCTGTGACAGATGAGAGCAGGTATATCCGGGAGAATTTTACAGACGGAAAAGAAATGGTGTTTTATTCTTTGCAAAAGCTTGAAGAGCTTCCCGGCAAGATAGAGTGGCTGCTAAATCATCCGGATTGTGCGGAAGAGATAGCTTTAACCGGGAAAGTGCGCGCGCAGAAGGAAATGACCTGGCAGCATCGTACATTTGAAATGATACGATATATGCAGGAATGCTTTTCGCTGCCGGCGCCTTTGAAAGGTAAGTTTGGGGAAATTCTTCCTATTTCATACAACATATTTCATGAACGCAATATGTTATTGGATGCCGTGGCTCAATTTAACGAAATCATTGCAATGGTTTCTAATGTGAAATTATACAGTAAAATGGAATTGGAGGATGTAGACTATTTTTATACGAGATTTCTTACTTTATTTGTAAAAATTAACGCCAATTTTCCGGAGATTCGTTATTCTGAGTATATCTATCAATTGTTAACAAATTTAGCCGAAGGTCAGGCGGATTTGGGTACAGAATTATTGCTACTGGAATGCATGCACATGCTTTCTGTATTTTTGACGATGGAAAATGAACAATTGAAGAAAGAGAAGGATATACTGCAATTGCAGGTGAAACAGGGAAATTCCAGGCCAAATCAGTTTGCACAGCAAATGCTTATTCGTAAATTGAAATTAAAGTATCAGGAATCGGGAGATAAAGATATTCAGGAAATCTTACGAAATATCGAAAAAAATCAGTCTGTAGAGGCATATAATCAGGATTTTGCAGACAAATACAAATATGCGGATAAACGATTAAACGAGGTTTGGTATGATCCGGAAGCCGAGATGCATTTTACCCTTTGGAACGGCAAAAAAATCTATTATCCGAAAGGGTATACCAAAGAAGAGGTGGCACTGGCGATTAACTTTGTGTACCTGGAACAGGATTTGGACTCGCCGCACCGTTACCTGGACGATACGTTTTCTGTAGACGAAGGGGATATTGTAGTAGACGCCGGAGTTGCCGAGGGAAACTTTGCTTTAGAAATAATAGAAAAAGTAAAAAAAGTTTATTTAGTGGAATGCGAACATAAATGGATCGAAGCGCTGCAAAAAACGTTTGAGCCATGGAGGGAGAAAGTTGTTATAGTTGAAAAAATGCTGGGTGATGCAGATAATGAAACTTGTGCGAGCCTGGATCAGATCGTGGAAGAGGGTTATGTAAATTTCCTTAAATTGGATGTTGAGGGAGCGGAAGTTCCCGCGTTAGAAGGGGCGTCTAAAATTCTGTCTGACAGCAGAAATGTAAAATGTGCCATTTGTTCATATCATCGGAAGAATGCAGAAAGGGATATTCGGGAAATTCTGGAAGCGCATCATTTTTATACGTCAACGACAAAAGGATATATGTTTTTTAAGGAGGATATGGATAGTTGGATAGCCGGTGATCTTCGGCATGGCATTGTCAGGGGAGTGAAGCAGGAGTGGAAAAGGAACTAAAAGAAATCTGCAGAGAGATAGAATGTGAAATAAAGCGTATCAGAGCGGATGAAGTAAGCGGGAGACTGGCGCTGCAGATGAGAGAGTTTGCCCAAATATACCGGAAGCTTCCCGAAATACAAAAAAGAGAAGCGCTTTGGAACGCAGCTGGCAGGATCGATAAAGAAAAATATCTGTCTGCGATATATATGTATTCTGTTTTAACATTTTATATCCACGAAAGGAAGTGGATGGTTGAGCTGTTGGAAATTATCTTAAACTCACCGGGGCTGCGCGCAGATACATTGTATTTTTTGTACTGGCAGATAGCGGCCAGATTTGTGAATGATCCTGAATGTGAATCAGAAACTGGTAAAGCGCTGCATTGGAAATTGTTTCAACGTATATGTAACATGTATGCCAAGAACGTACGAGGATTGGAATGGATAAAACAGGAAGACAGGAACAGGGAATTTGTGGTTGTAATCATGACGCAGTATGCAGGAGTCGGCTTACATGGCCCTTCAAAGACAGCGCTGGATCGTTGCAGAGTGTTAATTGAAGTTATGCGTAAGCGGGTGCTGCTTATAAATACTGCCGAAGCAGGTTCTATGAGAGGCTGTATTCCTTTCATTGGGATGTTTGTTCCAGAGTATATGGAAGAATTGTGCAATGAGGAATATTTGGAATGGAAAACTGTGAAAGTTCCTTTTTTTCAATGTGAGAATAATATGCCTGATATAAATGTGCTGCAGCTTTTGTCAGAGAAAATAACAGGCTTAAAACCGCAGTTTATTTTAGAAATAGGAACGGGGAGCATACTTGCGAATCTGCTTAGCCGCAGTTTTCCTGTTTTATCGGTTGTTACAGGATTTTCCAGGTTATCGGTGACTGAGACACAATACCAGGTATCCGCAGCCGCCATAACCGATAAGGAACGCTGGATATTATCGCAGGTGGGAAAAGAGCAAAATCATGTAATACCATCTGTATTTACATTTGGCTTAGCAAAGCAGCAGATGTTTTTAAACAGAAATGAACTGGGACTGCCTGATAATAAATTTTTAATTGCAGTTGTGGGGACGCGGCTGGACAGGGAAATAGACGACGCGTTTATGAAGATGTTATGTCAGGTTGATAATGCTGGTATAGGATGTGTATTTATTGGCGAATTTGAAAATTTCAACAGTTATATACAAAAGTATTCTGAATTGGACAAATGCATGTATTATCTTGGGTCATGTAATGATGTGCTTGCAGTATTAGAAGTATGCGATCTGTTTGTTAACCCGATCCGTTTGGGCGGCGGAACATCGGCGGCAGAGGCAATGAGCAAAGGGCTTCCAGTGGTCTCTACCGCTTATGGCGACGTAGGCGTTACAGTGGGAGAATCATTTTGGGTGGAAGATTATTGTGAAATGGCAAAGTTTATAAACAGATATCAGCAGGATAAATCATTTTATAAAATACAATCTGAACTGGCAAAGAAAAGATCAGAACTTCTGTTAGATACAGATCGGGAATTTGTAAATGTGATCAGAGAGTTTGGCAAAAGGATGGGAGAACATTACGCTGACGCGGCTTTGCATCGGAAGGAAAGAGAGTCCTGATTGGATAACAGTTTGAGGGAAAAACATATGAAAGTAGTAATTTTAGCAGGCGGACTGCCAAGCACGTTAATTGAAGAAGATGAGAAAATTCCAAAACCCATGGCGGAAATTGGAGGAAGGCCGATTTTATGGCATATTATGAAGCAATATGCCCATTATGGCTGCAAAGATTTTATCATTTGCACGGGTTACAAAGGAGAAATGATAAAAGAGTATTTTATGAATTTTTACATCTATCAGTCGGATATTACGGTGGATTTGCAGTCCAACCAAATAGAAATCCATAAAAAAAGAACGGAAGACTGGAAGGTGACGGTGATAAATACTGGAAGGCATTCTTCGGTATCAGAACGTATTTTATGTATTCGGGAACTTTTACAGGAGGAACCGTTTCTTGTGACTTATGGGGACTGCGTATCGGATATTGATATAGCGAAGATGATAAGGCAGCATAGAAGCGGGGGCAGAGCCGCTACCTTTGCAGCGGCATATCCGACTGGCAGAAACAAAATTCTTCCCATTAATCGGAACGGAGATCTTGACATATTTGCAGATCCATCTTTCAGCAGCACCCCCTGGGTAAATGCCTGCAGCATGGTATTTGAGCCAGGGATATTTCATTATTTGGACAGAGGCGAGACGCTGTTGGGGGAGCGAATGTTAAGGCGCCTGTCAGCGCGGGATGACGTCTCTGTATACTGCCATGAAGGTTTCTGGTCGCCTATGGAAACCATTCGCGACAAAACTCTGCTGGAATATATGTGGAATACAAATCAGGCGCCATGGAAAGTATGGGAAGATTAAGGGGAAAAGAGAACGATTACGATTTCATGAAAAGGACGGATGAAAGTGAAAAATCTCAATTTTTATAAAGGAAAAACCATACTGGTTACAGGCCATACAGGTTTCAAAGGAAGCTGGCTGTGTACCATGCTGCAGATGGCAGGAGCTAATGTCGTAGGATACGCACTGGCTCCCTCTGCAGAAGCACAGCTGTTTTCTCTGTCAGAAGCAGGCAGTAAGATGCATTCCATAGAGGGTGATATACGCGATTTGGATCACCTGCAGAAAGTATTTCAAGAGCACAATCCACAAATTGTCTTTCACCTCGCAGCGCAGCCGATTGTACGGGAGAGTTACAATAATCCAGTATACACATATGATACAAACGTAATGGGGACTGTGAATGTCCTGGAATGTATCAGAACCGCAGCGGGAGTAATTTCTGCAGTCAATGTCACCACTGACAAAGTATACGAAAACCAGGAATGGGACTGGGGCTATCGGGAAACAGATCCGCTGGATGGCTACGACCCCTATTCCAACAGCAAATCCTGCTCGGAACTGGTGACCCACAGTTATAAAAAATCTTTTCTGGATAATATGAATATCCCGGTTTCTACTGCCAGAGCCGGCAATGTGATTGGCGGCGGAGATTTTGCAAAAGACAGGATTATTCCGGACTGCATTCGTGCAGCTATGGCGGGAGAAGAGATTATCATTCGCAATCCTTATGCTATCCGCCCTTTCCAGCATGTCTTAGAACCGTTAAGCGCATATCTGATGATAGCGGAGCAGCAGGCAGTATCTGCGGAACAGCAGGGATATTATAATGTGGGTCCGCAGGAAAGCGACTGCATCACCGTAGGAGAGCTGGCGGATCTGTTCTGCCGTATCTGGCAGGATGGAGCTTCCTGGAAAAATATCCATGACGGTGGACCTCATGAGGCGTCTTTTCTAAAGCTGGATTGCTCCCGCATTAAGAGCAGAATCGGCTGGAAGCCAAAATGGAATATACAAAAGGCAGTAGAAAAGACAGTGGAATGGACAAAAGTTTATCAGGAACAGGGAAATGTCAGAGCCTGTATGGAAGCACAGATAGATGAGTTTCTGTCTTCAAATACGCTCTAGAGAAAGGACAGATAAATATGTTTGAACATAAATCAGAAGCGCAGGCACGGGAAGAAATCCTTCAGATGGTGGAGGAATACTATAAAACCTTTCATCAGAAAAAAGAAACGTTTCAGGAAGGAGACAGAATCGCTTACGCTTCCCGTGTCTATGACCAGGAAGAAATGAAAAACCTGGCGGACAGCGCATTGGAATTTTGGCTGACGTCAGGTCGTTATACGGAGCAGTTTGAGCGTGAACTGGCAGAATATATCGGGGTGCGTTATTGCTCTCTGGTAAATTCAGGCTCTTCGGCGAATTTGCTGGCATTTATGGCGCTTACGTCGCCGCTGCTGGGGGAGCGGCGCATTTTTCGCAGAGACGAAATCCTGACAGTAGCGGCGGGCTTCCCGACTACGGTGACGCCTTATATTCAATATGGCGCGATACCGGTTTTTCTGGATCTGACCATTCCCCAGTACAATATCGATGTGTCTTTGCTGGAGCAGGCCTTGTCAGAACGGACAAAAGCTGTGATGATAGCGCATACTCTGGGCAATCCATTTGATTTAAAAGCAGTGCGGGAGTTTTGTGACAGGCACGGGTTATGGCTGATCGAAGATAATTGTGACGCCCTGGGCAGCGAATACTGTATGGATGGCGTCTGGAAAAAAACAGGCAGTATCGGAGATATCGGTACCAGCAGTTTTTATCCGCCGCATCATATGACGATGGGAGAGGGCGGCGCCGTTTACACGGACAATCCTCTTTTGCATAAAATTATTCGTTCCATGCGGGACTGGGGGCGCGACTGCGTGTGTCCTTCCGGACAGGATAATCTGTGCGGGCATCGGTTTGACAGGCAGTATGGGGAGCTGCCATTGGGTTACGATCACAAATATGTCTACTCACATTTTGGCTATAATTTAAAGGCGACTGATTTGCAGGCTGCAATCGGCTGCGCCCAGCTGAAAAAGCTTCCGGAGTTTACCAGAAGACGGCGGGAAAATTTCAGACGGTTAAAAGAGCAGTTACTGGAAGTGGAGAATAAGCTGATACTTCCGGAAGCATGTCCTGACTCTAACCCATCCTGGTTTGGATTTCTGATTACTTGCAAAGATGGGGTGGATAAAAATCAGGTGGTAGGTTATTTAGAAAAGCATGGTGTACAGACACGAATGCTGTTTTCCGGAAATCTGGTTAAGCAGCCATGTTTTGATGAAATGCGGCAGCAGCAAGAGGGATATCGTGTACCGTGTACCCTCAGTACGACGGATTCTATTATGGAGCACAGCTTCTGGATAGGCGTATATCCGGGTATGACGGAAACAATGATAGATTATATGGCAAAGACGATAAAAGAAGCGGTCAGGAAGATGTAAATGAAATAGTGCAGGGAAATTTTGTATGATGAAAGTAGTTATTTTAGCAGGCGGAAAAGGGACAAGGATCAGTGAAGAATCCAGGCTTCGCCCCAAACCTATGGTGGAAATCGGGGGTAAGCCGATTTTGTGGCACATTATGCGCCAGTATGCGTCGTTTGGATTTCAGGAGTTTATCGTATGCTGCGGATATAAAGGGCATATGATAAAGGAGTATTTTGTGAATTATTACCAGAACAGCAGTCAGATAGAAATCAGTCTGAAAAATCAGCATGTGAATATCCTGGAGAAAAACAGTGAGCCCTGGAAAGTAACGTTAGTGGATACGGGCCTTGAGACATTAACGGCAGGGAGAATTCTGCGTGTGCGGGAGTATATTGGAGACGGCCCGTTTCTGCTTACATATGGGGATGGCGTTTCAAATGTGGATTTGCACAGACTTTTGCAGTTTCATCAGGAGCAGGGGAAGACGGTTACCATTTCCACAACGCAGCCGGAAGGACGGTTTGGCGCACTGCGCCTGGATGATACCGGGAAGCAGATTCTGGGATTCCAGGAAAAGGCCAGAGAGGATCAGGCGTGGGTAAATATTGGGTTTATGGTAATGGAACCTTCTGTTTATCCGTATCTTGGAGATGGAAGCGTCATGCTGGAACGGGAACCATTCGAGCAGCTTGCAGCAGACGGGCAGCTTGCGGCATATAAACATACAGGTTTCTGGTCGCCCATGGATAATATTCATGACAGGGAATACCTGGAGAAACTCTGGAATACCGGGGAGGCGCCTTGGAGAGTGGGTTAGATTTTTTTCGCATTCAAAAATAAGTTGCCAGGCTTGCGGATAGATGTTATACTCTTTTAGAAAGCAGATTTTCTTGTGATTGATTTTATCAGTTGTCTATATGACGTATCTAAGGAAATGAGAGCCATAGCAAATCCATCAAAAATATAATTCAGAAAACTCCTGCTTTTGATTTCACATTTAAGAGGCAGGAGGTTTCTATGTATAGACCTCCTGAAATACAACTTCATAGGAGGAAATAGATGGAAGAAATAAATAGCACAATTTATGACGATGTATTTCGGACAATACAAGAAAGACATCCGAAGCTTTTGATTCCGCTAATCAATGAGGTTTTTCATACAGAATATGCGGATTACGAGCCAGTAACGAGGCTTCCGGAAGAATATCAGAAAGTTGTTTCAAAGGTTGTAGCGGATGGCTGCATTGTAATCGGAAATCATATCTATCATATGGAATGCCAGAGCACAAAAGACAGCGGAATGGTATTGCGGATGGTAGAGTATGATTTTATGATTGCGTTAAGCCAGGCAGAGATTTGGAAGGGAACATATCAGATTCGTTTTCCGCATTCCTGTATTTTTTATTTAAGACATAATAAAAATACGCCGGACGAGGAAGAACTGGAAATTATTTTTTCAGATGGACAGACTATAAAGTACAAGGTTCCTGTTATAAAAGCGCAGAAATACTCCATAGAAGAATTATTTGAGAAGAAGCTGTACATCTGTTTGCCGTACTATATTATGCGCTACGAAAAAGAGTTTTATCGAATCAGCCATAATCCAGAACTTACAAATCAATTTGTGAAAGAAATTAAAGAAATCGTTATGCAGCTTTGGAAAGAAGCAGAACAGGAGGAAACAGGGTTATATCAGGATTTAATTCGTCTGATACAAAAAGTTGCTGATTATCAGCTAAGGAATGAATCAGATTTAAAGGAAAGGATGGGAAAAGTGATGGGTGGAAAAGTATTGGAGCTGCCATCGGATAAATTAAGAGAGGCAAAATCCCAGGGAATAAAACAGGGAATTTCACAGGGAGAAGCTCGCGTAAACCGATTAATTCTTATTTTACAGGAGCAAGGTCGGACAGAAGAAATTATTCATGCGGCATCTGACCAGGAGTATCAGAAAAAATTATTTGAGGAATTTGGGATTTAACTTTGTGAACCTTGCAGTTTTATATATCTATTAAATAATTTCGCACAAAATGGCGATATAAATAAAAGAATAAAAATCACGGAGGATATAGGAAATGATTGAGAACAGAGCAGAGCAAAAAGAAGCATTGGAAACACTGATGGAGTTTAATGTCCGTCTGGTCAAAAACATGAATATTATTGTAAAAGAACTTGCCGGCGAACGCTTAGAAGACACGGATGCATTCCTAACTGACATCATCAATGCCATGAACTGGGAGATCCAGGTTATGAACGGCACCATGGAATTACTAAACGAAGATAAACCACGTATTGACAAAGAAGCTTTCAATGAAAAGGTGCAGACCTTAGGCAGCGCCATTGCCGCAAAAGACGACGCCAGGATGGCGGAAGCCTTTACAGAACTTATCCCAGTATTTGAAGCTCTTGGAAAAGCGGCAGAAGAAGTAACCGCTTAACAGCATGGAACAGTCTCTTATCTTAGTTGGTTCTGGCGGCTGTATGAGGGAAATTGTCTGGCAGATACAGGAATTCAATCAAATCAACCGACAGAACAGCCAGGCCAGAACCTGGGATATCACTGGCTATACAGATCTTATCCCGCCGCAGTCCGGCACAGGAGAGCATATCGGAGGCCAGTTCATTCCTTATCTTGGGAATGATGATTATCTGTTGAATCAGACAACTCCGGTAAACGCGGCAATTTGCACGGGCAGTCCGTCTTTGCGGCGGAAAATTGCAGAAAAATTACAGAAGAACACGCAGATCCAGTTTCCAAACCTGATTCTGGGGAACACCAATATCTGCAGGGATATTCGGATAGGAACAGGCTGCATTATCAGCATGGACGCCAGGATTTCCACAAATGTGATTCTGGGAGATTTTGTTTTTCTGAATCTGGGAAGCGGAATCTGCCATGACGGGCGGATTGGGGATTTTGTAACCCTCAGCCCAGATGTGCGTCTGGCAGGAAATGTCACAATTGAAGATAATTGTGATATCGGCCTTGGTACGAAGGTGATTCAGGGCGTGACCATAGGCCGGGATACGATTACCGGGGCAGGAAGCGTAGTGATAAACGATATTGCCGGAAACTGTACGGTTGCGGGTGTTCCGGCAAAGAGAATCAGGTGAAGATATGAGTATTATGATAATTGCGGAGGCAGGAGTAAACCATAATGGCAGCGCAGCGCTGGCCAGGCAGATGATCGACGCTGCAAAGGATGCGGGCGTGGATTATATTAAATTTCAGACCTTCATTCCCGAAAAACTGGTTTCAAAATTTGCAGCCAAAGCTGACTATCAAAAAGAAATCCTCTCTAAGGATATCTCTGTGCCATGCAGCGGCAATAAGGAAACCCTTTCTAAGGAACCCTCTATGCCATGCGTCAGTAATAAGGAAATCCTCGCTGAAGATATGGAAAAAGCGGAAGAATCCCAGCTGGATATGCTTCGGAATCTGGCATTAACGCAGCAGGAATTTAAAGAACTGAAGCTTTATTGTGATAAAGTGGGAATCGGTTTTCTTTCCACGCCGTTTGACCTGCCAAGCATAGACTTTTTGCAGGAATTGGATATGGATTTCTGGAAAATTCCGTCCGGGGAAATTACAAATCTCCCTTATCTGGAAAAAATAGCGAATACGAAGCGAAAAACAGTTATGTCCACCGGAATGTGCAATATGCAGGAAATACAGGATGCCATTACAGTCCTTGAGAAAAACGGAACTACAGATATTACACTTCTGCATTGCAATACGGAGTATCCCACACCTTTTTGTGATGTAAATCTTCGGGCAATGGAACACATGAGAAGAGAATTGAAAAAGCCTGTAGGGTATTCGGATCATACGGTTGGAATTGAAGTCCCTATCGCTGCCGCGGCGCTTGGAGCAGTTGTTATTGAGAAGCATTTCACCCTGGATAAGACAATGGAAGGCCCGGATCACCGGGCAAGTCTGGAACCGGATGAACTAAAACAAATGACAAAAGCCATCCGTAACATCGAGAACAGCCTTGGAGACGGCATCAAAAAGCGGACAGCTTCTGAAGAGAAGAACTGTACTGCTGCTAGAAAAAGCATTGTCGCTGCATGTGATATTGCCAGAGGGGATATATTTTCAGAAAGTAACCTTGCAGTAAAACGCCCCGGAAACGGAATCAGCCCGATGAAATGGAAGGAAATTCTGGGTACAGCAGCGCAAAAGGATTATAAGGCGGATGAATTGATATGAGAAAAATTGCCATTGTAACAGCAACAAGAGCGGAGTATGGGATTCTGCGGCCTCTTATCTTCCGTCTGAACGAAGAGAAGACATTTCAGGTACAGCTTTATGTAACCGGAACGCATTTATCACAGCAATATGGAAATACGCAGGAGGAAATTGTAAAAGACGGATTGCGAATTTATAAAAAGATCCCCATATTGGAAGTGGGGAATACTCCGTTTGATATTTCTATTACCATGGCGAATGCACTGAGAGGATTTGCAGAAGCTTTTCGGTCAGACAGGCCGGATCTGCTGATATTACTGGGAGATCGGACGGAGATACTTGGAATTTGCTGTGCGGCTATGAATGAGAGAATCCCCATTGCTCATCTGCATGGAGGAGAGCTGACGGAGGGTGCGGTAGACGACTGCGTCCGTCATGCCGTGACGAAGATGAGTTACCTGCATTTTGCGGCAGCAGAAGTTTACCGCCAGAGAATTATCCAGATGGGAGAATCGCCGGAGCGGGTATTTCATACCGGAGCCCTTGGCGTAGAAAATATTTTAAAAGTTCCGTTGTTAAGCGCATCGGAACTTTGTCAGGAAGTTGGCATTCCCAAAAACTGCAGGCTTGTAGTTGTTACATTCCACCCGGTTACACTGGAAGCCGGGGAAGCCAGACAACAGGTTCAGGAACTGATTTTAGCTATGAAGGCGAATCCGCAGTATTATTATCTGATTACAAAAGCCAATGCAGACGTCGGGGGACATCTTGTAAATGAATGCTTAGAACAGTTTGCAAAAGAGACAGAAGGCGCAAAACTTACAGCTTCCCTTGGAATGGTCCGCTATTTAAGCGCTGTCAGATACAGTGATTTTGTCCTTGGCAATTCTTCCAGCGGCATTATCGAAGCGCCCGCTATGGGCACGCCGACAGTCAATATCGGAAACCGCCAGAAAGGCAGGCTGATGGCGGATACAATCGTTTCCTGCAAAAGCGCCCATGAGGAAATCACAGCGGCCATGCATACGGCAGCGCAGATGGAGCGCAGGAAATCAAAGTTGTATGGAGATGGACATACGTCAGAAAGAATTACCGCAATTTTGAAAGATTTCCTGGAAAATAATAAGATTAATCTGGAGAAGAAATTCTATTCGATTCAGGCGGAAGCCCTGTAGTTATTAAAAAATAATCGTCTACTCTGGAGGCAGTATGAAATCAATTGCAATTATCCCCGCCCGAAGCGGTTCAAAAGGTCTGAGGGATAAAAATATCAAAGAATTAAATGGAAAACCCATGATGGCGTACACCATTGAAGCAGCTGTGCAGTCAAAGCTGTTTGACTGCGTGCATGTATCTACAGACAGTGAAATATATGCGGATATCGCAAAATCCTATGGAGCAGACGTTCCATTTCTGCGGGAAGAATCGCTTTCGGCAGATACGGCAAGTACCTGGGATGCATTGCGGTACGTTTTGCAGAAATATAAGGAAGCCGGACAGACCTTTGATTTGGTAACACTCCTGCAGCCAACCTCCCCCTTACGGGATGCGCAGGATATCCAGAAAGCTTTTCAGATTTTCCGGGAAAAAGACGCAGACGCGGTGATTAGCGTCTGCCAGATGGAGCATTCCATGCAGATTTGCAATACCCTGGATGAAACGCAATCCATGCATGGCTTTCTGGACAGCAACAAAATCGGCCCCAGGCAGGCGCTTTCCAGATATTACCGTATTAACGGGGCGATCTATATCCAGCGCACACGGATGCTGCTTGCAAAAGAGAATTTATACAATGAAAAATCCTATGCGTATGTGATGGACAAACTGCATTCGATTGATATTGATGACGGGATTGATTTTAAGATGGCAGAGGCGGCAATGGAATGGATGGGAGTAATGGAATGATTTAGAAAGGATAACGGATAATTGCAGGCAAGGAGGTTGCTTTATGAAAGCCGAACAGTTAAAATTATTTTTAGCATCCCCTGAAAGTACTGTTGTAGAAGCGATGCAGCAGATCGACAGTAATGCCAGGGGTCTTTTGTTTGTTGTGGATGAAAACCGGAAATTATCCGGCGTTCTGACGGATGGAGATATCCGCCGGTGGCTGATCAAAACCGGGAATCTGCAGGCAGATATAGAACGCATGATGAACCGCAGCCCCAAAGCGCTTTATCATACGGAACGCTCTGCTGCAAAAGAATATATGGTAAAACAGAAGATTACAGCTGTGCCGATTGTAAGCGCGGAAGGGATTGTTTCTGATATTATTTTTCAGGAGACAAAAGAGGAAGACGTGCCAAAGCATAAAGAAAAACTGCGGGATGTTTCTGTGGTGGTTATGGCGGGCGGCAAGGGAACCAGGCTCTATCCCTACACCAAAATTTTGCCCAAACCGCTGATTCCGATCGGCGATATCCCGATTATGGAACGTATTATTGATAATTTCAGGGATTATGGGATCAAAGATTTTTACGCTACGGTGAATTACAGGAAAAATATGATCAAAACGTATTTTTCCGAATTGACGGCTGACTATACGATATGTTATGTGGAAGAGGATAAACCGTTGGGTACGGCCGGCAGCCTGCGGCTGTTGGAAAAGGAATTTGATACCCCTTTTATTGTGACAAACTGTGATATTTTAATCCATGCGGATTATGAGGATATCTACCGTTACCACAGAGCGTCCGGCAATGAAATGACAATCGTAACTGCATTGAAAAATATCGAAGTTCCTTATGGCGTGGTACATTCCAAAGAAAATGGATCGATCGAAAGAATGGAAGAAAAACCCAGGTTATCCTATTTTGTCAATACCGGAATGTATATCCTGAATCCGGATTTGCGGGATGAGATACCAGAGGATACGTTTTTCCATATGACAGATTTGGCGGATACACTTTTGAAACAGAACCGTAAACTTGGAATGTATCCCATCAGTGAAGATTCTTTTCTGGATATGGGTGAATTTGAAGAAATGCGGCGTATGGAACAGAAGCTGAATCTGAAGTCGGAATGAAATGGAAGTAAGGAGGTTTCCTATGAAAAAAGTACTTGTAACAGGCGCAGATGGGTTTATCGGAAGCCATCTGACGGAGAGCCTGCTGGAAAAAGGCTATGATGTAAAAGCCTTTGTTTATTATAATTCTTTTAATACATGGGGCTGGCTGGACACGTTTCCCAAAGAAAAATTAGATCAAATTGAAATTTTCCCGGGAGATATCCGAGATCCGAATGGTGTGCGGGAAGCAATGAAAGGCGTGGATGCGGTATTTCATCTTGCCGCGTTAATAGCAATCCCCTTTAGCTATCATTCGCCGGATTCTTATGTAGATACTAACATCAAAGGCACGTTAAATGTGCTGCAGGCAGCCAGGGATTTAGAGACAGAACGCGTTTTGGTGACGTCTACCTCAGAAGTCTACGGAACGGCGCAGTATGTCCCCATTGATGAAAAACATCCTTACCAGGGCCAGTCTCCGTATTCGGCTACCAAAATCGGGGCGGATCGTCTGACGGAGAGTTTTTACCGCAGCTTTAATCTCCCGGTATCCATTGTAAGGCCTTTTAATACCTTTGGGCCAAGGCAGTCTGCAAGGGCTGTTATTCCCACAATTATTACGCAGCTCCTGGATGGAAAAGAAGAGATTCAACTAGGTTCTCTGACGCCGACAAGGGATTTTAATTATGTCAAAGATACCGCGGCAGGCTTTCTTGCAATTGCAGAATCGGATAAAACTATAGGGCAGGAAATCAATATTGCTACGCAGCAGGAGATTTCCATTGGGGATCTGGCGGCTGAAATTATATCCCAGATCAATCCTTCTGCCAGAATTATCTGCGACGAGCAGCGGCTGCGCCCGGAAAAGAGCGAGGTAAACCGTCTGCTGGGCTCCAATGCCAAACTAAAAGAGCTGACAGACTGGAGGCAGAGTTATACCTTTGCACAGGGGATTGCCGAAACAATTGCCTGGCTCCGCCAGAATATGAGCGCTTATAAAGCCGATATTTACAATGTATAGAGGAGAAAACCCATGGCACGATTTATTCCATTGTCCATTCCCAACTTTGAGGGAAATGAAAAGAAATATGTAGAAGACGCGCTGGCACAGGGCTGGGTGTCCACAGGGGGAGCTTACATTACACAGCTGGAAAAGCAGCTGGCAGGATATCTGCATGTCCCCAAAGCCGCAGCCTGCCAGAGTGGTACCGCTGGGCTGCATCTGTCTTTGATCGAGTGCGGCGTAACGCCTGGGGATCTGGTTATTGTCCCGGCGCTGACCTTTATTGCGGCAGTCAATCCGGTGCGGTATCAGTTTGCGGAACCGGTGTTTATGGACTGTGACGACAGCTTATGTATCGACCCGGAAAAACTGCGCCGTTTTTGTGAAAACGAGTGTGAGCAAAAGCAGGGAGAGCTGATTCACAAAGCGAGCGGCAGGCCGGTAAAAGCGATAATTGTGGTTCATGTATTTGGCAATCTGGCGGATATGGAACAGATTATGGAAATTGCGGCGAAGTTTCATCTAAAGGTTATTGAGGATGCGACAGAAGCGCTGGGGAGCCGGTATACCGAGGGTCCCTATGCGGGGAAATTTGCAGGTACAATCGGTGATTTTGGCGCGTATTCATTTAATGGCAATAAGATTATTACGACAGGCGGAGGCGGGGCTGTGACGGCCAGAGAGGAAGAGACGGTGGCGCATATGCAGTATTTGTCTACACAGGCAAAGGATGATCCGCTGTTTTATATCCACGATGAAGTGGGATACAACTACCGTATGACAAATCTGCAGGCCGCGCTGGGAGCCGCCCAGCTGGAGGAGCTGGATACGTTTATCGCAAGGAAACACAGCAATTATGAGTTGTACCAAAAACTGTTTGCTGATTTTCCTGCCGGAAAACTGCTGGGATTCCGCCAGGGAACCTGGTCAAACCAATGGTTCTATTCCCTGGAACTGAAGATGGATCGTCTTACCTGTACCTTAAAAGAGCTGATAGCGTCCATTCAGAATGACGGCGTGCAGACCAGGGCTGTCTGGGGACTGATTCATGAGCAGCGTCCATACCGGCAATATGTGGCATATGAAATAGAGCGGGCGCCTTATTACAGCGCCTGTATTTTGAATATCCCATGCAGTACGCAGCTGACAAAAGAAGATATCTCGTATGCGGCAAAGATAATCAAGGGCTGTATTATTTCCCGTATGATGTAGAACGTTGTGTTTATAACCATTCAGGTTGTTGCAAGAGGAAAGCTTTAGAAACGGACGTGGATTTTTTTCAGGTAAGCAGGAAATCTGGCGCAGCCATTATAGTAAGAAAGATATGGGGAGCAGATTCTGCTAAAAGTGTAAAAAATTCTTGGAAATACCATATATGAAACTATTTAGCATTTCAAAGAGTGTAATATTAGTTTATAACCATATATGGAAGGAAAATCAATGAGCGTACAAATGAGATTGTCCAAAAGAATTGAATATCTTTGTAAAAAAGAGGGTATTTCGTATTACGAATTATCATACAAATCGGCAGTTCCACTGACAACTTTAATGCACATTATCAACTGTTCCACGAAAAATCCAGGTATTTTTACGATTATAAAGGTATGCAATGGACTGAATATAACGGTAAAAGATTTTTTCGATTCCAGTGAATTTATTGATATTGAGTATGAACTGGAATAAATGGTTGCCGGGTATGTTGCTGAATGTTGTGTCTGTGCCAGACATTGTGAATATTTTAACATTGTTACAGGTCATATATTTATAACTTAAGATTCTTCTGCAAGATGACAAGAGGGCTGGCGTGGGTGTGAAATGTAACCCGCGTGTCCTCTCTCTGACTGTGCGGTGGAACTCTTTGGTTGACTTTATGCCGGATGGCTGTTATAATCACAGCCGGATGAAAACAGAATATTCTGCTAGGGGTGCCATTTGGCTGAGAGATATTTATCAACCCTCACAACTTGATCCGGTCTGTACCGGCGTAAGGAAGCGATAAAACCGCCTGGCAGGAAGAAGCGCAGGAGGTTTTTTTATGCAGAAAATGAAGACAAAGTATCTGGTGTACGCGGCAGTGGCGATTGCCCTTGCGATGGTGACTTCCCGGATCAAACTTTTTTCACTGCCCATGGGCGGCGAAGTTACGCTTTTGAGTATGTTGTTTGTGGTATTGGTTGGCTATTGGTACGGCCCTGGCCCAGGGTTTGCGGCAGGAGCGGCGTATGGGCTGCTGCAGTTTGTAATAGAACCCTATTTTTTTACAATTCCCCAGGTAATTGTGGATTATCCGCTGGCTTTTGGAGCCCTTGGCCTCTCAGGTTTTTTTCATAATTCTCCAAATGGTCTGGCAAAAGGATACCTTGTGGCGGTGATTGGGAGAGGCGTCTTTGCATTTTTATCCGGCTGGATCTTTTTTGGCGCGTACGCGGCAGATTATGGCATGAGCGCACAGATGTATTCTCTGGCGTATAACGGCTCCTATCTGGCAGCGGAAGCAGTTATTACATTAATTGTGATTCACCTTCCGCCCGTGAAGAAAGCCGTAGAATATGTAAAAAGGATGGCGGTATAAAAATTCTGTTTCAAAATCTCTGGGTCTGTAGTAAAATAACATACAGCATTTATGGTCAGTCACTTAAAAAATTTACTGCAAGATTACAGGAGGTATAAAAAGTGCAAAAAGTTACATTGGGAAAGACACAGATTACAGTAAACAAAAATGGCTTTGGCGCTCTGCCGATACAGAGGATTTCCCTGCAGGAAGCGGCTGCGCTGGTGAGAAAGGCCTATGAGGCGGGGATGGATTATTTTGACACGGCAAGGGTCTATACGGACAGTGAAGAAAAGCTGGGCGCGGCTCTTTCGGATGTCCGCAGCCATGTGTATCTTGCGACAAAGACAATGGCACAGACTGCGGAGGGCTTTTGGAAGGATTTGGAAACATCGTTAAAACTGCTTAGGACAGACTACATAGATATCTACCAGTTTCATAATCCGGCATTCTGCCCAAAGCCCGGGGATGAAAGCGGCCTTTATGACGCGGCGCTTAAGGCTAAGAAACAGGGGAAGATCCGGCATATTGGAATCACCAATCACCGTATCGCCGTAGCGCAGGAAGCGATTGACTCCGGTTTATATGATACACTGCAGTTCCCATTCTGCTATCTGGCGACAGAGAAGGATACAGCCCTCGTGGAGGCTTGTAAAAAGGCGGATATGGGTTTTGTGGCGATGAAGGCTCTTTCCGGAGGCCTGATTACCAATTCCAAAGCCGCCTACGCATTTTTGGCACAGTATGATAATGTCCTGCCGATCTGGGGCGTGCAGCGGACAGAGGAACTGGAGGAATTTATTTCCTATATTGAACATCCGCCCAAAATGACAGAGGAACTGCAGGCGTTGATTGATCGTGACAGAACGGAGCTTAGCGGAGAATTTTGCCGCGGCTGCGGCTATTGTATGCCCTGCCCGGTTGGAATCGAAATTAATAACTGTGCCAGAATGTCGCTTTTGCTGCGCCGTTCCCCCTCACAGCTGCAGCTGACGGACGAGGCTCAGGCAAAGATGAAAAAGATAGAAGACTGCCTGCATTGTGGAAAATGTAAAGGGAAATGTCCTTACGGACTGGATACGCCGTCTCTTCTGGAGAAAAATTATGAAGATTATAAACGGATTTTGGCCGGGGAAGTTCAGGTATAGTGATAAGGATAAAAAAGTAACCGTTCAGTTTGCGGCCGGGTTAGGCCGTGAACCAATGTCATGAACTTAAGGGGCAAGCG